>JAVBXL010000079.1 GCA_030824575.1 bacterium | reverse complement strand
TGCCCCCGCTCCCCCCTATGCCGTGCGGCGTGAACGACCTATAGGGTCGGCTTCCGCATTAGTACGCGGCCTGCGTGACCGGGCAGCGGAGATTGGCTGGCGCAATGCGGTGGACGAATTGCGGCCCTTCTCCGCCGATATGTGGCGCGCCGCGAGCGCCGCCGAACGCAGCCGTTTCCTGCGTCACCTCCGCCCCTATTGGGACGTGCATCGCCACCGGGTCGCGCCGCAGGTCGCCGAGCGACTGGATGGGCTGCGCGCGCAAGGGCGGCTGATGGTGCGGGCGGCGAAGGT
This sequence comes from bacterium, assembly GCA_030824575.1. Taxonomy (GTDB): domain Bacteria; phylum Pseudomonadota; class Alphaproteobacteria; order Sphingomonadales; family Sphingomonadaceae; genus Sphingobium. The sequence continues at coordinate 28,789 of JAVBXL010000079.1, read as the reverse complement.
GGCGACGGCGACGGCCGATGGCGACGGCCTGATCGTCGGCCTGCGCGCGCGGGGCGCGGTGGAAAGCAAGACGCTGAAAGTGGCGCGGGTGGTCAACTGTACGGGGCCGCTTGGCGACTTGCGGCGTGTGACCGATCCGCTGCTGCGCAACCTGTTCGACCGCGGCGACATCCGGCCCGATCCGCTGGCCATCGGCATCGACGTCGATCGCCAATGCCATGCCATCGCCGCCGACGGCCGCGCGCAGCCCCGGCTGCATGTCGTGGGGCCGATGACGCGGGGCGCACATTGGGAAATCGTCGCCGTGCCGGACATCAGGCGACAGGTCTGGGCGCTCGCCCGCGAGATCACCAGCGCCCATTGGGTCGAGGCTGAGGGGCTGTAGCAAAGACTGAACGATTGCGACGCCGTCATATGTTCAGGCGCTGTACGGATCGCGCCCGCCCATAAGGGTAGCCACCATAGCATCGGCGATTTGCGACGTGGATAGCGCGCCATTGGGTTCATGCCAGCGCACCAGCCAGTGCCAAGGCGGTGATCTTCACATCGATCGGTGCGATGGAAGCATCCGCGACCGCGTCTTGCAGCATATCGGCCAGTTCGCCGGACACGGGAATGATTTCGGCGACACCGGAAAGGTTCGTATCGTTTTTTTCAGCATAGTCTCGATATTCAGAGGCGTCCGACCGACTAACGCAAGTAAAGACCAAATATTCGTCAGCCCAAGATATTTGATTCGCCGCCGCCATCCGTCAATTCATCAAGGACAGCATCTCGGCGATCGGGATGAACGCGAACGCGACCGAACTGTCGGCCACGCCATAGGGCAGGAAGATCATCCTACCAATGCGCGTCGCCCCACAGGTATAGACGACATTGGGGACATAGCCCTCCCGCTCGCTATCTATTGCAGCCAATATGGGATCGACCGAACGGCGCAGAACTCTCGAGGGATCGGTCTTATCGAGCAGTACTGCGCCGATGGAATATTCCCGCATCGCGCCGACACCGTGGGTCAGGAGCAACCAGCCCTCATCAAGCTCGATTGGCGAACCGCAATTGCCGATCTGGACAAGCTCCCACAGATAGTGCGGCATCAGGATTTTCTCTCCTTCGCCCCAATCTGTCAGGCTGTCAGACTGGAGCAGATAGAGATTCTCGCCATCCTGCCGACCGATCATCATGTAGCGGCCGTTCACTTTGCGCGGGAACAAGGCCATGCCTTTGTTGCGGGCTGCGCTGCCCGTCAGCGGATACATGCCGAAGCTTCGGAAATCGGTTGTGCGCATCATCTCCGACTGGATTTGTCGGCCATTATAGGCGGTGTAGGTGCCGAGCCATTCGACCGACCCGTCGTCGTGGACGAACCGAACCAGGCGAAGATCTTCCAGACCGTTCGCCTGCGCGGCGGTGATTGGAAATATCACCGTCCCTGATAATGTGCTGTCGGGGTGGCGGAAGATCGTCACGGGTCCGGACTGTTCACGTTCCTCGTCGCCCTTCGCGTCTGCCGCAGTCGCAAAGGGCGGTTCGGGTGCCAACTGCAAGTCGCCGCGCTCCGAGATGATGCCCTCCCGAAAGGCGATCGAACTGATATGACCCTCGCCCACGGCGCGCAGCGAAATGACGATACGCTGGCAGCCTTCTGCCAACCCGCTCTGGTCGGGATGGGGCACGACACTGGGATTCATCAAGGCCGCAGCAGCATAGCTATATTCGTGACAGAAATAGGCGCCGATCAATTGGCAGCGCGCATCGCTGATACCCCGGTCGTCCAGTTTCAACAGCCTGGCGATCTCGGCGAAGCGGGTCATGAACACCCGTCGGGTCTGCCAATGGCGCGCTTCGAACCCGATGAGGACATGGGTGAGTTGCGCGTTCACCTCGGCTTCGGGGAGTGCCAGGACGGCCTGTGTGATCCGTTGGGTACGGCTGGGCGCACCACCCTGTGTCTGCCACCCAAGATGAAAGGGTCGCACGACGACACGCTTCGCATCAGCTGTCAAACGAAGTGGCAGCGCGTCAATCTTCTGCAAAACAATGTCCTGTACGGCCAGCGGATCAGGCGAAAGCGATCGGTACGCCCGTCGCTCCCCCTTGTGCCACGTCCGCGAGGCGTTGGGAAAGCCTCATCATGGCGCAGGATGCCAGTTGCAGCGCGATAAGCGATTCCGCGCCCTGGTTGCGATTGGGACCAAGGGGGGTCAGCCCGTCAAAGCAGCCTCCACCCGCGGGCGTCGCGAGCGGAGTGTCCAGGTCGTTCTGGCCCAGGAACCAGCGATAGGCGGTTTCCGCCTGGACTACCCATCTTTTGTCAGGATCGACATCCCACGCGGCGACTGCGGCGTCAATGGTCGCCTGTGCCTCCAGCGGCTGCTGGTCGTAGGGCAAGGGTGGCTTGTGACTGCGGCCGAAACTTTCCGACCCCACAGGACGGAAATAGCCCTCGGGCGTCCTCTGCCTGTCGCCTATCCATTCCAGCGAAATCAAACCGCGTTCAATCAGGTCCGCTCGTCCAAGGTGCCTCCCGGCGACGAGCAGAGCTTCCGGCAGCCGTGCATTGTCATAGGCAAGTACCCTCTCGAACCATGTCCAGCCGGGACGGCTGGCTGCGTCGAGAAGCGCGGCAATATGATCGGCAAATCTTGCCATCATGATAGAGATACGACTGTGATCTGGATCGGCATCTAAAATGGCACCTGCGCCAAGAATGACGAAGGCCTGCGCGCGCGGCGAGGTGACCGAAGCCATAGGACCGACGGCCGCTTCAAATAGATGCGCTGCCCATTCGCGATGCGCGGGAGAAGGGGCGTCGCGCACGGTGACACCCAATGCCCATAGGGCGCGTCCACAGCTATCTTCAGATCCTTCTTCCTCGCACCAGCGCCGGTCGAAGCCCATGAAATTGCGGAACCGGCCACGATCCGGATTCCAGGCATGCTGAACAAAGCTGGCATAAGTGGTCATCCACTTGTCCCGAAGACCCTCGTCCATAGACTCAATCTGGGCCATCAGGATCAGAGCCCGGGCATTGTCGTCGATGCAATAGCCATGACGACGGTCCGGGATGGTGAGGATACCATGTTGAAATATGCCAGTCGCATCGCTCATTCGCAGGACGGCGGAAGGATCGGGCGGAAGGACGGCATAGCTGCGGCGCGGGCTTTGGCGATCCGGATGCGCGAAGATGGCGGCGATCATCAGATTGCCGACGTTGCGCGCCAATTCGCTCCAGATCATCTTGCGCCCATAGGCATAGGCGCGCGCCGCATAGCCGCGCAACAACGCCTCGTCCGACAATAAGGCTATGATCTGCATGGACAAGGCACCCGCATCCTGGAACGGCACGACGACACCGCGGTCTTCCGACAGGATTTCCTGTGCCTGAACATAGGGTGTCGAGAGCACGGGCTTGCCCATGCCGATCGCGTAGCTGAGCGTGCCCGAAACAATCTGCGCAGGATTGACATAGGGGGTGACGTAGATGTCGGCCGCCTGAAGCGTGTCGAGTAATTCCTCCTGTTCGACGTAGCGGTCGATGAAGCGAACCTGATTGCCAACGCCCAGCTCCTGCGCCAGCGCGGCGAGCCCCTCGCGCATGCTCTCGCCGCGCTCGCGAATAAGGTTCGGGTGGGTCGCGCCCAAGACGACATACAGCGCGTCAGGATGCGCTTCGACGATGGCGGGCATAGCCCGGATCATGTGATCGATACCCTTGTCAGGTGCGAGCAGGCCGAAGGTAAGGATGATCCGATGCCCTTCCCAGCCAAAGCTGGACTTCATCGCGGGAGGATCGACATAGGGCCGGTCAGGCACGCCATGGGGGATGACTGCTATTGCGGCGTCATCCAGCCCATAGGTTTCAATCAGGAGGGTTCGCCCCTGCCCCGCCATGACCATGACCTTGCTTGCCCGCCGCAAAAGGGCGGCCATAACGCGGTGCTCATCCGGGCTAGCTTTCTCGGAAATCGTATGGAGCGTGAGGACCAGAGGCAGCCGGGTCCGCTCAAGCAGGTGCAGGATCATGTCTCCCGCCGCGCCGCCAAATATCCCGAATTCATGCTGGAGCCAGATCGCCTGCGCGCCGCTATCCTCGATCCGACATGCGGCCTCGGCATAAGCCGCGCGATCGTCTCTCATGATTGCATGGATGCCGTCAGGATAAACGATCCCATCGGCACCATCATCCATAGCATAGCTGTCTATGCGCATGGTAGGAAAAGCAGCAAGCAAAGCATCATGGCAGTGTGTCGTAAAAGTCGCAATACCACAGCGACGGGGCATTGAGTTGCCGATAAGAGCGATATGCTGAGGCGCCGGAACGGAGGCAAGCGAATCCAAAGGACTATGCTTCATCAACTGTTATCCTGCTGGACCGCTTCGCGCCGCGCGCGAAAGACACGGATAACTATTTTAACGCATAAAGACGTTTTTAGTTGCAGACACTCAACCTGATGCGAACTTGATAAATACTTCAGAATGCACCGAAGCGGCCGTGTGGAATATGGGTTATCCGGCACGCGAGGTCCGCTTCACCGGACGCTATGATATAGTGATCGCCCGCGTCGGCGATGCCTGTGGTGAACACGATATCGTGCAGATATATCTGGTGCGCCAGCGGCTGCGTGAGCAAAGGCGCCGGTTCGAGCAGAGGCCGGTGGTCGGTCCGCACTACCTGGCTCGGATCGTCGCGATCCAGGATAGACCAGTAGGTGCGGTAGATGCCAACGCCATCATTGGGCTCGACCCCATGCCAAAGGCTCAGCCAGCCTTCGTCCGTCAGGATCGGCGGCGCCCCGCCCCCGATGCGCGCTGTCGCCTCGGTATCGGCATGGGGGCGAATGCCGGGTCGATCATGAGGCTTCCAGTGCAGTCCGTCGGGCGATGTCGCAAGGTTGATGGAAGGCCCGGCGCGCCATGGGCTGCCGGGCGGGTAGGCGAAATATAGGTAGCCCAATGGCCTCGTGAGCGCCCAATAACGACCAGCGATCAGTCCTTCGAACAACAGCATGTCCTTGTTCTGATGATCGAGTACGAGCCCCTCACAATGCCAATCGAACGCATCGCGGGAGGTGTAGAGGGTCGTTGCATGACGCTCGGGGCTGACCGAGCAGGTCGTCATCCAGTATCGGCCACCGATCCGGCTTATGCGGGCATCCTCGATGCCATAGCATTGGTTGTCCGCCGCAGGCGCTATAGCGCGGTCATAATGCCAGGCGACGACCTCCAATCCGTCGGGCGACAGTTCCACCGGCAGCAGCCAGGACAAGGAGGTCAGACCAATCACTTTCCAGTGCTGGCCCTTCAGCATGAACTGGCGTGGGTCGGAAGTATCGACCGCGTCAAGCGGCCAGGCGTCCAGCACATAGCGGCCCGCCTCCCAGCGGATCGCACGGATCATGTCGCCTTCGATCGGCGCGGACAGCGCTTCGGCGATCCGCACCATGAGCAGCAGATTGCCGTTGGAAAGCCGCGTCATGCCTGGATTAAATGCGCCTAGAACGAAGGTGTCAGCCTCCAGCGTCGATCGCAGCGGCGATCGGGCGAGATCGATATCCTCAGGTATGACGATCAGGCGATCAACGGGATATTGAGCCATCTATTCATCTCCAAATAGGTTCTGACGGCGGCTCGAATTTTCCGGCCGCCCGGCAGATGATCCTGGATTGAACGCATGGGTCGCCCGATCGGCCTATCGTTCGCTCGCGACTGCAACGCTCGCTGGAGACGCTACCGATGCGGCACTCGCTTGTATGCCCATTCAGAGGCAGAGACGCCTTCTGGAACATGCGCCAGGATCATGTCGATCATGACGCGGTCGCCATCGCGCTCGAGTTCGGCTGCTCGCTCGTTCATTACCGTTGAGAAGGCCGATCGCCAGCCATGTGGGACCATGCGGTTCTTGAAGCGGCCATTGGCCATACGTTTGTACATGCAGCTCACTGCAGCATCCGTCATCGGCTCGCGCGAAGACTTAGCATTCGGGAACAGATAGGGGCTCGTTCCCGTAACGACACGAATAGCGCGCAAAACATCGACTGCTTGCGAAGAGAGCGGCACGTCGTGACCAAAGCCCGGGTTGAACTTGTCTTCCAATTCAAGTTTCATTCGCTCGGCAGGAATGCGCCAAATCGCCTTTTCGCAACAGGTATCTGGCTTGGCCCAGTCGATGCCCTCAAATTCTGTCCAAAGCGCAGCCCTGGACACCGATTCGAACGGCCGTGAGCGCGAGCAGGCGAGAAGCAAGCTTGGTGGCGATGCTGGATTTCGCCCGGTCGATGCATTGCTGGAGGTCTAGAAGCTCAGGGATCGTCGTGAGAGCCGGTTGCCTCCTGCCCCGCCGTGCGGGCTTGAGAGCATCTCGAAGTTCGTCGATTTCCATGATCATCGCCACGGTCACGAGTTGTTCGCCCTTGGCTTTTTTGAAGACCGATCGAATGTAACCCCGAACCCGCTTGGCGGTTTCAATAGACCCGCGCGCTTCGATGGACCTTAGCGCACGAAGGATATCAATGCTCTCAATCATACCGATCGGTGTCGACCCGAAAACCGGGTAAAGATCACGCTCGAAGCGATTGCGGACTCGCGTTGCGTTGGAAAGCGACCAAAGGGGCGCGTGATCCGATAGCCATTCGTCGGCCACCCGGCGGAATGTTGCCTCGGAAGCGTCCAGTTTCCGCTGCCGCTCTCGCCTTTTTTCCAGAACGGGATCTTTGCCTTCGAAGAGAAGGTCTCTGGCATCGTCACGCGCTACTCGCGCCGCGGCGAGTCCGATCTGAGGGTATCGGCCAAAGCTCAGCAGCCTCTCCTTGCCACCGTGCCGATATTTGAATCGCCATGATTTTGTGCCGGCTGGTGACACCTGAATAAACAGGCCATGCGCGTCGGTGAGCTTGTACGTGCGGTCTTTGATTTTGGCGTTCTTGATGTCTGCGATTGTGAGAGTCATTTTTACCCCCAAACCGGCCTGCTTTTACCCCCAATTTTACCCCGAGTCGCGCGCAACGTTGTGAAACGTCGTGCTACGATCTGAATAAACATCGGCCAATAAACCCTTCAAATTGAAGGGTTTATTGATACCATATGGGCTCTATGAATTGAAGCGTTGGTGGGCCCGGCAGGACTTGAACCCGCAACCTAGCCGTTATGAGCGGCCAGCTCTAACCAGTTGAGCTACAGGCCCCACCTGCGCTGCCGATAGGCAGCATCACGCCGCTTGGCAAGCCCGTCCGCGCATAGGAACTGCGGCAATGAGTTGATCGAGGCTGGCGGCGGTAACGCCGCGGCGGGCCAGATGTGCCAGCACGCCGTCCCACCAGCGGTAAAAGGCAGTCCGATCGCCCTCATTACGGACATAAGGCGTATGTCCAGGCTCCAGCGTGGGGGAATGGAAGCTGAAATTCAGCACGCGCACGCCCTCATCGATCAGCGCGTCGATCGCCGATATCGCCTCATGCAGCGGCACGCCTTCGGGGGTCAGCGGGATGCGGCTGAGCATCCGCGCGCGCGACAGGGCGCCCGCCAGCGGCCCCATCGCCTGCGTCGCGCGATACAGGCGCTCGCCGCCGCCGCGCAGCAATCCGGCAAAGGCGGTGGACAACGGCAGTTCGATCAGCGACCGGGTAGGCCCCGCCCAATAGGGATGTTGCGGCAGGCCATGGAAATCGGGGCCATGCTGGTGGCTGTAATCGAACCGGCCGCGAACCGAACTGTCGAGGCGAAAACCCGCCTCCTCCAGCAAGCGAGCGCTGCTGACGCCAACACCATAGCGCCCGGCGCGATAGGCGATGGGGCGGCGGCCGAACCGTTCCTCGATGCGCTGGCACAGCGCCTCCAACTTGGCGCGCTCGACCGCTTCGGGCAGGAAGCCGACATAGCTGTTGGCGGCGTTCACATCCTCGACATGCGGCGGATTGACCCAGGGGTGGAGATGCGCGCCGATATCGGCCCCGCCATCGCTGACCCATTGTCCCATCATCGCGGCGGCGGCATCGCTGTCGATGACCGGATAGTCGGTGACATAAATGGGCTTGACCCCGGCGGCCGCGAAATAGGCCTGGCCGCGCGCCATGCCCGCCAATGCAGTGACGCGATTGCTGGTGCGGCTGAAGGGCGCATCCCAGTCAAACTCTTCCTCGGTATCGACGAACAGCATGAAACGGGTGCCAAAGGCGGGATCGAGGGCGATCATGTCCTGCGCCAGCGGCGACTGGAGCAGATTGCCATCATGAAGTTGAACGGTCATGCCGCATTCCTATCGGCCAATGGTTGCGATAGGGTTTCCCTATTCGTCAGGCTCGGCCCGTCAGGCGTGATCGGCCAGATCGCTCGCAACGGCGACCGCAGGGATGGTCAGCAACAGCCGTCCTGGCTCGATCGTCAGCCCGCCACCGCATGTGGCGGCCAGCCCGCGGATCAGCCGCAGCGAAAAGCCTAGGCCCAGCAAAGGGCCATCGACCCAATCGCCGCTGGAATCATAGCCGGGATCGAGCAGTTGCGCCTCGTCCATGCCGATCAACGTGGAGGGCCGATCGATGGCGAAGGCGACGCGCCCGGCCGCGCCGTCCGGCTGGAACCAGCAGGCGCCGGTCACTGCTTCGGCGGCGGGCGCGACCGAAATGGCGGTGCGCAGCAGATGCTGCACCATCCGTTCGCCCTGCACCGGATCGATCCGCACCTGCGGCAGTCCGGGCGCGACGGCGATGTCGATATCAATGGCGCTTTGGTCGCGGAAGCGTGTGGCGACCTGCGTAATCAGCAGCGCCGGATCGATCAGCTGAGGCATGGTCGCGCCGTCGCCGCGGGATACCCTGGCCGCCAGATCCAGATCGTCGAACGCCGCGAGCAGGTGGCGCGCATCGACCGCGATCTTGCCCGCCATGTCGCGATACTGGATGCCGGCCGCACCGAATAGTTCCTGCTCTATGATCTCGGCAAAGCCCAATATGGCGTTTAGGGGCGTGCGCAATTCATGAACGAGTTGCCGCAGCGAGTCGGCCGACAGCCCGGCAATGGCCATTGCCGCAGGCTTGGGTTCGCTCGCGACTTCGTGCAGGAACGGGCGACGCGCCTGTCCACGATAGCCCTGGAAACGACCGGAGCGGGTGTCGAAAAACGGGGTTGCGGACAGACGCCACTCGCCCGCCATGGCCCCGCCGACGATCGTATAGCGCCCATTTTGGAAGCCGCTGCGGCGTGCGAAAGCGCCGGTGACATGGGCGTCGGGTCCGCTGCCGCCTTCGAGCGCGACATCCCCCAGCGTCAGACCGATCAGCGCGGCGCGTGGTCCCTGATCGATCCACAGGATGATACCCTCCGCATCGGTTTCGAACGCGAAGTCGCGGGGAGCGGCCTCCCGAACGGGAAAGACGTCGGCATTGGCGGCTTCGAGTGGCTTGCGCGTGCTGGTGAAACGCGCGATCCGATCGACCAGATTGCGGATTTGCCCCTCGTCGCCCGGCTGCGGGCGCAGCGGCGTTACCGTCGCGGATGGCTTCGGCTCGGCCGGTGACGGATCGGGTTCCGCCAGCATCTCGGGCGTCAGGATCATGTCGCTGTCGCCGACCATGTCCTGCCGCGCGGTGGACAGCACCAGATCATGCGCACCGAAGGCTTCGAGCGCCTGCCGGGTCGCCGGGCCGATATCGCGCCGACCGCGCAGCACGCCGCGCGCCGTCGGCGTCAGGTGCGGCAGCAGGTCGATCCAAGCCGTTTCCGGCAGCTGTGCCCGCGCCGTGGCGGCGGCGGCGATCGAGGGCCTGTCATTGGCGAAGAAGGCGACCAGGCTGGGCGACCGCAAACGACCGCCTAGTTCCACGACGGTCGCGATTCGCTGCGTTTCAGTTAGCTGCGGTTGCAAGGCGGACAGCCGGTCGAGCAGCGCGCCACGCTCCCGCGCGGCCATGGCAGGCCGATCCGGCCGATCGCGCTGGGCGAGGAGATCGACACATTGGCGCCACAACGTCACCGCGCCCAGACCGCTACGGTCCTGCGCCGCCAGCACTGTCTGCATCAGATCGTCGAAACGCACCAAAATCCCCAAATCATGCGGGTTATCGGCCTGTGCCCCGCAGCACACGGATACGGCCCCGATCATCGATAGGCGCTCCACGCGGAAAGGAAAAGGCCCCGATGGCACGAACGAAAGCGATCGTCGCATAGTGGGACAATTGCATTGCCCTGAAACATTATTATGATGGGTCGCATAAACAGGACAGGAAATAAGCGAAATAATGGCCGGCCCCAATATCGACGACATCGACATGCAGATCCTGGGCGAACTGCAACAGGACGGCAGGATGACCAATGTGGAGTTGGCGCGCAAAGTCGGCCTGACTGCGCCCCCTTGCCTGCGTCGCGTGCGCGCGCTGGAGGAAGCTGGTGCAATAAAATCCTACCATGCCGTCGTCGATCCGGCGATGCTGGGCTATACCATCACCGTGTTCGCCATGGTCAGCCTGAAAAGCCAGGCGGAAGCCGATCTGAAGGCGTTTCAGGACCATGTTGCGTCGCTGCCCGAAGTGCGCGAATGCCATATGCTGAACGGCGAAATCGACTTCATCCTGAAAGTCGTGGCCCGCGACCTGCAAAGCTTCCAGCAATTTTTGACGTCGAAGCTGACGCCGGCACCCAATGTGGTCAGCGTCAAGACGTCGCTGACCATCCGTACATCCAAGAACCAGCCCGGCGTCCCCCTGCCCGTCTAAACCCGGACGGCGCAGGAGATCGCAGCGCGGTCAGCCGGCCTTGCGATCCTGATGCTGCGTCCAAGCGGTCCAGAAGCCAGCAATCGCACTCCAGGGACCGCTGACCTGCGCCAGTGTCGCCTGGGCATTGGGCAGGTCGCCGGACCGGGCCAGCGCCACGCCCAACCGTGCATTGGCGCGTCCCTCGTCGATCCCGCCCTTGCTTAGCGCCAGCCGATATTGTTCGACCGCCTGGGGGAATTGGCCGAGCGAGAAATAGCTGTCCGCGACGGCCAGCGCATCCTTGCCGTTGCCTGCCGCCGCGGCCTTTTTTGCCATGACCGGCAGGGCAACGATTTCCTTGGTCGCCTTGGGCGTGACGCTCTTGAGCAACTGGCTGGTCACGCTCTGGGTCGGGGTCAGCTTGCCCGCCTTGCGGCCGGATTCGATGATTGCCTTGGCTTCGGAATAATAGCCTGATTTCTCGGCCGCCTGCGCATAGGCCTGATAGTCCCGCTCGCTCGCCATCGCGCCATTGGCCGCTTGCAGACGATAAAGATCGAGTTGCAGTTGCGGCTCCAGTTCAGCGGCCGACTGGTAATTGACCAGCGCGGACCGCCATTCTTCCTTGCCATCCCGCTGGTTCAGCCGGTCGCGATAGAGCTGCCCGACGTCGGTCCAGTCGCCGGCTTGATAGGCCATGGAGATCGCCCGATCGATCCAGGCCAGCGGCACCGGCTGACCCGACGCCTTTTGGCGGGCAATGGCCTCCTGCACGAAGGGGCGGGCTTCCTTGGGCTTGTTGCGGCGCAGGGCGATATCGGCGCGCAACATGATCGCGTCGATGCCGTCATAGCCCAGCGTCTTGGCGTAATCGAGCTGGGCGGTTGCGTCCGTATAATTGCCGACCATGTAGGACAGATAGGCCGCGACATAGCGCAACCGCGGCGCTTCGCTGCGCGGCAGAGCGGTTGTCTTGAACATGTCAGTCAGTGCGATGCGTTCGGCCTGCACGTCGCGGCGTTGCGCCGCGAGTTGGAAGCGCATGCCGGCCGCGACATAGGATTCGAAATCATTTGTGGGGCTGAGCGATGCGATGCGCGCGCTGGCCGTCGCCGCGTCGCGCGCCTTCAGCGCGGCCTCGGCCGCTTGCGCGCCGGCGCGGAAACCGTCGGACATCTCGATGGGCGGGCCGGCCACCACCGGCTCCTTTTTCTTCGCCGCTGCGGGGGTCGCCACTATCGCGACAGCCGCCACGAACGCCGCCAACGGCAGGCGGAAATTATGGATATCGATGCGCATGGGCCGCCCCGGCCTCCCCAAATAATAATCATATAATGCGACAAGGGCGCCGCGGCAGCAATCTGCCGCCACGGCGCCCTCGCTGTCAATCCAGCGCTATCAGGCGCCCTTTGTGCCCAGATAGGCGAGCCAAAGGCCAGCGACCTGCTTGCGCGAACCGGCCTGTACCGCTTCGAAAGCGGCCTTGGCACCGGCATTATCGCCGCCCAACGTCTTGGCGATGCCAAGGCGGGAGTTAATCTCGTCCGCTTCCACGCCGCCCTTCTGCTTGGCGAGTTCGAACATCGCCGCAGCCTTGGCATAGTCGCCATAGCCCAGATAGGCGTCGCCAGTGGCGGCGGCGATCTTGCCATTGGCGGCCTTCTGCGCATCGGCTTCCGCCGCGCCCAGCGTGCTCTTGTCGCCCGCGATCTTGGGCACGGCGGTCTGATAGAGGTCAGCGCCCTGGGTCGCGCTCAGCACGCCCTTGGACCGGCCGGCGTCGATGGCGGTCTTGACCTCGCCATAAATACCGGTCTTCGACGCCATTTCGGCATATTCGGTATAATCGGCCGCAATGACCAGACCGCCGGAAACCGACAGAAGGCGCAGGACGTCGAGATTCTCGCGGTTCGAGATATTGGGGTTGGCGCGCTGGAACAGGCGCACCAGCGTCCGCAGATTCTGGCCGCTGGGTTCAGCCTGATAGGCCATCTTCGCCCATTCGGTCACGTCCGGCAGCTTGGCCGCCTCGGCCCGGCTGACGCCGATCTGATACCATTGTGCCGGCACTTGCTGGCCCGCCGCCTTCATCGCGTCGGCCGCGGCCTTCAGCGCCGTCAGACCTTGCTGGTTGAAGCCGCGCGCAGGCTCGACCGAACCATTGCCGGTGCCCGCCTTGCCGAAATAGGCCTGGGCGATGGTCGGCTGGACCGCTTCGGCCTTGTAACCGGCCGCAAGCGCCGCCTGGCCGCGCTGAATCGCGACGTCGTAATTCTTGGCAGCCATCGCCTGATCGGCGGCGATCGCATTGAACTGGCCAGCCTGTTCGGGCGGGGTCAGGCCGCTGTCGAGCATCTGGTTGAGCGCTTCGCCCTGCAATGCCGTATCCTTGGCCCCGATCGAGGTGTTCAGCTTGATCGCGCCGATCTGATATTTGTCGTCATTGGACGTGGCCTTGCTGTCCGCTTCGGCGAGCGCAGCCTTTGCGCCGGCGAAATCCTGCGCTTCTGCGGCCTTCTGCGCGGTTTGCAGCGCCTTGATGACGTCGGGCGACACATTAAGCTTCGGACCGGCCTTCTTCTCTTCCTTCTTCGCGGCGAAGGCAGGGGCGCTGATCGCGCCACCGGTCATCGCCAAAGCCAGCGCGAGCGCCACCGGGGTAACAAAACGCATGATCATCATCTCCTTTTGCGCGCCTGATGGGGGGAACAGCAGGCGACCTTTCGCAGTTGAGCGCCGATTAGGGGACGGCGCGTGAACGGCCATTGAACAAGCCGATATCGTCAGATTTTGCAACCGTTATACAGCCGCTTCGTTCCACTTGCGAACATATCGGCTCCCTGTAGCGTCCTGGTTGCACATGCGGGCGCGCGGGCTTGACCAAGGGGTGACAGATTTGTTTCGCTCGGCTAGGGGTTGAGCAACAGAATCCATCCTGAAAAAAAGAGAATCGCATTGACCGACGAGACTGTCCTCGCCGACCCTTCGGACATCAGCCCCATCTCCATCGTGGACGAGATGAAGGCAAGCTATCTCGACTATGCCATGTCCGTCATTGTGGCACGCGCCCTGCCGGACGTGCGCGACGGCCTGAAGCCGGTGCATCGCCGCATTCTCTTCTCCGCCCAGGAATCGGGCTTCGTCTACAACCGCCCCTATCGCAAGTCGGCGCGCCTCGTCGGTGAAGTGATGGGTAAATATCACCCGCATGGCGACAGTTCGATCTACGATGCTTTGGCGCGCATGACGCAGGACTGGTCGATGCGGGTGCCGCTGATCGACGGTCAGGGGAATTTCGGTTCCATGGACCCCGATCCGCCAGCGGCGATGCGCTATACCGAAGCGCGTCTGGCCAAGGTCGCGACCGCGCTGCTGGACGATCTCGACAAGGATACGGTCGATTTCACGCCTAACTACGACGCTTCGGAAAGCGAGCCGCAGGTTCTGCCTGCGCGTTTCCCGAACCTGCTGGTCAACGGCGCAGGCGGCATCGCGGTCGGCATGGCGACCAATATCCCGCCGCATAATCTGGGCGAAGTGCTGCGCGCCTGCCTCGCCTATATCGATAACCCGGAGATCACGACCGACGAACTGATCGCGATCGTCCCCGGTCCCGATTTCCCGACGGCACCGCTGATCCTGGGCCAGTCGGGCGCGCGCAGCGCCTATCATACCGGGCGCGGCTCCATCATGATGCGCTCGCGCCATGTGATCGAAAGCGGGCGCGGCGACCGGGAATCCATCGTCCTGACCGCCATCCCTTACCAGGTCGGCAAGAACGGCCTGGTCGAAAAGATCGCCGAAGCCGCCAAGGACAAGCGGATCGAAGGCATTAGCGACATTCGCGACGAATCCAACCGCGAAGGCGTGCGGATCGTCATGGACCTGAAGCGCGACGCGACGCCGGAAGTCGTGCTGAACCAGTTGTGGCGCAACACCCCAGCCCAGTCGAGCTTCCCGGCCAACATGCTGGCGATCCGCGGCGGACGCCCGGAATTGCTGGGCCTGCGCGAAATCATCGAAGCCTTCGTCAAGTTCCGCGAAGAGGTCATCACCCGCCGCACCAAGTTCGAACTGAACAAGGCGCGTGACCGAGCGCATATCTTGCTGGGCCTGGTCGTCGCGGTCAGCAATCTCGATGAGATGGTGAAGATCATCCGTGGGTCGTCCAGCCCCGCCGAAGCGCGCGAAAAGCTGTTGGCGATCGAATGGCCGATCGGCGAGATCGCGCCTTACCTGCGCCTGGTCGAAGCGATCGAGAGTGACGTCCATGGCGACGTCTACAAACTGTCGGACATTCAGGTCCGCGCGATCCTCGACCTCCGCTTGCATCGCCTTACCGCGCTTGGACGTGACGAGATCGGCAAGGAACTGTCCGAACTGGCCGAAGCGATCGCCGAATATCTGGCGATCCTGGGCGACCGGGTGAAGCTCTATGCGGTCATGCGCGAAGAGTTGGAAGCGATCGAAAAGGAATTTGCGACCCCGCGCCTGTCGGAAATCACCGCCGCCGCCGACGGGATCGAGGACGAGGATCTGATCGAGCGCGAGGAGATGGTCGTCACCGTCACGGTGCAGGGCTATATCAAACGCACGCCGCTCGAAAGTTTCCGCGCGCAGGCGCGCGGCGGCAAGGGCCGATCGGGCATGGCGACCAAGGATGAGGACGCCGTCACCGAAATGTTCGTGACGTCGACCCATACGCCGGTGCTGTTCTTCTCGACCGCAGGCAAAGTCTATCGCATGAAAGTGTGGCGCCTGCCCGAAGGCGGCCCGGCCACGCGCGGACGGCCGATGGTCAACCTGCTGCCGCTGGGTCCGGGCGAAACCATCCGCACCGTGCTGCCGCTGCCAGAAGATGAGGATAGCTGGAAAGAATTGCACGTTATGTTCGCGACAGCGAACGGGACAGTTCGTCGCAATAGCATGGACGCCTTCGCCAATGTGCCCAGCAACGGCAAGCTGGCGATGCGCTTCGACGAAGGCAGCGACGATCGCCTGATCGGCGTGGCGCTGCTGACCGAGGAGGACGACGTGCTGCTCGCCACCCGCCAGGGCAAGGCGATCCGCTTCGCCGCGACCGACGTGCGCGAGTTCCAGAGCCGCACCTCAACCGGCGTGCGCGGCATGACGCTGAAGGACGATGACGAGGTTATTTCCCTGTCGATCCTCAAGGGCTTCGACGCTACCCCGGACCAACGCGAGGCCTATCTGCGCGCCGCGCCGTGGAAGGATAATGACGCGGAGTCGACCCTGCCTGCCGAGCGAGCCGCACAATTTGCGGCAGCGGAACAGTTCATCCTGACCGTCTGCACCAATGGCTATGGCAAGCTATCGTCCGCCTATGACTATCGCCGCACCGGCCGTGGCGGTCAGGGCATCACCAATATCGACAATATCGCCCGCAACGGGTCGGTCGTCGCCAGTTTCGCCGCCACCCAGGCGGACCAGTTGATGCTGGTCACCGACCAGGCCAAGTTGATCCGCATGGGCCTCGACAGCCTGCGCGTCATCAGCCGCAATTCGGCGGGCGTGCGGTTGTTCGATGTGGCCAAGGACGAACATGTCGTGAGCGCCGCCAAGATCGAGGAAAGCGAAGAGGCCGAACCGACCGAGGCTACGCCGGAAGCATGAGCGACCTGTTCGCCTACAAGGTGCTGACGGCGGAGCAATATGACCAGTTCAAGGCCGACGGCGTGTTCAAGGGCGCACCGATCGACCTGACGGACGGTTATATCCATATGTCGACCCGCGATCAGGCGACCGAAACGGTGGCCAAGCATTTCGCCGGGCAGGATCGGCTTGTCATGCTGATGATCGATCTGGCGCCCTTTGGCGATGCGATCAGGTGGGAGGAATCGCGCGGCGGCGCGCTGTTCCCCCACCTTTATGCCGACCTGCCGATCAGTGCGGTCGCGGGTAAGGTGGTGCTGCGCATCGGCGACGATGGGCGGCATCTGTTCCCGGCGGGGTTTTAACCACCGGTCGTTCCATGACGCGCCGGCTGTCCTATTGCGGGCGTGCATGGTACAAGCCGTTGAGGCGACGCTCAGGATCGCGACAGCTACGACATGAAATTTCCTACATTGGTATCGAAATTTCAAAACGAGCGGGAAATGTGCGAAGTTAAGCGCGATCCATGCGTATCACCCTGCCGGCCTTAACCCGATAATTCCAGCCGCCCCAGCATATGCCGTTCGATGTAGCGGCCGCCAGTTGGACCGCCAGATGCGCCCATGTCACCGCGAACGGTGCCGCCATGTCCCACAGCAACGATCGGCGTGCCTTTGCCGCCTGTTCCGGCTCCAGCACCGCGCCGATGATGGAGCGGCGCACCAGCGCCCGACTCCACGCTGCGCCATAGCCGATCGTCACCGCGATCCAACCGCCCCAGCCCAGCGCCCAGGCCCAAGCCCCGGCTTGCACCGCCACCACCCCGGTCGCCAGGCCCCACATACCGATGCTGTTGGTGGTGATATGGCGATATTGGCGAACGCCGAAATCCAGCAGATCGGCCGTCCGCCCTTCCAACGGGCTGGCAACCAGCAGGTCGCGCACCGGCCGTAGCCGCAATTTCGCGCGCCAACCTGCGAGGCCAATCGTCATGTCGTCGGACAGGCGGCCCGCCAGCGCCGCGTGAAGGTCCAGCCGGTCCGCGACATCTCGCGTCAGGGCCATCGCCCCGCCCCAGGGCATGGTCGCGCTAGCGAAGCGCGGCAGCGTTGCCAGTTGAAGCTCGACCGCGCCGACGAGCGTCGCCATCGCCCCTTTTTCCGGCAGCAACAGGCGATATCCAGTGACGATATCGGCCTTGCCCCGCACCAGTGGGAAGAGCAATCGCCCGACCAGCCGCATCGGCGGCTCGATATCGGCGTCGATGAAGACCAGATAGCGATCGTCGGCACGCAAAGCCCGCAGCGCCGCACGCAGCTTGTGGACCTTGCGCCCCTCATCCTGCGCCATCCCCGCTGCGACGATTTGCACCCAGACGCCCTCACGCGCCGCCAGCGCGTCGGCCGCCGGACAGGTGCCCGATGTCGCCAGCAACAGGCGGAACGGCGCGCTTTGGGCCTTCAGCCGTGCGATCAGCGCATCGCCGCCATCCCAATCGTCCCGGACGCTAAGGATCACGACTACGCCTTCGGGCGCTTCTTCCTTCCGGTCCATCGGTAGATGGCGCCTGTAATGAAGCACGCCTGCCAGCGTCAGCATCTGGAGGATGATCCAGAACCAGATCATGATGTTCGCACGCCCCTTTACCGTCACTTATGCTGCTGTATGACTCTCCTCCATGCTGTCCAATCCCTTTCTCTTCACCCTGTTGCGTTTGCTGCCCGCGCGACTGGCGTCCTGGCTCGGCGGATGGCTCTCGGCGCATGTCGCGCGGCCCCGGATGAAACTCCGCGATGCCCGCGCGCGCGCCAATCTGGCCCTGCTGCGGCCCGATCTGGACGAGGCGGAGCGGGAGCGGATATTGACGCGGCGCTGGGAAAATATCGGGCGGACGCTGGGCGAACTGGCCAATATCGACCGGCTGGTCAGCCCCCACCATGTCCGGGTGCAGAATGCGGCGGGCTATCAGGCGGTGCTGGACCTGCCGGGACCGATGATCTTCCTGACCACCCATATCGGCAATTGGGATCTGATGGCCGCGCATTTGAAAGCCGCGACCGACCGACCGCCGCTCGGCGTCTATGACCCGCCCGACAATGAACGGGTGGCGGCGCAGCTCAAGCGTGCGCGGCAAAGCTATATGGGCGAGGCGATCACCGGCAGCGGCGGCGCAGCGCGGGGGATAGTGCGCCACCTGACCAAGGATCGGGCGATGCTCTATATATTGGTCGATGAGCGGCGCGATGGCCAGGTCTGGTTCCCGCGCTTTGGCCGCGACCTGCCGCCATCGGGCAATCTGTCGGTCGCGCTGCGGCTGGCGCGCAAGTCGGGCGCGCGATTCACGCCTTTCTATCTGGCGCGCACCGGCGGCCCGCATTTCGACCTGCACTGGCATCCGCCGCTCGATCCGGCGCAGATGAGCGATGACCAGATCGTCGCTACCGTGGACGATTTTCTGGGCCAGGCCTCTATCGCCCATGCTGACGAATGGCTTGCGCTGCACGATATGGACCTGACCTGGCCCGATCATGGCCCAGTCCTGCCGCTATGATCCCTCGGCCATGTGACTTGGCGACGGATCGCCGCTAAAGCGCGGGACATGTCCCGACTCACGATCAAGATTTGCGGCTTGTCCACGCCCGAAACGGTGGGCGCGGCGGTCAGCGCCGGGGCGAGCCATATCGGCTTTGTCCATTTCGCCAAAAGCCCGCGTCATGTGGAGGCCGACCAGATTCGCGGCCTCGCCGCCCATGCCCCCGCCCATATCGAAAAGGTCGGCGTCGTCGTCGATCCGACCGACGAGATGCTGGGCGAACTGGTCGGCACCGGGGCGCTCACCGCGCTGCAATTGCATGGCAAGGAGAGCCCGCAGCGCGTCGCCGCCATCCGCCAGCGGTTCGGCCTGCCGGTGTGGAAGGCTATAGCGGTCAAGACCCGCGCCGATATCGATGCCGCTAGCGCCTATGT
Source organism: bacterium (assembly GCA_030824575.1). Taxonomy (GTDB): domain Bacteria; phylum Pseudomonadota; class Alphaproteobacteria; order Sphingomonadales; family Sphingomonadaceae; genus Sphingobium. The sequence goes on along the minus strand of JAVBXL010000079.1, from coordinate 9,521 downwards.
CGGCGCGGCCGACCTTTTGCTGTTCGACGCCAAGACGCCCGACGGTGCGGCGCTGCCCGGCGGCATGGGGCTTCGCTTCGACTGGACGCTGCTGCGCGGCCTGGCCATCCCGGCACCATGGGGGCTGTCTGGCGGCCTTTCCAGCGATAATGTGTTGGAAGCGATCCGCATCAGCGGCGCGCCCCTGATCGACATTTCGTCCGGCGTGGAAAGGGCGCCAGGCATCAAGAGTGTGGACAAGATCATGGCCTTCTGCAAAGCGGTGTCCGCATGTTGACGCAGACATCCTTCGTGATGCGCATCGGACAACGATGGCGCTGATCGCTTCCTTTTCATCGAAGCGAACGCCCAACTCTGTCCCCGGAAAGACTGACACCATGACCGACATAATTAGCTTGCCCAACAGCCTGCGATCGCAGCCCGACGCCAATGGCCATTTCGGTGCGTTCGGCGGCCGCTACGTGGCCGAAACGCTGATGCCGCTGATCTTGGAACTGGAAAAGGTCTACAAGACCGCCAAGGCCGATCCCGCCTTCGACGCCGAGTTCGCCGAATTGATGCGCTCCTATGTCGGCCGCCCCAACCCGCTTTATTATGCCGGGCGACTGACCGAGGCGCTGCGCGCCAAGGCGCAGCCGGGCAAAGGCGCCAAGATTTACCTCAAGCGCGAAGAGTTGAACCATACCGGCGCGCACAAGATCAACAATTGCATCGGCCAGGCGCTGCTTGCTCGCCGCATGGGCAAGAAGAAGGTCATCGCCGAAACCGGCGCGGGCCAGCATGGCGTCGCCACCGCGACCGTCGCCGCCCTGTTCGGCATGGAATGCAAGATCTTCATGGGCGCGAAGGACGTGGAGCGGCAGAAGCCCAACGTCTTCCGCATGAAGCTGCTGGGCGCAGAAGTGATCCCGGTCCATTCGGGGTCATCGACCCTCAAGGATTCGATGAACGACGCGCTGCGCTACTGGGTGTCGAACGTGCATGACACTTTCTACATCATCGGCACGGCGGCGGGTCCGCACCCCTATCCCGAACTGGTGCGCGATTTCCAGTCGATCATCGGCAAGGAAACCCGCGCACAGATCATGGAGGCCGAGGGCCGCCTGCCCGACATGCTGATCGCGCCGGTCGGTGGCGGCTCCAACGCCATCGGCCTGTTCCACCCCTTCCTGGACGATCTGGAAGTCGCGATGATCGGCGTGGAAGCGGCCGGCGAAGGGCTGGACGGGAAGCATGCTGCGTCGCTGGCTGGCGGCGTATCGGGCATATTGCATGGCAACCGCACCTATCTGTTGCAGGATGAGGACGGCCAGATCACCGAAGCGCACAGTATTTCTGCGGGCCTCGATTATCCCGGCATCGGCCCGGAGCATAGCTGGCTGCACGAGATTGGCCGGGTGCAATATATGCCGATCAAGGATGACGAGGCGCTGACCAGCTTCCAGACGCTGAGCAAGCTGGAAGGCATCATCCCCGCGCTCGAATCCGCCCATGCGGTGGCGGCCGCCGAACAGATCGCGCCGACGCTGGACGCCGACAAGATCATCGTCATCAACCTGTCGGGTCGGGGGGACAAGGATATCTTCACCGTCGCCGACGCGCTGGGAGTGGAGATGTGAATATGGATCGTCTGGCTTCCCGCTTCGCCGCATGCAAGGCGCAGGGTCGCGCCGCGCTCATCACCTTCGTCACCGCTGGCGATCCGGACGTCGCCGCGACGCCAGCCATACTGGATGCGCTGGTCGCGGGCGGCGCGGACATCATCGAACTGGGGATGCCGTTTACCGATCCAATGGCTGATGGTCCGGCGATCGAACTGGCGAACCTGCGCAGCCTGGGGTCGGGTACGAAAACCAAGCATATCTTCGCGCTCGCCGCCGATTTCCGCACGCGTCACCCCGACACGCCGCTGATCTTGATGGGCTATGCCAATCCGATGCTGATCCGCAGCGCAGACTGGTTCGCCCACCAGTGCAAGGCCGCCGGCGTCGATGGCGTGATCTGCGTCGATATCCCGCCGGAGGAAGATGCCGAGATCGGCCCTGCCCTGCGCGCAGTCGGCGTTCACCTCATACGCTTGGCTACCCCCACGACTGATGCGGCGCGCCTGCCCGCGGTGCTAGATGGCGCCAGCGGCTTCCTCTACCATGTCTCGGTCGCGGGCATCACCGGCAAGCAGTCGGCGGCACAGGCCAATATCGAGATCGCCGTTGATAAGCTGAAAGCGGCCACTGACCTGCCCGTAGCGGTCGGCTTTGGCGTGCGCGGGCCGGAACAGGCGGCCGCCATCGGCCGGATCGCCGACGGCGTGGTCGTCGGTTCCGCGATTGTCGACATCATCGGATCGCATGGGGACGCCGCGGCACCCTTCGTCCAAGATTTCGTCGCGACATTGCGCGACGCCCTTCACATTCGGGAGACGGCCGCATGAGCTGGATCAACCGCGTTCGTAACGCCCTGCCCTTCACCAAGAAGGAAAGCACCGCAGAAACGCTGTGGCACAAATGCCCATCCTGCCATGAGATGATCTTCATCAAGGAATGGGAAGAAAATCTGTCGGTCTGCCCGCGTTGCGACCATCATGGCCGGATCGGCCCATCGGAGCGATTCGAGCATATATTGGACGCCGGCTTCATTCTGTTGCCGACGCCGCATGTGCAGGAAGACCCGCTCAAATTCCGAGATTCCAAACGCTATTCCGACCGGATCAAGGCCGCCCGCGCCGCAACCGGCGACCAGGACGCGCTCATCAACGCGCGCGGCGCGATTGACGATGTGCCGCTGGTGATGGGCGTACAGAATTTCGCCTTCATGGGCGGCTCCATGGGCATGGGCGTCGGCGCGGCCTTCATCCAGGGGGTCAATGACGCGATCGCCCATAAATGCCCCTATGTCATCTTCACCGCCGCCGGCGGCGCGCGGATGCAGGAGGGCATCTTGTCCCTGATGCAGATGCCGCGCGCGACCGTGGCGATCCAGAAGCTACACGCGGCGGGCCTGCCCTATATCGTCGTGCTGACCGATCCGACCACCGGCGGCGTGACGGCGAGCTACGCCATGCTGGGCGACATTCAGATTTCGGAGCCCAACGCGCTCATCGGTTTTGCCGGCCAGCGCGTGATCGAAAGTACGATCCGCGAAAAACTGCCCGAAGGGTTCCAGCGCGCCGAATATCTGCTGGACCATGGCATGATCGACATGGTCGTCCATCGCAGCGAATTGCGCGACACACTGGCGCGGGTCATCGGCTATCTGACGCCCCGCGCGGCGGATTGAACCAGCGCTCGCGCTAAAAGGGGACAAGCGCGCCATGGCCGACCATGCGGTTTCGGACGATGCACAGGTGCAGGCGCAACTGGACCGGCTCTGGTCGCTGTCGCCCGGTGTCGACATATTGGGGCTGGAGCGCATCACCGCGCTGCTGGAGCGGCTGGGCGATCCGCATCGCGCGCTGCCGCCCGTCTTCCATGTTGCGGGGACCAATGGCAAGGGGTCGACCTGCGCCTTCCTGCGCGCGGCGATGGAAGCCGATGGCAAGACCGTCCATGTCTTTACCTCCCCCCATCTGGTGCGCTTCAACGAGCGCATCCGCGTATCGGGCCAGCTGATTTCCGACGCGCTGCTGGCCCGCTATCTGGAGCGCGTGCTGGATATCGCCGAGGGCGTGAACGCCAGCTTCTTCGAGGTGACGACAGCCGCCGCCTTCCTCGCCTTTGCCGAACATCCGGCTGACGCCTGCATCGTCGAAGTGGGTCTGGGCGGGCGGCTAGACGCGACCAATGTGATCGTCGACCCGGCGGTGTGCGGCATCGCCCAGCTTGGCATCGACCATCAGGCGTTTCTGGGCGACACGCTGGCCCAGATCGCCGCGGAAAAGGCCGGCATCGCCAAGCCCGGCGCGGCACTGGTGACGCAGCGATACGCCGAATCGCTCTTCCCGGTCATGATGGACGCCGCCGCCCGCGCGACCACCCGCTGGATCGGACAGGGCGATGGCTGGGACGCCGCCATCTATCGCGACCGGATGCATTATCGCGACGAGCAGGGTCGGCTGGAAACGCCGCTGCCGCGCCTGGCCGGGGCGCATCAGGTGCAGAATGCCGCGCTCGCCTTCGCCATGTTGCGCCATCAAAGCGCGGTGCCCTTGTCCGAAGCGGCGCTCAAGGCCGCGCCGCTCTGGGCGCATTGGCCCGCGCGGTTGCAGCGGCTGGACCGGGGACCGTTGCTGGACGCCCTGCCGCAGGACGCCACCGCGTGGCTCGATGGCGGGCATAATGCCGGCGCGGGCGAGGCGATCGGCACCTTCTTCACCGCCGAGCGGCTGGAGGGGCATAAGCTCCACCTCGTCATCGGCATGTTGGCGAACAAGGAAGTGGACGCCTTCCTTGCGCCCTTCGCGGGCAAGGTCGCGCATATCCACGCCCTGCCGGTGCCGGGCCATGACCATCATCCGCCCGAGCGCTTCGCCGCCATCGCGGCCCAATGGGGCATCGGCTGCACCGCCCATGCCGACGCCCGCCAGGCTATTGGCGCGATTGCCGCGCAGTGCGCAACGTCCAGCGCTCCCGCGCCCAAGCTGCTGATCGGCGGTTCGCTCTATCTGGCTGGCGAAATTTTGCGACTGAACGAACAACTGCCTGACTGATTATACTTGCGACTGACTCGCAATAGCGTAGAATTAGCCTCTGACCCATGCAGAAGGCGCGATTCTATGGCTTATGGAGAGACTTCCCCCATCGACCTGCCCCGGCCCATTCCGGGCGGCTATGGCAATCGCCTGTTCCTGTTCGTGATGCGCCGGATGGCGACCGCGGGGGTCAATGACGCCCATGCCGCCAATGCGATGCTGGGCGCGTTCGGCCGCAGCTATCGCCGCCCGCTGGTGCTGATGCGCGCAATGATGCTGGAACTGGCGCGGGCGTCGAGCCGCAAGATCCTGGTCGCGCCCTGCTGCTGCGCGCGCATGACCGCTGACGAGGCGTTGATGATGCAGGCGACGGGCGACGCGCTGCGCGATCCCAACGCCGCCTATGAACAGGTGAGCGAACTGCTGGGCAACGATCATGCGCTCGGCGCGCTCACATGCCTGCAGGCGGTGGCGCAGGCGCATGCGGATTTGGGCCGACCGCTGGACCTCTACGCGGCGGGCTGATCGCCGGGGTCAGTGGTCGCGGCGGTGCCGACGCTGGCGTCGATGAGGCCCGCGCGCATCATCAGCCAGAACAGCAGGATGCCCGGCATAGCGAGCGCGGTCGTCAGCAGGTAGAAATCGACATAGCCGAACCGCTCGATCAGGGTGCCTGCGGTCGTGCCGGTCAGGAAGCGCCCGACGATGCTGGCAGCAGCCGAAATCAGCGCATATTGCGCGGCGGTAAAGCGCAGGTCGCACAGGGCGGAGAAATAGGCGACGACGGTGACGCCGCCAATGCCGCTGGCGATATTTTCGAAGCCGATGGCGCCGGCCATGCCCCAATTGCTCTTCCCCAGCGCAGCGAGCGCGGCGAAGCTGAAATTGGACATGCCCATCAGGATCAGGCTGAACAGCACGGATCGCTTCATGCCCATCCGGGCATAGAGGATGCCACCGATAAAGATGCCGATCAGATAAGCCCAGAAGCCGATACCGACGTCATAGATGACGATTTCATCATTTGTGTAGCCCATATCGTCGAACAGCAGGCGAAAGGTCAGGTTCGCCAGCGTGTCGCCGATCTTGTGCAGCAGGATGAAGAGCAGGACGAGGAATGCGCCCTTGCGCCGGAAGAACTCAAGCAGCGGCCCGGTGATCGACGCCATCACCTCCCCCATGCCGCGCCGGGCGATGGGATCGCGATGCCGTTCCGGTTCGCCTAGGATAAGGCCGGTGAGCATTGCCGGCAGCGCAAAGGCGGCGCAGGCGAGATAAGCGCCCTGCCAGCCGATGCGGGCCGCGAGGATCAGCGCCAGAGAGCCAGCCGCCACTGATCCGATGCGCCAGCCATATTGCGACATGCCCGATCCGACGCCCAGTTGTTCGGGCTTCAAAGTTTCGATCCGATAGGCGTCAATCACGATGTCATAGGTCGCGCCGGCTGCACCGACCAGGATGGCGGCATAGGCGGTCTGCAACAGGCTGGATGTCGGATCGACCAGGGCCAGATTGGCGACCGCCGCCATGACCAGAACGCCCGCGAGCAACAGCCAGGACACGCGCTGCCCCAACCGGCCGATGATCGGCAGGCGCACGCCATCGACCACCCAGGCCCAAAGCCACTTTAGATTATAGACGAGAAAGGCCAGGGTGAAGGCGGTCACTGCCTTCTTGTCGATGCCATCCTGTGCCAGTCGCGTGGTCAGCGTCGCGCCGATCATCGCATAAGGAAAGCCTGAAGAGACCCCCAGGAAGAAGGCCGCCAATGGCCCCTTTTCCGCATAGGGTTTCACGGCGTCGAGCCAGCGGCTGCGGCCCTGTATGGCGTCGGTCATGATGGCGTGCGTCCCCGGTGGTCCAATTGCGCGCCACCATATGGCCTGATCGCCGCCAGGCAAGTGTCCTGTGCCGCGATCAGTCCGCGGGCAGGAACAGGCTGAACCCCGGCGGCAGCTTGGGCCGCCTTGCGCCGCGCAGCGCGGCGTCGATCACGCCGATCGCCGCTATCAGATCGCGCGGGGCATAGGGTTTGGCGAGACAGCCCACCGCCAGCGCCTGCGCCTCGATCGGGCAGCGCCCGGTGACGAACAGGACCGGCAGGCCCAGCGCGGCAGCGTGACGGGCAACGTCGATGCCCGTTTTCTCGCCATGCAAGGCCACGTCAGCGATCACCAGGTCGACGCCGCCACCGTCCATGACCCGCACGGCATGGTCATGATCGTCGACCGTAGCCGCAATGCGATAGCCCGCCTGCGCCAGCGCATGTTCATTGTCGAAGGCGACGAGCGCCTCATCCTCCACCACCAGCACGGTGCGGATCGCCTTGCGACGCGACAGGCGCGCGCCTGCCTCTTTCAGAAGCCCGAAAAACATTTGCCGATCCGCCCTGATTCCGCCATGCACCCGATGAAACGCCGCGCCCCCGCACCCGGTTGCCCGATGGGAGGAACAAACCCCCTCACCCAAGCGCCGGAGCGGCACATTTCAGCCTGTTGCTGGCTTTACACCCATATGGGAAGTGCCAGTACCCATGAAAAGGAACCCGCCCTTGGAACCGCCGAAAAAATCAGGACCGCCCCGCAGGGCAGGACCAGGCGGCCCAAAACGCCCCACCGGCCCCGGCCGGAGCGGATCGGGCGGGCGTCCTGGCGCGCCAGCCGGACGCGGCGGAGCGCCGCGGCAGGATGAGAAGCGACAGGATGAGAGGCGTCAGGGCGATGGACGGCCGAGCGATGGCCGCCGTGGCGATGCGCGCCCGACTGCGGGACCGCGGGGCGACGCCAGGTCGCGTTTCGACAAGACAGACGATAGCCGGGCCGACCGGCCGCGCAGTGATCGGGGCAGTGATCGGGGCAGCGATCGGGTTCGTCCCGACCGCGTTAAGGCCGACGGTGCCGGGTCAAGACCTGCAAGGAGTGCAGGACCACGCGATGCCACCAGCGCACGCCCTGCACGTGGCGCGGTGCCACGCGATGCCAGCGACACGCCGCGCGCGCCGCGCAGCGAAGGCGAGCGCTCCGATCGTCCACGGACGGATCGCGCCCGCTCCGATCGGGCGCGGGGCGATGCGCCCCGGTTCGCGGCTAAATCCTACCCGCCGCGCAAGCCCAGGGGCATTGGGCCGACACAGACCACCAATCCCCACCCGGCCCGCGCGGCGGCGGCCAGCGACGGGAAAGGCGAGCCGCAACGCATTGCCAAGCTGCTGGCCCGCGCCGGGGTCGCGTCCCGCCGGGAGATCGAGCGGATGATCGAGGAAGGCCGCGTCTCCAAGGATGGCGTGGTGATCGATACGCCCGCGACGCTGCTGACGTCGCTGCATGGCGTGACCGTCGATGAGGTGGCGATCGCCGCGCCCGCGCCGATGCGCCTGTTCCTGTTCCACAAGCCGGCCGGTTTCCTGACCACCGAGCGCGATCCGGCGGGGCGGCCGACCATCTACGACCGGTTGCCCGCGGACCTGCCGCGGTTGATGCCGATCGGCCGGCTGGACATGAACACTGAAGGCCTGCTGCTGATGACCACCGATGGCGGTTTCAAGCGCGAGATGGAATTGCCCGCGACCGGCGTGCCGCGCACCTATCGCGCCCGCGCCTTTGGCGAGGTGAGCCAGCAACAGTTGGAGGATCTGTTCGACGGGCTGGAGATTGACGGCATCCGTTATGGCGCGATCGAAGCCAATCTGGAGCGCCGCACCGGGCGCAACCAGTGGATCGAAATGACCCTGACCGAAGGCAAGAACCGGGAGGTGCGCCGCGTGCTCGAACATCTGGACCTGAAGGTTAATAGGTTGATCCGCACCAGCTATGGCCCTTTCCATCTGGGCGAATTGCCGGTCGGCGCGGTTGAGGAGGTGCGGCAGAATGATCTGGAACTGTTCCGTAAAAGCCTGAAGGACCTGAAATGAGGATCATATCGGGCCAATGGCGCGGCCGGCCGCTGACCGCGCCCAAGGGCGACGCCACCCGGCCGACGGCGGACCGGACACGCGAGGCGCTGTTTTCGATGCTGACCAGTCGGCTGGGATCGTTCGAGGGATTGGCCGTGGGCGATTTCTTCGCCGGATCGGGCGCGCTGGGCTTTGAGGCGCTGTCGCGAGGCGCGGCGTCCTGCCTGTTTGTCGAGCAGGACAAGCCGGCGCTGGACGCGATCCGCGCCAATGGCGACCGGCTGGGCATTCGTCCCGACATCCGGCCGTCCAGCGTGTTGTCGCTGGGGTCGGCGGCCAAGCCGCTCGACCTCATTTTCATGGACCCGCCCTATGGCACCGGCGCGGGCCAGGTGGCGCTCGACAAGCTGGGCCGGCTGGGATGGACCAACGCTGCCAGCTGGATAAGCATCGAAACCGACAAGCGCGAGGATGTGGTCGTGAAGGGCTTTACCATCGACACGGTGCGCGACTGCGGCAAGGCGCGGATCACACTGCTGCGGATGGAGGATTGAACGCCTGGTTTTGCGCCGGTCCCGGCGGCTAATAGAGACAGCGAGTGCGACAGTTAAATGGCGTTTTCGTTATTTCATCCCGTAATTATTGCTTTATATCAATGACTTAACGATATACCGTTTTGATTATTGATCGAATTTTGCGCTCATATGGGCCGCAACCGGGCCGGGCGGGTGGCGATGGACGCCACCCGCCGACCGACGCAGCCATTCAGCGCTGGCGGCTCTTCCTTGCTTCGCCGCGATTGACGCAACTGTCCTGCACCGTGCGCGTGCAGACCGGATAATCCTTCGCTTCGGTGGGCGGCGGGGTCACATTGCCGCCCACGGTTACCGGGTTGGCGGACGACCCGACGGGTGCAGCCGGATCTTTGGGGACGCCAGCAGGCGCCGGCACCATGCCGGGATCGGCCGGGACCGCACCGGTCGGCTGGCCAGCATTGGGATC
>JAVBXL010000108.1 GCA_030824575.1 bacterium | reverse complement strand
GCGGCGTGCTGCTGAAGAACGGCGCGGCGGAAAACAAGCTGCGCATGGGCGTCACCACCGTTATCGCGGGGGAAGGCGGCACCCCGGTCGAGGCGGCGCAGATCCCCTCCTATTTCGCTCAGCTTGAGAAGCAGGGCATTTCCGTCAATTTCGGCAGCTATTATTCCACCACGCAAGCGCGGATGAAGGCGATGGGCGACGGCGCCGGCAACCCGACGCCGGCGCAAATGGACATCATGCGCAAGGAAGTGCGTACTGCCATGGAGGCGGGCGCATTCGGCGTAACCAGCGCGCTCATCTATCCGCCGAGCAGCTTTGCCACCACCGCCGATCTCATCTCCATGGCGAAAGTGTCGGCCCAATGCGGCGGCTTTTACGCCACCCATATGCGCGACGAGAGCGGTGATCTGGTAAAGGCGGTCAACGAAGCGATCGAGATCGGCGAGACATCGGGCGCGAAGGTCGAAATCTTCCATCTGAAGGCCGCCTTCGCGCCGGGCTGGGGCAAGCTGATGCCCGAAGCGATCGCGGCGGTGAACGCGGCCCGTGCGCGCGGGGTCGATGTCGCGGCGGACCTTTATCCCTATACCGCCGGCGGTACCGGGCTGGAGATCATCGCCCCCAGCTGGGTCTGGGCCGATGGCGTGCAAAAGGGGATCGAGCGGCTGAAAGATCCCAAACTGCGCGAGCGGATGAAGAAGGAAGTCGCCGCTGGCTCCATGCCTGGCTGGTCGAACCTCGTGCAGGCATCGGGCGGTTTCGGCAATGTCATCCTAGCCAATGGTTTCAGCCAGAAATATGCGCCCTATCATGGTCAGAGCCTGGAGAAGATCGGCGCCGCGCTGAAGCGTGATCCGGCCGATGTGGCCTGGGACATCTTGCTGGAGGGGCTGCCCAACCGGTCCGTCGCCCTCTATTTCATGATGAATGAAGGCGATATCGAAACCGCCTTGCATCAGCCCTGGGTCAGCATCGGCAGCGATGCCGCCGCGTCGGAGAAGTTCGGCGAGATGGACGCGCTCGGCCTGCCGCACCCGCGCGCCTATGGCACGTTCCCGCGCATCATCGCCGAATATGTGAAGCGCCGCCCGGTCCTGTCGCTGGAGGATGCGGTGCGCAAGATGACCGGCTGGCCCGCCCAGCGCATGGGCCTCACCGATCGCGGCCTGATCCGCGACGGGATGCGTGCCGACATCGTGATCTTCGATCTCGAAAGGCTGGACGACGTCGCCAGTTGGGCCAAGCCGACGGCGGCGCCGACCGGGATCGACACGGTGCTTGTGAACGGCGTCGTGACGATCGAGGATGGCAAGCATAGCGGCGCGAAGGCCGGCGCCGTGCTGCGACACGGCTGCGGCGGCTGAGACGCAAACGGAACAGGGAGGATGAGATGAAGCGGATTTTATGGACGGCGCTGGCGACCAGCATGTTGGCGACGCCGGCGCTGGCGCAGGACAACCCCTTGGCCGAGCGTACTTATATCCAGGCCGGGCGTCTGCTCGCCGACCCGGCAACCGGCCGCGTCGATCGCGACAAGACGATCGTGGTGGAAGGCGGCAAGGTCGTCGAGATACGCGATGGCTTCGTCGGTGAGGGCCGAGTGATCGATCTGCGCGACGGCTTCGTCCTGCCCGGCTTCATCGACAGCCATGTGCATATCACCTCTCAATCCGGTCCCGACAGCCGGCTGGACGGCGTCACCAAATCGACCACGGCGCAGGCGTTCGACGGCATCGTCTACGCTAAACGCACCGTGCGGGCCGGCTTCACCACCGTCGCCGATCTCGGCTCCGATCCCGAAGCGATCAACGCGCTGCGCGACGCGATCGCGCAGAAGAAGGTGGTCGGCCCGCGCATCCTGGCCGCCGGTATCGTCGCGGCGCATGGCGGGCATGGCGACGTCCATGGCTATCGACAGGAAATACTCGACCTGTTTCGCCCGACGACTCTCTGTTCAGGCGCCGACGATTGCGCCCGCGCGGTGCGGCAGGCGGTGCAGCAGGGCGCGGACGTCATCAAGACCGCCTCGACCGGCGGCGTCATGTCGGACACGGCTGCCGGCCTTGGCCAGCAGATGAGCGACGCCGAACTTCTCTCCATCGTCGAAACGGCGCACCGGCTGGGGCGCAAGGTCGCGGCCCATGCCCATGGGACGGACGGGGTCAACGCCGCCCTGCGCGCCGGCGTGGATTCGGTCGAACATGGTACCTATCTCGACGCTGAATCCATCCGCCTGTTCAAGGCTAAGGGCAGCTATCTGGTCCCGACCCTGCTGGCCGGCGACACGGTGACGCGGCAGGCGGAAACCGCCGAATGGATGCCCGCAACCGTGCGGGCCAAGGCGCGGATCGTCGGCCCGCTGATGATCGACGCGGTGCGCCGCGCGCGTGCCGCCGGCATCAACATGGCGTTCGGTACCGACTCCGGCGTTTCCGCCCATGGCGACAATGCCCGCGAATTCGCGCTGATGGTACAGGCCGGCCTGCCGCCGATCGACGCGATCCGCGCCGCCACGGTCTGGGCCGCCACCCATGTCGGGCTGGACAAGGAGGTCGGCTCGATCGTCCCCGGCAAGGCGGCGGATATCGTGGCGGTGAAGGCCGATCCGCTGACCGATATCCGCGCGCTCGAAACCATGGCTTTCGTCATGAAGGAAGGGAATGTCGTCCGCGCCGTGGGCGACTGACCCTCTCCTGATCCTTTGCTGACCGACCTGCCCGGACCGGCTTCGCATGGCGATGCCGGACGGTGCTTTTCATGCCCGAAATATGGAGTCTCTCATGCCGCGTCTCACGCTAGACGTTACGGTCGAAACGCTTCGGCTGGCCGAAACCTTCCGCATATCCGGCCGGGCGATCGATAGCGCGGACGTGATCGTCGTCACGTTGGACGATGGCACGCATCGCGGCCGGGGGGAGGCCGCCGGCGTCTATTATATGGGTGACGATATCCCGCATATGCTGGCGATGCTCGACCTCACTCGCCCGGCGATCGAAGCACATCCGACGCGTACGGAATTGCGCGCTATCCTGCCGGCCGGCGGCGCGCGCAATGCGGTCGATGCGGCGCTATGGGATATTGAGGCGCAGCGTTCGGGCAAGCCCGTCTGGCAGTTGGCGAGCCTTGAGGAACCCAGTCCGCTTCGCACCACCTTTACCATCGGTGCCGACGATCCAAAGCGCATGGCCGCCAAGGCGACGGCCCATGCGCAGGCCCGATCGATCAAGATCAAGCTGACCGGCGACCTCGACCTCGATGTCGCACGCGTCACGGCGATCCGCGCCGCGCGGCCCGATATGTGGCTCGGCGTGGACGCCAATCAGGGTTTCGCGATCAACGAGTTGGACAGTCTATTGGCGGCGATGGTGGACGCGAAAGTGTCCCTGATCGAACAGCCCTTGCCACGCGGTCAGGAGGCGGCGCTGGAGGGGCTGGACTCGCCCATCCCTTTGGCGGCCGACGAAAGCGCCCTGACGCTGGACGATGTTGCGGGACTGGTCGGTCGGTTCGACGTCTTCAACATCAAGCTCGATAAATGCGGCGGCCTGACTGAAGGGCTGATGATCGCCGACGCCGCGCGGCAGGCCGGCCTTGGCGTGATGGTCGGCTGCATGGTGGGCAGCAGTCTGGCGATGGCACCGGCTTTCCTGCTGGG
>JAVBXL010000120.1 GCA_030824575.1 bacterium | reverse complement strand
ATACAGACTTATCTCGATGTTTTCAGGGCATAATGCGCCCGCAGCACCCGTGCGTAGGGTCCATTACAAAACGGCCTTGCGCCGTGCGTCCCGCCTTACGCAGCGCGCTCGCGCTGCGCAGCCTCGTGCCGGAAGGCGCGGGGCAACCTTCCTTCTGGAGATTGGTGTTCACCGCCGCAGCGGCTCGAGGGACAAAGGCCATGGGTGGGGGTTCCCTGCAAGCAAAAAAGGGGCCGGACGCGAGCCCGACCCCGGAAGTCATTCGCTACTATTCGCCCGGGCATGGAGGCTCCGGATCGCTGAGGAAAATATTATGATGGGCGTTGTAAACGATCTGCGCGGTCTCGTCGGTCCGCCCCTGTACCTTGAGGATTAAATAGGCATTTGAGGTCGCGGCGATCCAGCCCAGATCATGGGCCTTGGTCGTCGCCTCATCATAATCAGCGTCGCATTCGCCGGTGATGACAAGGTCGTGAGTCACCGGGTCGGTGTAGCCGGTGTAGCAACCGGCATAGTGATCCGCCCGTCTGACCTGTTCCTCGATCTGGCGGATGAGCGCGAAACCTCTGATCTGCGCGGCCCGGTAATCGGGGTCATTGGGTTCGACAAAGCGATCGAGGTGGGGTTCGGCGGTGGACATGACCGTCTCCTTGCCTCCCTTGCCTGCGCACGGGAGGAACGATGGGAAGATGAGATCTTGGGAAGGAGGGAGCTGCAGATTGCAGTCGCCGGTGCCGTTAAAAGCGTCGATCGCCCCTTGCCTTGCACAGTGACTCTGGCAGAATGCGGCGCGACGGGCAGGCCATCGGGGAAGGACGATGGACATGCCAAAGATGACGGAAAGGGATCGGCTTGCCGATCTGGAAGCGCGTCAGCGCAAGCTGACGCAGGACCTGGAAAGTGCCCGCAGCGCCCTGCGCGGCAAATATGCTGCGATCGTGAATGACCTGCCCGTCGAGAAACTCACGGAACGGGAGTTCCGCGAGCTTCTGACGCACGCGATCCGGGTCGGTGGTGGCAGCGCGTTAACAGCGCTCAAGGGACTGTCGCCAGCCACCTGATGTACTGAAACGGATTGTCAAAGATGCCGGCAGGGGTGCGCTTCGAGGAACGCGCTCCTGTCGGAATCCGACCGGAGGGTGATGAACCGCTCTTCCGGCGTGAGCCAGATAAGAATGAAGCATCGCCGCGCTGCCAGTCGATGGATGTTGGCAAGGCTTCCCCGACTGCGACCGTCCCAGATCACAAGACCGCAGGATGCATCCCTCGCCATCGCCTTGTCTTTGGGGGTATGGAAAGCGGCGGTGCCTTTCCTGCCGAGGGAAGGGATGTTTCGCACGGACCATGCGCCGACATTGTTGCGAGGTCCATCGCCTGAACAATAGACCGCGACGGAATCGATATTTCGATCGGCAAGGAAGCGTTGGACGGCACGGTCCGCACCGCGCGCATCCCCGATCAGGATAGGAAGCCGGCGATCGAGAATGCCACTGATACGCTCGATGACGGGTTCGGGAAGCGATGCGATCGAAAGTGATCCCGAAACGAAGACGCCGGCATGGGAGGGGGTGTGTTCGGACATGGCTTTGATCTCCTCAACTGAGCCACCCCTCCCCAGCCCTCCTCTCCTCTGGTTGGAGGGCTGGGCGTTGCAGGCACGACCATCCCCGCCGAAACGGCACCCGAAGGGTGTCCCTGCGACGAGCACGGCGGAGCCGCGCGCAGGAGGCCGGGACCGGTAGGCGGTTCCGCATCGCGTCCGCGACGGACCCGCTTGCGGGTCCCTGAGCGGGTGCGAATGTGACGATCGAGAAAAAGAAATGAGGATCGGCCCGGTAAACCGGACCGATCCTCTTGGGATAACTCACTGCGCCTCCCATCCCTGATCGCTGAGCGTGACGAACCGGGCCGGGATACGCTTCTCCCTGACGAGGCGCGCGAGGTGCGATTGCAGACCTGATCCTTCGCAAACCAGCGCCTCGACGGGCCGCAGTCCGACCATCTGCTCGTTGCGTACGAACCCTGCTCTCTTGCCCAGCTTCGCACTGAGGCGGAACGTGATGAGCTTCACCTTTCGGGAGGCTGCCCATGCTGCGGCCATGGCGTCGCATCCCTTGTCCTGCGCCGTCGTGGCCAGCACCATCTTCGGATTGCGGGATTTCGCTTCGTCGAGTTTGCCCCAGATGAGGCGGTCGTCGAACCAGCAGTCCGCCCCGCCGGAGAAGATCACGATGGGCCCTTGCGGGTTGTGCGCGTCGGTTCGGCGCTGGCGGCGGGCGGCGAGGAAATCGGTGGCGGCTATGACCGAGGCGGTGCGCTTGCTCGACACCAGCGATCCTTTGGGCGCGGACCACGGCCGCCCGGTTTCGGTGTGGAAGACGTCGGCGGCGTGATCCCGCATGCACCGCAGGGCGTCGGTGGCTTCGTCGAGATATTCGAGTTCATCGCGTGCCTGCTCGAGCTCGACACCGTGGATTTCGCTGCCGTCGGCGCGCCGCAGCAGGTCCTGAACATCGCGCATCGCCTTGTCGGCCTGGCCCTGCCACTGGTCGGCGACGTGATGGAAACTGTTGACGATGCCCCATGCGAGGCGTTCGGCGGCGGGCTGCAACCGTGTGTCCCGCAGCACGTCAAAGAGTGTCGTGACAATGAGTTCGACGGCAAGCTGTGCTTCCCTCGGATCGGGCATGTCGGTCGCCATCTCCTCCTCGCCGCGCCCGATGCGGACGCCGTCGAGGTCGGAGGCGAAGGCGGCGTGGAAGTCGTCGGTGGTGGGCGCGGTCTCCTGCGCGATGAATTCGGCGATGTCGGAGAATGGGCGGACGCTGCGGTTGATCTTCGTCATGTGAACCTCCTTTTGAAACGAAAGAGGTCCCCCCTTGGGCACGGGCTCCGAGCGGCGGGGTCAAGGATCGCGGAGCGACCGGCGCAGCCGGCGATGGGGGTCACGATTTTTTTGGGCGGCCACCCTCATCGCAGAGGAAGCGCGCCGCTGGACCCGCCCAAAAAAATGGTGGGGCCCCGTCGTCCTTGAGGCCGACGCGGTCCCGTGCCACCATTGGAATTCTTGAGAGAGAGAAGAGGCTTTGCGAATCTGGGGCTCGATGCCCCTGATTCGCAAATGGGTGCCTCCAGGCGCCCGCCTCGCGGGGAGCACTGCCAACCCTTGACCTCATCGCCGCGACCAGCATCTCCCGCATAAAAACGGGGACAGCGCGCAGCGCCGCCCCCGACGGGATGACTGAAGTTTGCAGAAGTTACGCTGCCCGACGTAGCCGACCCCGTTGCGGTGGAGCGACCTTTTCGACCGGAGCCTGATCCGCTTTGCGGAACGCATGGATCGGGACGTCTGCTTTACGCAGGGCCTGATAAAGGTTGGCCTGAATACCCGACCCTTCACCCAGCAGGGCTTCGACAGGCTTCAGGTCCACCAGCTTGCGATTGCGGGCAAAGGGTGCACCGCGCCCTGATCCTGTCAACGAATAGGTCACGAGCTGCACGTCGCGACTGCCTGCCCATGAGGCCACGATCGCATCGAAACCCTTGCGCTGCGCGGTCGTTACCAGCGTCATGTGCGGGATGCGCTCGAGGATAGTATCGAGCCTGTCCCAGAGGAGTTGCCAGTCGTGCCATTCCGCATGGCCCGAGGCGATGACGATCGGCCCTCGGGGGCGGTACCGCTCGCGTGTCGCAAGCTCTCGGGCGCGCAGAAAATCCTGTATCGACACCTGCGTGGCGGTCGCCACCTTGGAGACGCGCGACCCACGTGCGGGTGACCATGGACGGCCCGATAGTGCATGAAAGGTCTCGGCGGCATAGTCGCGCATGCACTCGACCGCCTCGCGCTGTTCGGTCAACGACTGGCACAGCAGCTGTTTCTCTTCCAGTTCGGTATTGAATACCTCCGAAGGCTCCGTCCGACGGATCATGTCGCGCAGTTCGTCGGCCAGCATGTCCTCCTGTCGCTCGAGCTTGCCCGCGACGAAATGGAAGCTGTTGACCATGCCCCATGCGATCTCGGGCGCGAGCGCGTCGAGGCGGGTATCGGTCAACAGATCAAAGATGGTGGCGATCACCCCGGCGCAATCGGCCTGCGCGTGAAGCGGTTCGGGCATGTCATGCTCCCCGGGTTCATCGCCAGGGCTGATGATCGAAAGCGGCATGGGATCGCCGAAGGCGCGCCTGAATTCCGGGGTTGCCGTCATCTCGGCAATCAGTGCCGGAAGGTCTGCGAAGCGGCTGATGCTGCGCGAGCGGTCTTGGGTCATGGGACTTCTCCCTTTCATGTAAAAAAGAAAAAGGGGCGCAGACGCGCTGGCGTCCGCCCCCCATGGTGTCGGATCAGTGCATGCTCGCCCGAGCGCGCGCGACGAATATCGAGCGCGTCAGGACGGCATCGACGATTTGCGCCGCATGCGGCGCGAAGGGTGTGCCATCGAGCAGGTCGTAGATAGCCGCGATGACCTCGCCGCAGGTGACCCCGACCGGGATCGCTGGCGTGCGGGTCGTGGTGGCGATTTGCGGCGTGAGCAGGTCCGCAATGGCGGGACTGGCCATGATCGCGGCACAGAGCGCGGAGAGATCTGCGAACGGGGCGAGGTCATGCAAGGAGGAAAGCGACATGGACTGTCTCCTCATGGACGAGAAAAAGAATGGGCCGGGGAAGCCTGACGCCTCCCCGGCCCGGAACCGGCTCCGATCAACGGATGATCAGAACGGGTCCTCCTCGCCGAACGGCGCGCCGGCACCGGTCAGTTCGCCTTCAGTACCTGCGGTACTGTCGCCGAAGCCGCCCTGATCGCGCGAGCCGCGATCGTCATAATTGGTGCGGCTGGTCCCCATGCCTCCGCCGAAGTCGGACCGCATGTTCTCGCGCCGCCACGCGACCATGTAGCCGCCATGATCCGCCTGGAAGAGCGCGATCGGCAGCGGTTCGGGCAGGCTGGGGTCGTCGATGTTGCCGGCAAGGAACACCTCACCGGTACGCTTCGAGGCGGCCTCCCACAGTGCGCCGACCTGAACCCAGCGACGCGCGACATTCAGCGCGAGGATCTCGAAGACGGGGGCCTTCTCATTCTCGCTCATGACCTTGCGCAGCCCGATGCGGGGGAGATCGATCGTGCGGGTGGCGATCGAGCCCGTCAGGCGGCCGTTCTGATTGAAGATTTCACCGATGTTCATCGTCTTGACCTTTCGAATGTCGCTCGAAATCCATTTTCCGGCGACACCCTCCCCGGTCCTTCTCTCCTCTATGTCCCGCCCTCGCCCCGCGCACCGCCCGTTCGCGGCCAGGCACTCCCGTTCCCGCTGGCGCGACGCCGCCCCGCCTGCCCCACGCTCGACGCCGCGTCCCGCCCACAACTCTGCGTGACCACTGCGGTATGGCGCGGAGCCGGGGTGGAAGGTACCGGGCCGAAGATGGGTTGGGGAGCGAGGCTGGAGGCGCGGCGGTAGCCGCGCTGGCGCTACGGTCGCTGGAGTGCCTGTAGCGGGGCGCGTCGCAGGATCAGGCGGTTCCGGCCGGCGTTGTGGGCGTGACCGGAACCACCTGCACACACTGGTGCGTCCCCAGTATCGCGAGCAACTGGCTGATGGCGGCGGCCCGCGCGGCGGAATCTGGGAATATCTCGATGGTGTAGGCGCCGCGCCCGAACATATCGCCCTGATCTGCTGCTAGTGCGACATGATCGGCGGGCCAATGGCAGAGCAGAAGCCAGGGCCAGCCCGCGATGGTGGTATCGAAGAGCGCGAAGACGATATCGATGGTGGTGAGCGCGGACGCTCTGCGATCGAGCAGATCGGGCACGATCGGCGCGGGTCGATCTGCCTGGAGGAAGGCCTCGAACTCCTGCCGCTCCTCAATAGTCTCCAGGATTACGGGATAATAGCGCCCGAGTGGCAGGCTGGCCGACGCAAAGGCCGCGGGAATATCGATCAGCAGCACATCGGGCAGAGTCGCGATAGCCCGTGTATAAAAATGTCGGTTATTCGTGATATCGTCAGAAAGACGCACGACTCATAACCAGCGAGAAAGCTTTTGCTGCACGCTCTTCACCCAGATACGAAGTTTCCCATGACGTCGAAGCACAAGCTGAATTGAGGCGGGCCGGCTTTCCGGTTCGACGTGGAATGCGCCGGCGTGGCCGGGGGGCGTCTCACGAAGGGTAGACGGCAGATCATCCTCGGAAAAAAGGCTGGCTTGCCGCGTGTCAGACATCGAGGGTCATTCCCATGTTCCAGCCTGTTCCCTCTATCGAGATATTGCAGTCGGCGCGTCCGAATGCTGCATGGTTCAGGGATAGAATAAATTCAACGCAAATGACAGCCGTGAAGCCGATCATACCAATGATCGGGCATGGTCAATTTCATGAAAATGCGCCGCTACCGCCTAACAAAGATCAGGACCGACACATCAGTCAGCCTCTCTGACCTCGTCCAGGTCGTTGGTAATATTTGAAGCGTATGCCAGCCCCGCGTTGAAGCGTTCGATCCATGTCTGGATATGTGATCGCTGCTCGATCGGGACGGCTGCTGCGGCCCGCTGGAACTCGAGAAGATCGAGGGGCGCGTTGGCAATGATCGCATCGATCTCGCTAGCATCGAGCAATCCCTCGTTGCGGATGAACGCGGTCATCGATCCGGGACGCTTTTTCGTCGATTTGCGCCATAGTCCTTCAACGGTTCGAAGCCGCGGTGCGGCGCGCGCTTCAAGCAGAACGATGAGGCGCAACTCCTCGCGCGGCAGCGCGCGGACCTCTGAAATCTGCATGGCCGCGCAGAAAAAACATGAGCTTTTATAGAAACTTGGCAGGCCAGCATGCGCGATAATGCGCTCGCAATCCTCGCGTGTGAAGCCCCACTCCCGAAGCGGATATCTGTACTCATAGAGGTCCGAGATATGACCTGCTCGATGGGCGTAGCGCTGATTGTCACGCGTTGAGCAGTCGTAGCCGATCAAGCGAATAACCTTCTGCCCATTGGCCCAGGCATGCTGTGCCGGAGGCCAGGCCTTAACCCATTTATCCTGGGGCGAGATTTTATGACGGGCACTGCAGCTATGCTGGCCGAAGCTGATCGACGGCAATGTGCCATTTGTCAGGCAAGCATCGAGCAGCGACGTATAGGGCGGCCAATGTTTGAAGAACCGGGCCTGATATTCGACGATCTCGTTGGGAACACCATGATCGTCCATCCACTGACGGAAGACGGGAATGAACCGTCGCGTATGGGGCTGCTCGGGCATCGCGGCTAGCAACGTCATGTCTGGGATTTCGCCCCGACGGACAAGTTCGATGATCATCGCGGTGGAATTGGTGCCCGCGCCCCATGCCGCGACGACGGGCGCGCGCTTGCCCGAACTCATGCGACCATGGCCAGCCAGCGGTCCGGCCAGACCGGCGGCCGCATTGTAACCTTAAATGCCTGCAGGGGCCGGGCGCCATGCACGACATAATGCGGCACGCCGGTCGCACGTCGCAGTTGCTGCGCCGTTTTGAGGGCGTGATCGAAGGAACATAAGCGGCCGCGACAAGGCGACAACCGGGCGGGCAGATCGGACAGCGGCATCATGGCCTCCATGCGAGACAGGGTCAGGCGGCGAACGGAAGATCGGCATCGACCGCTGCAGCGGGCTCGAGCGCAAGCAGGCTCTGAAGCGTCACAGGCGCTCGCTTTGCCCGCCGGGTCCTGGGGCCTCGTGCGGGCCTCGCCGGATCGTTGAACCGGCAGCCGATACGCGCGGCGTGCTTGCCGATGACGGCAGGATCGCGGCCAAGCGCCTGGGCGACATCGACCATCGACACGCCATGGGTCCAGGCATTACGGATCGCCCTGTCCTCCGCAGGGATGAACGCGCGCATGAAGCCGTGCGTGAGGCCCATCCGATTGGCATGGTAGAGGACGGCGCGCACACCGCGACCCAGATTTTCGGCAATTTCGCGTGTCGGAACCTTGCCATAGTCCGCTCGCAGCCGGGCTTCTTCCTCGGCCGTCCAGACAGGGCCCTGCCGGAAACCATCCCGATGGACATGGGTGCCACGCAAACCCAGCGCTTCCGCACGCCAGCGAATGGAATGCGGGCTGCGTCCGAGCCGTTCCCGCAGCGGCGTCAGGCTCTTGCCGGTCGCATAGGCGTGGCGGAGGAACTCGTCTTCCTCGGTGATCCAGGGACGGCCCCAGCCCCTGCCGTAACCGAGTTTACGAAGTCGCTGCCCGAGGCTGCGGCTGTTACGGGCCGGGAAACCTTCGGTCGTCAGAAGCTGCGCGATGGCGACATATCGTGCACCGGTGGCCGCAAGTTCGAGTGCGCGAGTCATTTCCGCTTCGCTCCAGTCGCCCGGCTGGCAGGCATGACGTAGTCCCAATGCCGAAGCGCGCGAAATGACGCCGGCGAACGGGCGGCCGATCAGGCTGGCAATCTGGGCGACAGGAACGCCCTTCTCGTAGCCGACGCGAAGTTGTGCTTCTTCCCATCCACTATAGGGTGGGTATCCGGGCTCGGACAGGTCCAGCAGCCGTGCGCGGGCATAGAGGGCACTTACACCGCGGCCGAGCCGGGCGGCCACCGTTGCCGTCGGTTCGTGCGCATAGCAGCGTGCCATCTCTTCGTCGTCCCAATCCGTCCAAGACCGCCGCGAATGACGGCGCAGGCCAAGATCATGGATACGGGTGGCGACACCTGCCCGGGGCCTGCCAAGCATAGCCGCGATCTCGTCGATCGTGTGATCTTCGGCGAATGCTGCGCGCAGGCGATTTGTCTCGTCGGGGAGCCATGCGTCCGCACGGAAGGCCAGCTCGGCGAGCGGCGCGGTCGGGACAGCTTCCGCTTCGGGGACAAAGGGCTTCAGTTCGACGATATCGGCGTCGAGATCCAAGCTGTTATGGGTCATGGTGCGCTCCCTTCAGACCAGGCCGACGACGGGCGTATCGACGACGCGCAGGCGCAACCGGGCCGACAGACGCGCAATACGCGTATCCCCGCGCGGCATCGTGTCGGACGCCCCGATGGCAGCGAGCAGATCCAGCCCGGCGTCGACATCATTGGCCGGAAGCGCAAGATGGCGGGCAAGATCGTCGGACGTGGTGGCGTTAGGTGCAATGTTGCCCAAGGCGCCGACAATGCGTGCGGCGGCGGGAGCGGCAGGGTCGAGCAGAAAGGCGTCGAGCGCGCGCTGCCCCCGCATGGCGGCATGGGTGGTCCTTGCCGGCGCAACCTCCCGCAGATTTTCAAGGTCGAGCAGAGTGCGGCTCTCGTCTGGACCGAGGTCGGCAGCGGCAACCAGATCAGGCGTGCGGCCAGTATGCGGCGTGATCGTCGAGTCGATCTTCGCCAGCACGGGCGTGGGGGCCAGCGCGGGGCCGAAGGCGAAAAACTCGCCAGGTGGAAGCTGGCGCAGAAGCGCAGCCTGGTCGCTCCCGAAGCCGAGCAGATCGGCGGCGCGCGCGACATCACGGTCGAAGACGTTGAGGCCGATCAGGTGATTGTGCAATTCGGAGACGACGGAACTGGCGAGCTTGGCCAATCGCTGGGTGGCCACGATCGTGCCTATCCCGCGTTTGCGGCCCCGCGCGCACATGTCGGTGAGCGTGGCAACGCCGAGGCGGCGGGTCTCGGCATCGCGCGCAGAGGCGGCCATGTGCGGCGCGAGCAGATGCGCCTCGTCGATGCAGACCAGCACCGTGTTGCCCCAATGCTCGCGCGGCGCCGAAAGCAGCCCGGCGAAAAAGGCGGCGGACTTCTCGATACGCTGGTCGGGCTCCAGGTCGGTGAGGTCGAGATGCAGCGCGATACGATGCTGGCGGGTCCGCAGTCCCACCGCGGTCAGGCCATCATTGGCATAGTCGCGGGCTATAACGGTGGTCGCGCCGATATGAGCCGCAAGGTTGGCAAACTCACCTTCCGGGTCGATGATGATCGTGGTGAGATAATCGAAGGCTTCCTCGACGATCCGGCGCAGCGTCTGGCTCTTGCCGGCGCCGGATGATCCCTGGATGAGGCAGCGCCCGGACATGAGCTTGCCGAGATCGAGTTCAAGCTGGCCGGTCGAGCAACGGCCAAGCGGGACGCGGGCGTCGCGCGTGAAATTGCTGGTGGCGACGTTCATCGGGCATATTCCTTTACCGGCCGCCCAAGACAGCTATTCATATGGAGTGTGGCGGGAACCATCATGGCGATCTCCTTCCGGGGCTGTCCGAATGGACCCTCGCTTCCATTCACCCCCTTCCCTCCGGTCGGATTGCATGCCGGACAGATTTACGTTCCGGTTTTCAGACGCATGTCATTGCGGCAAAGAGACGGGCATGCCTGATTCTCCGGATTCGAAACTGAACCAACTGCTTCGCCGCTTGCCTGACTGGATACGCCGCGATCTCGCTTCCACAGACGCTTCACGCCGAACGCGTGCGGAAGACTCGCTGCACGCCATGCTGATGCCTCTGATCGCCGACGAGCGCGCGGCGGGGAAAGACGCAGGTTGATGGCAGCAAGCGGGAAGGCCTCGCGCAGTTCGACCAGGCTGACGCTCGAAAATCTGGAGAGCCTGGGTGCGGCCCGGCTGGCGCGGTTGGTGCTGAACCAGGCCGAGGCGGATCCGATCTTTGCGCGTGCCGCGCGCATGGAACTGGCGGCAAAGGACGACAGCGGCGCGCTGGCGCATGAGATCGAGAAACGCTTGAAGACCATCCGCCGGTCGCGCAGTTTCATCGAATGGGACAACGTGCGGCCGCTCGCCCAGGAGCTCGACCAGCTGCGCGCCAGCATAACAGGGCCGCTGGCCGAAGCATCGGCGGCTCGGGCGATCGACCTCATGCGCCTGTTCCTCAGCCTTGCTGAGCCAGTGTTCGAACGCGCTGATGACAGCAGCGGTACTTTGGGCGTCGTGTTTCGGCAGGGCGGCGAAGATCTGGGAAAACTCTGGTGCCGCGCCGGAGCGCCGGAACCAGCAATCCTCGCTGATGATATTCTCACGCTGATCGAGAGCGACGGCTATGGCGTGTTCGATGAGTTGCCTGAGGCCGCCTCCCCTGCGCTGGGCAAGGAGGGCCGGGCGGCATTGCGACACCTGCTATTGGACCGTCAGGAGACGCTGACGGGAACGGAACGGCGCAGCTTCGACTATAAGGCCGGTTGGCTCCTGCCCAAACTCGCCGACCTCGATGACGATGTCGATGCCTATATCGCCACGGTCGATCCCGAGCGGCGTAACGCGCTGCTCAATGCGAAGGTCGCTGAGCGACTGATCGCGCATGGACGCGCCGAGGAAGCGCTCGGCTGGATCGATGCGCCGACCGAACGCGGGCATAACGAGCGTGAGCTTTCCGACCTCAGGCTACGCGCTTTCATCGCCTTGGGCCGCAGGGAAGACGCGCAGGCGCAGCGCAAGGCGATTTTCGATCGCTGGCTGGATGTGACAGCGCTGCGCGACTGGCTGAAGTACCTGCCCGATTTCGAGGATCTTGACGCGGAGCAGCAGGCGCTCGATCAGGCAATGGCGTTCGATCCCAGCGTTAGCGCGCTCGCATTTCTGGTCGAATGGCCGGATCTGGAACGCGCCGGCCAACTGGTCCGGGATCGGATCGATCGGCTGGATGGGCGTGCCTATGACGTCCTGCGGCCCTGCGCCGAGGCCCTGTCGTCGAGCGATCCGGTCGCCGCCACCCTTCTCTACCGCCGCCTGGTCATTGGCGTGCTCGATCGCGGCGCCTCGAAATATTACGCCTATGCCGTGCGGGATTTCGTGGCTGCTGGCAAGCTCGCGGACGGCGTTGATGGCGGGTCAGATATCATGTGCCATGCTGACTGGGTTGATTTTCTGCGCAAGAGCCATGGGCGCAAAATGGGCTTTTGGAGCCAGATTCCAGCCTGAGGGATGATACCCGGCCAGTTCTACCAGTCGTGGACCGGTAGGTCATCCAGGCTGACCGCGTCGCAATCGAGCAGGACGAAACGGAAACCCCGATCGCGGCCGAACGCGATCAGGCGCAGCAGGTCCTCCGGCAATTGCGCGCGGCGTTCCTTAGCCAGTTCGCGTGTCGGCACGAACCAACCATAGACCGAGGCTGCGATATCGATCGGACGCTCGCTTGGCGGCCAGGACGCCCATTTGTCGAGGCGGTCGGCGGTCTGAAAGGTCAAATGGGCGGTTGAAAGGACGCAATAGGTTCCGGTTTCGGGGAACTGCGGGATGCGAAGGGGAATTATCGGCGGTTCCAACGTCACGCGATCGGTTGAACAGCTCTCATGCCCATGATCGTCGAAATAGGTCTCGATGATATCCCTGTCTGAAAGACTATGCGGATCGCTGTCGTCGCCGATCTCCCTCCACCATTCACGGCAATAGGCAGCGACTTGTGCGTCAAGCGCATTCGCATCGAGAGCGACATGCAGGTTCGTGCCGTGCCGGTGTTCGATGACTGCGACATGGACATCGATCGGCCAGGGCAAGGGCGAGGATGACAGCCGTCTCTCGGCGTGGGCAATGTCCCAGATCAGCGCATTGGAGCCGTCGGCGGTCAGACTGGTCGGCGTCTCCAGGGCAGCCCGCGCACGTTCCAACAGCGCGAGATGTTCGGGCCGGCCGACGCGTACAGGGGCCTTTACGGATGCCCCCTTCCGGGCAGCGGCGCTTTCAGCCCCGGGTATGTCCCGGTGGGCGCTGGCGGTTCGGATGGCAGGATGGCGCGGATCCGACCAGTCGATCGTGTCGACGATCCACTGCGGCACGAAATCCCAGTCGAAGGAGAAGGGAGAGCTCTCCTGAGCCTGGTACCAGGCGGCATCGACCACATCTGTCCAGCCTACGACAATCAGGCGCAGGCCAGACGTGCCAAGAACGTCGAAGGATTTGCGGATCGCCAGCGCACGTTCGATCGCGCAAGGTTCGGCATCGGGCCGGTCGCGCAACTCTAGCACCGCTTCCCAAAGACAAGCAGCCGCTTCGAGATGGGATAGTGTGTAATGGCTCATGGATAGGGTTCCTGTGTCAGGCTGCGCGGCGATCGTCACCCTGGTAGAGGCCGAGGTCGGGAGGCATCAGCACGTCGATGCGGGGAGCGATTGCGTCGAAGGCCGCGTTGAGATCGATGGTCGTGGCCCGATGAACGGCACTTCCCGGATCATGATCGAGCAGAAGCATGAGCGGTGCCAGATGGGTCACCATCTCGGGGAAGATCGACCGCAGGATTATGGCTTCGACGCGCCTGCCGACGAGGTTGAGCCGGGCGGCAAGACCGCAGGGGACGGCAAGGTTCCGCTCGAACCAGCGATCGGGCGCGATCGTGTCGGCGATCCGGGTACAGGGCAGACGAGTGGTCGGGGTCTGGACATGCAGGATGGCGACACGATGCCGGCGCGCGGGATCGATCTCATCCAACGGGACCAATGCGCGATAAGAATAGCGAGGATTCGACCCGGTTATACGCGTCCGCGAAGCGATGATCTCCATCGGAAAACCTCCTGTTGGTGAGGGAATGGCGGCATTCTGCCGCCCGGCTTCCTCATCCATTCCCCCTCTCCTTTTGCGACCATGTCCCTGCGAGGTCCCACCCTCTGACGGGCGCGGGCCCAACGCGGTGCCGGATGGCTAGAGACCGGAAGGCCGGATAGCCGGGATCATGGGGCGGATGTCGCGCTCCAATTGTCGTAAAGAGGCTTGTCGCCAGGGTGCCACGGTCCCGCGAGCCAGATCCTGCCGTTATAGCTGATTCGGGCTACGACCCTGTCGCCGATGGCGAGCTCGCCCTCGGGGAATTCGCTGGCGCCCAGACCGCTGTGATCGCGCCGGCCGCAATAGCAGTGCGAGGCGTCGGCCCAATCGCGTGCCGCAATATCGGGAAATCCCGGCTGCCGCACCACCAGCGGCATCCTGCCGCGATCACTGCCTGCTCTACCAAGGGCGCGCAGGATATGGCCCGCATAGGTAGCAACCGCTGCCCAGTAGGCAGCAGTGAATGCCTTGCGCCGATCCCAGCTTTGCCGGGACTTCGACCGTGCGTCCTGCCGAAGATCACGAAGCAGCCATGCAAGGACTGTCCGTATATCGGGATCAATAGCGGCGAGAACACGGGCAGCTGGAAGGGCCAGGACAGGATTGCGGACTTCGGCCCGGGTCGATCTGGGCGCGTGCCGTTCATTCCCGGCCGGATCAGTGGTCATCATCCGCCGGTCCGGATAGAAGGATGACTGCGATCGACGGTTTGCTCGTCAGCTCTTCGGAGCGACTGTCGTAGGCGCGTGTGTCGCCATGGCCGATCGTGAAGATATCGAAGACGGGTGTCGGCGCGCCGCGCGCATCGGGCACGGTGGCGGCTGCATCATGATATTGGATATCGACGAAGCGAGCCGGCCCGCCCGTGACATAGGGCCCGAAATAGAAGGTTATGCGCCTTCCTTCGCTGGTTCTAGCCGAAAGGTTGAAGCCACCGTCAGGGATGTCTATGGGCAAGGTCGGAACGGCGTTGAACGCCGCGAAACCGATCGCCTGCGCGTCGCGGGCGGTCATGACAGGCAAAGAGGTGATGTCGTTCATCTGAGTTCCCATTGTGATCGGATGCAAGGGTCAGGGAGATGTCAGGCGGCTATTGCGTGATGCTGCGGGATGGCGGCTGCGAACCGACGCAGCATGATCGTCATGGCCTTTCGCAGATGAGCCTTGTTGGTGATGACCGTCTCGGGAACCAGCGGTTCGCCTTGCGGTGTCATGAAGCCCAATGCGGGGGTTCCGTCACGCAGTTCCACAACGATCCGGTGCCCGCGAGGCTCGGCGGGTCCTGCATAGCGCGTCACGAACTCGCCAAGCCGCCCCGAGAGGCCCTGAGCGATTTTGGTCCAGCGGATATGCCCGCTGGCCATCATCTCACCGTCGCCCAATCCACGATCGAGCCAGGCGCGGAACTGCACACGCTGTTGGATCGCCGAATTGCGCGTGCGCTCCATCGTTCGGCAGAGTGGCAGCAGGCTGGCATGGCCATCGATCCAGGCAAGATCATCGCCTTCTGCCACCACCAGCAGATCGTCAGGCTCGACACCGTCAAGCAGGGCGCGCAACTGATCGGAGGGTTTTGCAATCTCGGCGGAAAGACCACCTTCCCATAGATGGAAACCACGCGCAGCAGCGGCGATGATGATCTTTCCCGCCTGATGCCCTGACTGCGCCTGCAGCATTTCCATCAAACCCTTGGAGGCATCGGATGCGATGGTCACGCCGATGATCAGGATGCGCTTCGACCAACGGCTGGGGCGCGGTCCGTCCGTAGGGAGCGGCCAACTGCTGGGAAGGGGTCTTGAAAGCGCGGGATGTAAAGGAAACGCCAATGGTTCTGTCTTACGCGCGGCGGCAGCGTAGGCGCGCCTGGCCGCATCGAACAGATCATCGAAACAGCCACCGCCGTCACGGAAACCCTGAGCATAGGCAGGTGACGTTTCACATTGCCGAGTGGAGAAATCCCGAGGCTGCCAGCCCGCATGTGCCGCATACCAGCCGTTTGCGTAACGGATGGCGGCGTTCCAATTATAGCCGTGTAGATCGCGCCCGTTCAGAATTGCCTGGTCACACGGCTGGTTGCCGCCTTTGGCGACACGGCTCTCGATACAGGCAAAGTTTGCCAGCTGTCTGTCGCGCTCGGCTTCCTCGCGGATCGTGTCGTTGAACGGACGCAGCGCCGCAACGCGCGCCCGGCTCCGCGCCATGCGTTCGTCCAGCGGCGCATGGGGCGGCAAGTTCGGATAATCCGTCCATACCGACGCCAGTATCTGGGCATGACCTGGACGGCGACCATGTGCGATCCAGCAAGCCGCGTCTGCGGGGTCAAAGGCACCAACGTCGGCCGTCAAAACACAAGGCCCGGCGGAAACGGCGCGGTGCATTCTCCGGTCGATAGCTCCGGGCTGCAAGGCCGACTATGCCGACGGTGGTGGTACGGAGTGAGCATAAGGACGATCTCCCTGGGATCACCCCCTATCTTCCCCCTTCCCCTTCGTGTCCGCTCGCGAGGCGAAGCTTGTCGGCAGAGCGTGATCCGGCGCTTCACGGCATGATCGCGCTCGACCGTAAATCAGCTCGGTCGTAGTTGACCGGATAGTGGTAGAGTTAGCCCACGCCGGTTACGCTTGCGGCTCGAGCCAGTTCTCGATCTCGAGGCCCCGGATACGCCGGAATTCATCGACATTGGCGGTAACCAGTATAGCGCTGACAGCATAAGCATGCGCGGCGATGAGCAGGTCGTTTGGGCCGATGGGGCGGCCCGCCGCCTCCAGTTCGGCACGAATGCCGCCATATTCAGCATCGGCGGGAACATCGAACGGCAGAATTTCAATACCGGCAAGGATCGCCTCGACCTGCGCGAGCAGCTTTGCCGAGCCTTTCTTAGCGCAGCCGTAGCGCAATTCTGCCGCAGTGATCACGCTGATGCACAGACGGTCGCTACCGATCTTGACGATCTTCTCGAATACGCGCCCCTGCGGGTTGCGAACGAGGTCCGACACGATGTTCGTGTCGAGCATGTAGCGTGTGCTCACAAATCGACATCCTTGAGCGGCAGCAGCGTCGCGTCGAGATCCTCGGGAAAATCATCGTCAGGGGCGAGCGGCGCAAGTGCCTTGAGGATATCGACCAGATTGGCTCTGGGTTCAGGTTCGATGATGAGCTTGTCGCCCTCCTTGTGGATGAGAACGCGGCTCCCGGAAAACTCGAACTCCGCCGGGATGCGTACGGCCTGGCTGCGGTTGTTGCGAAACAGCTTCGCCTCGCGAACGACACTGGTGGAAATGGGTTGAGCCATCGGGCGCGCCTCCTTGCATATGCCATGTATATACCAAAAGCCGTCACCGGCCACAATGACCTATGATGCGGCGCGACTTATGGACGCGAGCGAGCATCATTTAGTGCCGACGGCAACCTGCGACGCCATGCATCAGCGGGATGGCGACGGTTTGGCCGATGGCAAGATTGATGAAGGCGCCCGCATGTCCGATCGACCCGCGCCCTAGAAGATCGAACAGCAGGGCAAGCGCGTGGCTTGCCAGGATACGATTGACGAAAAGCGATTGGCGTTCGAGGGCCTCGGCGACCGAACAGGATGGGGCATCGTCTTCGGCAACAGCCTCGTCCGCCAGTTCCGGAAAGGTTTCGAGCACGGTCGGAAGGCGGTCAGTACGTTTGTCAGTCGAGTTACCTGGGCAACCGATCAGATACTGCCCGTCGCTCGCACGATTGCCGAGGTCCATCCAGTAAGCGGGGCTGCTATGGCCATTCTCCAGCGCCGCCCCCAGCGTACGCCGCGCCGAAGCGGTATCGACACAGGTGATGAGGATATCGGCGCCTTCGATCCCGATCGCGTCAGGTGCGCGACCGTGCACTGCCTTCCAGGAAAGCCCATGCGCGAGGTTGATGCGTTCGGTCAGTGTGTGGGCCTTCGAGTTGCCAATGTCACAGCGATAGAAGGGCTGGCGACCGAGATTCGCCTCGGTCACGATATCGTCGTCGACGACGGTGACGTCGAGAGACCGGGTCGAGATCGCGCGGAGCGCGGTGTCGAGCGAGGCGAGTCCCATGAGCATCTGGGCGCCGTTCCCGCCGCAACCCACCAGCAGGACACGAATAGCCCGATTCTCGAAGTCAGCGTGTAGATAGTGACGCGCGCGGATATCAGCTTGCATGACCATCTCCAGAGAAGGGGCTGCGCGGCAGCGGCAGGAACATCCCCCCTGCGCAAAG
This sequence comes from bacterium, assembly GCA_030824575.1. Classification (GTDB taxonomy): domain Bacteria; phylum Pseudomonadota; class Alphaproteobacteria; order Sphingomonadales; family Sphingomonadaceae; genus Sphingobium. Next base: position 11,973 of record JAVBXL010000120.1, on the reverse strand, counting down.
ACGCGAGGCAGCGAGGGGACTACCGGCGTGATCAAGCCGACCGAAGACAAGCGAGATTTTGGTTGAATGTGCATCATCGACGTCGTCGGTGGCGCTGAAGAAGGCCGGTCCTGCCGCGTGACTATGAATATCACAGATCAGGTGCCAGTCGGATCGCAGGATCGGCGGGTGATAGACGAGACGCGAGGGCGTCGCCTCGTCGATTATCGGGAACTCGACTGAGAATTCCCGCGTGACCGCGTTCCAGAGGATAAACGCCGCGGACTCATTGGGTAACGCCCCACGTAGATGTTCCAATATGCGCTTGAGCAGTTCACCGGGAATCAGTCCGCACCGCAGGTCGGCCCTCGGTGTGCCGGCGCTGCCATAAGGGAGGTAGGCCGAGATTGGCGGCGTGACCCACGCATCGAGCGCGAGCCAGGGACGGCGCAGGATCAGCATGACGCCGTCGTGGCCGACCAAAAGTCCATGACCGGCACGCGCTGTCCGAAGCGCTTCGATAGCCGGCGATCGGCCTTGCGACGGGACGGGATAGCAGGGCATCGCGGCAAGCAGCGCAGCGGCTGTCGGGTCATCGGTGAGCGAAGTCATCGCCGGTTCCAGCGGGCGATCAAGGCTCCGACGGTTACAGGGGCTGGCGCAGTGCGCCGTACGTTTGGTCCTGGCTGCCGGCGCCCGGCGAAACTGAGAGGTTTGAGACGGCCGACCGGGAAGCGCTTCGCGCCGCGCGCGGCGAGGTCGTCCCAGAGCCGGATGAGTCCTCCCTTGCCGGTAACAGTGCGTTCCTGCCCGGGATTAGGATGCGTCGACCAGCTTTCGAATACAGCGCGCTCAAAGTCCGGGATGGAGGCGATGCTAAGCGATCCGGGCCTGGGGATATTGCCCCAGCATAGCTGTCCGCCGACGAACACATTAAGAATAGGTGAGTGCAACAACCGCGTCTCGGCCGTCGGGCGTGCATTCGTCGGCAGGGCGTAGACGCCGAGGCCCGATCGGGTGGCGACGAACAGATGCGCGGGATAGGGCACAGGTACGATGTTCCTTTCGTGCAGGACACGGAGCCCGTCAGGCGGAGATGATAGTGCGAACCAGGCCGGGCGCACCTGCGGGGGAACCCACCAGGCGAGCATATCGGCGTGGGCGACCAGCATGTTGTCGGGAAGAAGCTCGGGCGCCACGCTCCGTCCAAGCGCTTCGGTCCATTGCCGCAAATGCGCACGGGTGAGCGGCACGCCGGCCGCGATCGTCGGATGGTCTTCGTGGGTCTGGTCGACCGCATGGATGCTGGCGAAGGCGCAATCGTCCTGTGTCGACGCGCCATAGGCTTGAGGGATTCGGGATCCCTGGTTCCGGTAGAGCAGGATGGCGTTCGTCAGGATCATGCCGCCGCTCGTCGCTTCGAAATGGGTGCTGTGGTCAGGCATAATGCGCCTCACAATGTGGTTGGATCGAGCCGGATCAGGTCTTGGGCGGCAACGAGGAACTGCGCGCCGAGCCGCAGGGAGGTGAACCAGTCGTCGATGCGATCGGCCGCCGACAGTGGACAGATCCCGGCGATGTCCATGAAGCCCATCTCCATGCCGTTACGGGCGATGTCGTCGAGTTCACGGGCGAATTGCTCGAAGGGCACGAGCGTCAACGGCGGCAGAGAGGAACATTCCTCATAGCCCGGGATGTAATCCTGGATGATCTCGAAATCGCAGTTCCAGGCATTGCGTGCGCTCTCAAGACCCCCGAGCGCCTTGGATGTCCGTCCGAGTGCGTTCAGCCTGCGGCGTAGCGCGCCCGGCAGTCGCTTCGATGGCGCCGCATTGGCTGCGATCATCCACGCAGGCCGCCGAGCGTTCATCTCCGAGGGCAGCACCATATTTTCGAGATCGTCGGCATCTGCGCCGTGATAAGCGATCAGGCTCTGGCGGGCAGCGTCGTCTTCGGTTTCGCCATCCCAATAGTACATCGCGATCTCGTCGAAGAGGAATGGGTAGCCGTAGATGGGCAATACTCGGCCAAGGTTCCGTTCCAGCGCCCGATAAGCAGCGGCGCGCCAGGCAACAGGCGCATCGCCGGTTTCGATCCAGCCGAGATCGATCTGCCCCAGGCTCTCACAGATAATGGCAATCGCGGGTGGACCGCCCTGCTCGCCGCCTTGAAGGACGACGACGCGCAGATCGACCAGATCAACGGAATTGAGGACGTCGAGCACGGTAGCGTCGAAGACCCGCTCGATATGCCGACGCGCGGCCGGACGGGTGAGCGTCCGCATCGTTTTTTCGAGCGACAGAGCCCACCGGCCGACCAGTTCGTGATGGGGACCCAGCGGCTGGTCGAAGAGAACGGGAACGTCAGTAGAGAGCACGACCGACGTGCCGGCGAGGTCAGCCGAGCGGCGGCAGACGCAGAGCGGATGGGGGTTGGAGGGGCTCTCGGACTTCGCCCGGACCGCTATCCGGGGGGAGCGCGATCTTGGCGTGGAGGGTCCGGCTCGCGGCGCTGCAGGCAGGCCGGGTAAAGCTGGGCGTGTCGCCATCGTCAGCCTCGATCCATTGGCACAATGTCCTGTGTTGTGTGGGCGGTATAGGGGTTCCGGCACGCCGCGCCATGGTCAGCCCTTGGTGCCGACGGCACGGCGATATTCGGTGATATGGGCGCCCCCAATAATGCCGGTATCGACCATCTCAGCGTTGAGGATCGCCGGGTAGAGCGTGGCATGATAGGTACGCAGGGCGTTGCGGTCGTCGGCGAGATGGGGCGGCACCGGCAGGTCGATGCCGTCATATCGATAGGCCCGGGTGAGATGATTGATCTGCATGGCAAGCCTCGTTGGCAATGGTGTTGGAAAAATCGGGCGGCTGTCTCACCAGAGGCTGGCGGGTTCCTCGGCCGTGGCGTCGGCTGGCGGATTATTCGCTGCTGATGCTTTCACGGGCGTGGCAGGCACGGCCTGTTTGGCCGCCGCGGTGTTCGGCTTCGCGGCTTGCGCAGCGGCGGTCCGCGCAAGCTCGGCCGCCTGGCGTTGCTCGGCGATCTGGTCGGCGAGTGTTTTGCGCGAGGCCATAAGCTGCCCCAATGCGCCATCTGCGCCTCGTCCGAGTTCCGCATCGATTTCTGCGGCGCTCGCCGTGATCGAGATCGGGCGGGCCTCGCCGGTTTCGAGATTTTGGGCCACCCCTGCCACCTTGCGGGGCATAATGGTTAGAGTGACGGTGTCGTCGGGGCCTGCGACGAGATCGAAGCCGAGCGAATAGTGGCTTAGCAGCGGAAGCAGGCTGGTAATCAGCATGATATCTGTCCTTCTCGTGAAAATGCAAAAGCAGATCAGGCGGCGAGCTTTGAGGGCACCGCAGGAGCGGCGTCGCCCGGAGGTGGTCCATATCGTCCATCGAGCGTCATGCAGCTCGGCAGGCGTCCCGCCCATTTGAAGCCGATGGGGCCGAGCATACCGGCGATGAGGTCGGACTTTTTGCCCCCCAGCCGTTTGGCGAACGCCTTTTCGCCCATATGCGCGATCAGGCCGCATTCGCGAGCGATGAACCTCAGTTCATCCTTGGTGTATCGCTCAAGAAAAGCCTTATCGACCTGCCAGGTGGCGCGCAGATCGACGTCGAAGGCGCGGGCGAGGTCGGCAACATGTTCGAAATTTACCACGTCCTTGGCATAGGCCGCGCCGATCGCCGACAATATGGTGGCTGCCTGGGCTTCCTCGAGTTCGCCGATCACCGTGATTTTGGCGCGATAATCGAGGCCGGGGAATGCGGCGTCGACCAGCAGGCCCGAGCGCGCCTTGAGGGTTTCCGCCTTGATCTGCGGCAACGTGCCCGACATCGCGGCAACCAGGATCGCACTCTGGGCATGCGCGCTATTGCCCGCAAGCGCCCTTGCAACCGCAGTGCGCCACATGGCTTCGCGCAGTTCGACGGTACGGTCTGCGATCGATTTGGCGGTGACAGTCGATTTGGACGCCGTCGGCGCGCTATTCGCTTTGCCGGCCGCGACGGACGGGGCAGATGCGACCATCCGGCTTCTTACTGGAGAGCCGGTCCCATCGCCTGACATCTCCTTGCCGTCGCCCCTAGCTTCATTGATGACGTCGTCCTGCTCTTCATCGTCAGCGTCATCGTCTGCATCATCATCTTTCACACGGCGCACCGCCGCCCGCGCGGCCTTGTCGGCGCGTTCCTGTTCCTCGAAGCGGAGCATTTCCGCCGACTGGGTCTTGAGTTCGAAGCATGCCGCGTTGGTGCAGTGGCCATCGTCGATATGGGTCTCGAAGAGCGCCCGCTGCGTTGCCGAATTGAACGGGCAGGTCATGCATTCGCTCTTGTCGAAACTGGCGCTGGCGAGAACCTGCGTGACGCGCATCAGCAGGTCGCGTGTCTTGCTCACGTCCAGGCCGGAGCTCAGGATCGTATCGAGCGCCTTGTCCTGCTTGTCAGCGGGCACGGCGGCGAGCAGTTCGGCATGGCCGACCTTGATCCGGCGTTCGTCGAGCGCGCGCTTGACGGTATCGGAGAGGTTACCCAGAGCAAGACGGCGGTCGAGCTTGGCTTTCGACCAGCCGAGCCGGCGCGCGGCTTCGGCCCGATCGTCCTGGCAGGCCGCGAGCACGCGCACGGCGGCATCGGCCTGCTCGGTTTCCGATGCGTCGTCGCGCACGTCGTTTTCGTCGATCGCTGCCTCAAGGGCTTCCTGATCGGTCATCTCTCGGATGACGACGGGAATTTCGCCCTCAGGCCCGAAGGCTTCCAAGGCCGCCCGGTAGCGACGCCCGCCTGCGACGATGAGATAGCTGTCGCTCGCATCCTTGGTCGGACGAACCAGTATCGGCTGGAGCATTCCGCGCAGGCGCAGCGACGCGACGAGCTCGTCATGCTTCGTGCTGTCGAAATAACGGCGGGGATTATATCCGACGGAGATGTTAGCGAGTGGCAAAGTCGTGATGGGTGGGGGCGATGCGGCGATGAGGGCAGAGAGCCCTGTTCCCAGACGCTGGGTGCGATTGCGGGTCATGAGTCGGACCGAACGGTGGCGGAACGGCTGAGGCCGGGAATGCGCGGGTTGTCATAAACGCTGTTTACGGACATTTGCAGCGCCTGCTGGCGGGCGCTGAACCAGGTCGAGGCGGTGACCGCGTAGGTCTGGCTGGCAAAGTGCTCGCCGTCGCTGAAGAAGGCGACGTCCACGGCAAAATCATTCAGGCAAACATCGGATTGGGCGCGCATCGCCTTATCCTTTCATGAGCGATAGCCGCCCCGGTCGTAGACCGGAGCGGGCGTTGGAGGAGAAATTCGGGAAATCCCAAGCCGGACGTCAGAGCGCCTGTTCGAGCAGCTTCCTGGCCTTGCCCTCGAGTTCGAGGCGGCTGTCCTGATGGGGTTTTGAACGTGCCACAGCGGTGATGCCTTGCACGAAATCGTACAGGCTTTCCGGGGGATGCCCCTCCTCCGCCATTACCGTCTGGATGATCTTCGTCGTCTCGGCCTTGGTGAAGCCGCGGCGGCGCAGGAAAGTATCGCGGTCCTCATCCTTGCGCGCGACGATGCGTTCCCGCGCGGCCTTGATCCCGGTGATGAAATGCTGCGGCGAGGAGTTCGCGAAATGCTCGAGCGCGGGCGCAGCCTGGTGAGAGAAACGGGCGGCCGCGAATTTCGAGTGACGGATGTTCACCTCCTCGAAATTCTCGACGCCCCACAGGCACCTATTGGCGCAAACTCCTCGTAGGTAGAAGGTCGCGATGCCGAGCGTTTTGGAGCCGACCTCGGAGTTCCACGCGTAAAATCCGCGAAAATAGAGATCGGGATCGCCGTTGGGCAGCTTACCAGCCTCGATCGGGTGCGTGTCGTCGACCAGAAATACGAACACATCCCTGTCCGAGGCGTAGAGCGTCGTCGTATCCCTGGTGATGTCGACGAAGGGGTTATAGGTCATACTGCCCCACTGGATCGTTCCGGGCACCTTCCAGCGTGTGTCACCGACACCGTCGCCGGCGAAAGCCATGATCGCCTGCACGAGTTCATGGTCGAAAATACGGCCATACTCGCTGCCAGTGGCGGCGCGCAGTTCGGTGCGGCCATCGTCGGTCTGAAGCAGTTTCACCTGTTCGCCGCGATGGGTGATGAGGCCGTGTTGCAGGTTGATCCCGGCCAGAGCGGCGGGAAGCTGGCGTAGATAGGAGGCCGGCGCACCGACGAGGCTGGATATCTGGCCGAAGGACCAGTTGGTCGGTGCGACAGGCCGTCCATCCCCCGGCGCGATCAGCATCAGCCGTTCGGGATTGTCGCTCCTGGCTTCGACCCGGATCGCGCGACTTTCGACGATGCGCGTGGTCGAGTGATCGGCGCGGGCGCGAACGCTGTCATAAAGACTGGAAAGCGAGAGAAATTTCTCGTCATCGGGCCGTGAGAACCATTCCGAGGATACGCGGCCGCTGCGGCCACCGCGCGACACATCGATGTGATAGGGTGCGGACACGGGGGGCGTGTCATTCAAGCGGGCAAGGCTCGCCATGGGAACCATCTCCTGGAGCTAGAGGGGCAACGGGCCGATCCACGTCTCCCGTCACATTCCTGCCCCTCCCTTCCCTTTCCGACATCTTGGGATCCTGGCTTCGCAATGACCTGATTTGGCGCTAAGATAGCGACCGCGTTCCAACCCTCCTTCTGGCTCATCCATTGATCGCCAGGAGGTGCTACTAGTGAAAACGTTCGGAATATTGGCCCGGCTGACGCGGGTGATGCTGTCTGCGGGCCTGGGTACAAGGCGAGGCTTGGTACAAGCGTTCGGCCTGGAAGCCGTCGTGATCGCGATGGGCGTCGTCGGCCCCTATGCGCTGAAGCTGTTGATCGACGCGCTGGACGGACCGACGGGATCGCCCCTGCAGTTGCTCCTCACCATCCTGCTGTTCGTGGGATGCTGGGCCGGTGCTTCCATCGTCGAAACGGCCAGGCTCGCCTGCACCGCGGAAATGGTCGAGGCGCTGACCCTGCACTTCACGACCCGGGCGCTTGCCGCCGCCTTGCCGGAGATCACGGCGGCGCGGGACAGTCAGAGCGGGCGGGTACCCGGCATGCTGGAGCGGCTGCCCTATAGCCTGACACTGGTCGTGGAAGGATTGATCTGGCGGCTCGGGCCGGTCTTGCTGCAGGCTATCGCCAGTCTTGCGGTGATCGCCAGCCTGATCCAGCCTCGTTATGTGCTGGTACTGTCGCTTACGCTTCTGGGATTCGTCGGCGCGACCTGGATCGGGGCCAGACGCCACCGCGTGCACGCGGACGCGACCAATGCGGCGGCATCGCATGTGTCCCGCACGATCGGTGACATCGTGCGCAATGCCCGCCGCGTGGTGCTCAACGGCGCTCTGGATCGTGAACTGCGTTATGCCGGCGATATATTGAGGGCGAAACGACAGGCCACCGCCAGCATGTACCATTCACTGACCGTCATGGCGGCGCTGCTATTCTGCATTGTCGGCGTCGGGCTTGTGGCGCTGTTGATGCTTGCGGGCCTTGATGTGGGCAAGGGACGCATGACCGCAGGCGACTTCGTCCTGTTGCAGACCTATGCCTTTCGGCTGACTGTTCCGCTGAGCGCGCTGGGTTATATCCTCGCGCAGTCTGGTGTCGCGATCGCCAACATCCGCGATGTCCTGGCATTCACGAACGCCCATGAAGTGCCGAGCACCCCGCAGCCCGGTCCCACAGGTGCTGCGGATCTGACGGTAGAAGACGTCAGCTTCTGCTACGGCGACAACATGCCGGGTATTAACGGCATTTCGCTTTTTATCCCGGCGGGCCGCTTCGTCGCGATCGTCGGCCCCAACGGCTCAGGCAAATCTACCCTTGCTCAGCTGCTGGCCGGCGTGCTCACGCCCGGCTCGGGGAAAGTCGAGATTGCGGGGGTCGATATCGCGACGATCCCATGGGAAGCGCGTCACCGCCATATTCTCTATGCGCCGCAATTCATCGGCCTGTTCAACCGATCATTGCGGGAGAACATCCTCTATCCCCCGGCGAACCAGTCGATCCACGATGTCGAGAAACTGCTTAACGTCTGGCGTTTCTATGAGCCGGGGAGACCAATCGACTTCGAGATGGAATTGGGAGAGCAAGGCGAGCGCCTGTCCGGAGGTCAGATTCAGAAGCTGGAGCTCGCGCGGCTGGCCGGTGTGGAAGTGCCGGTCCTTATCCTCGATGAAAGCACGTCTGCGCTCGATCCGTCCAGTGAGGCGAGTGTGATTGCGAGATTGCGGAGCCGGGCCAGGAGTGCGACGACGTTGATCATGATCACCCATCGCCTCGCCACAGCGAAGGCCGCCGATCAGGTTCTCTTCATGCGCGGCGGGCGGCTGGTTGGCAGCGGAACGCATGGTGAATTGATGCAGCGATGCGACTCTTACCAAGCTCTCTGGCGCGCTCCGCAAGTGTGAGCTTAGCCGACGCCTGTCCCGGTCACATCTTGCATATTTTACAAATTGGCGTATCTGTTTAACGCAAAGGAGTTCCCCGATGACAACGAGGCACGAAGATCATCTGTCCCAGCGACATGAAGCAGTCGTGGCCGCCGCGAAGGCGGCAGGTTTGCTTTCGGGCACGAACAGCGCGGTCGGCGCCCGGGTCCCGCGCGAACTCATCGATCGTGCCAAGATGCGCAGCGGCATCGCCTCAACCACCGATCTCGTCGAATATGCGCTTGCCAAAGTGGCGCTGGAGGATGATTTCGGGGCCAGGCTCGTGAGCCGGAAGGGCTCGGTCCCGGCAGATATCGCGCTTGGGATTTGACCGCAAGGCGTCGCTGCGCCGGATCAGGCCGCAGCGATCGGCAGCAAAGCTGGCCCGGCGGCGCGAAGAGGAACTGCCGCTTGTTCATAAAGCAACTGTTGTAGGTCGCGAGCTTCTGCTCGACACCTGCGTCTATATCGATGTGCTTCAGGGCAAGACGCCTGCGCAAGCGGATCGGTTACTGGAAAACCGGATCGTCAATCACTCCTGTGTGGCGCTTGGCGAAATGACCCATCTGATGGGCGCGCTCGATCCGGCGGACAGGCGCACGGCTGCGGTTCTCAAGACGCTGGGGCGGACAATCGATGATATTCCCGAACATCGTCTGACCATACCATCCTCGCGGGTGTTCGCCGAGGCCGGCATGTTGGCAGGATTGGTAACGCGCCTGTCCAGCCAGCCGCATTCGATCGCGCTGCTTAATGATGCTGTTCTGTTTCTTCAGGCTGCTGCGATGGGTTGTGATCTGCTGACCGGTAACCGGCGCGATTTCGATTTTATGGATCAACTTGTGCCCGGAACGGGCGTCATCCTGTACTGATTAGTGGATGACCAACAATATTTACCCCCTCGTCGCGCAGAGCCGAATACACGTCCTCACTGTACAAGCGCGCGGTCTGACCGGCGTGGTCCCAGAAATGGGTTTCGGCACTTAGCCGTGCGGCGATCCAGAGCCCGGTGTCCAACCTGCGTCCTGTGCCTATGGCTGTCGATAACCCAGGCGGCGAAGACTCAAATCGGATCCTCCTGATCCCTTCGGTACCATATTGACTTGCGGTCGCCCGCCGGGTCGAACGACATAGAGCGGATTTCCGCAATGGATCATCAAGGGGACTGAAGTTTGAGTGCAGAAAAGGCTCGCCCCTATTTTCAAAATTCGATCGCGCAACTGGAGACTATTTTCCGGACCTCTCAGTCGGACCCGGATATCCTTCGTCTTCTTGACCATGAACTGAGTTTTCGTACGACGGATCGGGCAGCGCGCTTGCGCGCCGGCATTGCAAACGCCCTTGCGACGGAGCCGGCGAGCAAAGCGCCACCTGGCAAAGCACCCGAGCGCTCCGAGGCGCGATCTTCGCGCCAGCCGAGCACGGCCCCTGACCCGTTCGCTGGCAAAGCAGCGCCATCCTCTATTGCATCTTTGCCGCCCATTCTGGCGTTTGGCGATTTGCCTTCTGTCGCAACGCCGGACCATGACAATATGGCAGCCGGCATGCTCGCAGCCTGGACCGCTTTGGAAGCACTGTCGCCCCAGACCTATAGAAGGCCTGAAGACCTTGCTTCCGGCGATCGCAGCTGTGTCGCCGATCTCTCGCGAGGGCAGGTTCCTTGGGGCAAGGGTGAACGGTCGCGCCCCAAGCGGCAGCTCTATTATCAGGTGATCCTCGGCGCGATCCCGATGGATCGTGCGACCGAAGATCTGGTCAAGGCCTTCGGCGCAGATGAAGAGCGGAGCACGCGGCAGCGGGAGAAGGCCGCGATCGGCGCGGTCCTGGTTGACAAGAACGGCGTCCTCCTTGAGGACAACAGCATCTCGGTCTCAAGCTTCGCCTGGGCGCTTCCCTTGGCGCTCAAGCTGAAGCTGGGCGCGCTCGGTGCATGGCCTCGCATCGAGCCGCGGATCATCGGGGCGCTCGAGAATATCCTGCGCCGAACAGACGATGCCGGAAACCCGGTCCCTTTGGATCTCGCGACGATCGACCAGGCGCACCGCTGGCTCGTTGCCCAGTTCGGCCTTCCCGCTGTTCTCGTAGAGCCGCCGAGCTTTGCCTTGCGGGTGTTCCACTATTTCAAAGCGAGAAATCCGCCCGAAGTCTCGCTACTCAATTCCTTTTTCATGGGCGACCTTTCGAAGGCGGTCGATCTGTGCGCGAAGGGAGAGCTACCCGGCGGCCTTCGTCAGTATCTGGGTATGGATGCGCCCAGCAGGACGATCGACCTGTTCTCGGACACCGACGCGCTCGAAGCGGCCGTGGCACCGGCCAGGACGCCCGCGGCGCGCTGGCCGAGCCCTGGTGGGCATCCCCTGGTCCTGCTGCAGCAGGCCGCTGTCAATCTCGCCCGTTCGGCACTGGCCGACGGCGGAGGCGTGATCGCCGTTAATGGTCCTCCTGGAACCGGGAAGACCACCCTGCTTCGCGACATCGTTGCCGCAACCGTACTCGATCGCGCGATGGCGATGGCGTCGTTCGACGACCCTGCAAAGGCCTTTACGCCTTCAGGAGAGCGACAGGCGTTCGGTCCCAAAGCCTTCTTTCATCTCTATGTGCTGGACCCGTCGCTCAAGGGACATGAAATGCTGGTCGCCTCCAGCAACAACAAGGCGGTGGAGAATGTCAGTCGTGAGCTTCCGGCAGCCAAGGCCGTTGGCCGTTCGACCGACGACATAAGCTATTTCAAGTCCATCAGCGACCTCGTCTACAGCCCCCGTGCGTCGACCGAGGACGACGATGGTCCCGCCGTTCCGATGGAGCCCGCTGACACCTGGGGCCTGATCGCGGCCGTGCTGGGCAACGCGCGCAACCGCGCTGCCTTTCAGCAGAGCTTCTGGTGGCATGAGGACTGGGGGTTTCGCACCTATCTCAAGGCCGCCAAGGGGGACCCGGTCGTTCAGGAGATCAAGGATCCCGAGACCGGCAAGATCATCGAGCGCCGCACCCCGCCGGTTGTGCTCGCCGAGCAGCCGCCCTCGCCCGCATTCGCCTTGAGAAACTGGTACAAGGCGCGCGACCGCCTGCTCACACTCAAACAGACGGTAGACGGGCGATTGGCGGCGCTGGAAGCCGTCCGGATTCTCTGCGTTCGGCTGGCGGAAACCCGAAAGGCGATCGCGAGGGACGAAGCGGAACTCGCGCAGACGCGCTCGCGTCGTCCGGACCTTGAGGCCGACCGCGCCAATCGGCAGATCGACGTTGAGAACGCCGCGCGCGTCCATGGCGAGCGGAGCGCCGCGATTGCGGCACATCGCACCGAACGGCCCGTCTTCTTCTCACGCTTGTTCCGCACGGCCCGATGGGCGGCCTGGACCTCCACCCAGGCACCTCTGGTCGCGGCCCAGGCGCAAGCCCGGACAGCCCTACCAGCGCGTTGACGAAGTCGGTGTGATCTGATTCAGCCTGGATACGGAAAGAAGGCGGTCAGCGACGATGGCGATGCGACGTGATGGTGATGTGCAGGCGGATCTGATCGTGTCGTGGTC
>JAVBXL010000151.1 GCA_030824575.1 bacterium | reverse complement strand
ATACATACCGCTCATTTCCAGGAGCCATTCCTGCACAATATATTCTAGTGGAATATACTGAGACATATGAACGATCTGCCGAGCAAGCCCGACAAACCCCAATAAGGAACGGCCTAATTTAACCGATACATCCACGCCTGAAAGCCGTGAATAACCGGAGCCGCCGCCCACATGTCCCTTCATCTATCCAACAATGTCAAAGAACCCAGCCAACATTAGTGCGGACAACAATGCCACCCCGATCCTTGCGTTTCGGAGGACTGTCGTCCGTCAATGTTGGCGACCGTTCCGAGCGCTACCTGCTGGCCGCGCCCCATCCGGTGAACAGCCCTCTAGGCCGGTCGCCCCGACCCGTCAAACAGTTTTTGCAATTTTATTTCAGAAATTTTTGGGGGTTGGGCGCTAGAGCAGGTGGATGATCGATCAGATTTCAGGAAAGATGGGCGCATGACATTGCAGGATGCCGACGCGAATGACGCGGGTTTCGGCGCACGGATACGCAGCGCCATCTTCTGGCGATCGGGCAGCCAGATACTCTCGCAGATGATGAGCTGGGTGGTGACGTTGGCCGTCATCCGCTTGCTCGATCCCGCTGATTACGGCCTGTTCGCCATGACCCAGGTGATCCTGAACTTCGCGACTTTCCTGAACGGCTATGGGCTGGTGAGCGCCTTGGTGCAGTCCGACACGGTGGAGACGCACCGGTTGCGCCAGGCCTTCACCATCATGTTGCTGCTGAACGGCGCGCTGGCGCTGCTGCAACTGGCGATCGCACCGCTGGCCGCCGACTATTATGACCAGCCGATGGTCGCCGACCTGCTGCGGGTGCAGGCTTTGCTCTACCTCTCCACCCCCTTCATCTCCGTGCCCGAAGCGATCATGGGACGCGCGCTGGATTTCAAGCGGCCCGCGCTGGTCAATTTGATCGCCGCGATCGCATCCGCCGCGGTGGCGCTGGTCGGCGCCTTGTCGGGATGGGGCGTGTGGACATTGGTGTTCGCGCCGATCGCGGGTTTCTGGGTCAAGGCGGTGGGCTATGTCATCGCCACCGGGTTCAAGCCCATTCCCAGCTTCGATTTTCGCGGCACCGGCGCGATGGTCGCCTATGGCGCGTCGCTGCTGGGTGGGCAGCTGTTCTGGATCGTGCAGAGTCAGGCCGACATCTTCATTGGCGGCCGGATGCTGGAACCGCATCAGTTGGGCCTTTATGCCGAAGCTTTGTTTCTGACCCAGATTTTCGTCAGCAAATTCGTGCCACCGCTCAACGATGTCGCCTTTCCCGCCTATGCGCGAATGCAAAAGGACGTGTCGCGGGTGGCCTGGTCCTTCTGCAAGGCGGTGAAGCTGCTGCTGCTGCTGACCTGTCCCATATATCTGGGCATGGCGGTGACGGCCGAGCCTTTGGTCGAGACGCTGTTCGGGCAGAAATGGCTGGAAATGGCACCCTTCGTCGCGATCCTGGCGCTGGCGATGCCCTTCATGACGTTGCAGGTGATGTTTGCGCCGGTCAGCAATGCGCTGGGCCGCCCCGGCACGACCGCCCGCGTCGCAGCAGTCGGCGCGGTGCTGATGCCGATCGCCTTCCTGATCGGCATCAGGTCCGGCGCGATCGGCCTGGCCTGGGCGTGGCTGATCGCCTTCCCGATTTTGACCGCCGTCACCGCCCGGTTGGCGGGCGGGCCGATGGGGTTACGATTCGCCGACCTGATCCGCGCCGCAGCGCCGGGGCTCGGCTGTTCGATATTGATGGCCGGCGTGGTGATGGCGATCGACCGGCTGCTGCCGCCGCTGTCCGCGCCATTGCGGCTGTGCATGCTGGTGCCCGCGGGGGGGATCGCCTTCCTCGCCGCGCTGATGCTGTGCGCGCGCGGGACGCTGATGGAACTGGTCGCGCTGGTGGTGCGGCGCGCGCCCCCGGTCCAGGCGCCCGCCTGAACCGGAAAAGCGCCCGAATCAGGCGGTCTGGATATAGTCTCGCAGCGCCGCTGCTTCCGATTCGATGGTGTCGATCCGATATTTGACCAGATCGCCGATCGAGATCATGCCCACCAGCGCGCCATCGACCACCACGGGCAAATGGCGGATGCGCCGCTTCGTCATCAACGACAGGCCGTGAATCACCGGGGTTTGATGGTCGATGGTAATGGCTGGTGCCGTCATAACCTCGCCCACATTATGATCGAGCGCGGCTGCGCCGTCCCTGGCCACCCGATAGACCACATCGCGTTCGGAAAAAATGCCGACGACCTGCCCATCCTCGACCACCGGCACGCAGCCGATTCGCTTTTCCGCCAGCAATTGCACCACGGAGAGCAGGCTGTCCGTCGGCCGCACGCTGATGACGTCGCCCTTGCCCTGCAAAATCGCTGCGATGCTCATGACCACTCTCCTTTTCCGAGACATTCCCCGATAGGCGCTTGATGATCCCACTTTCACGGCCCAATGAAAAGAGATGACACGCAAGCAAGCCCTGGATGATCCCCAGATTGCCGCCATCGCCTGGGCGCGGTTTCGCCGCATCATGGCGTGGATGGCGCTGGGCGGTGCGATCTGCGTTGGGCTGGCGCTGCTGTTCCTGCATTGGTGGGCCGGACAGTTGCCGATTCACATGCTGATCGCCACGATTTTGGGCGTATGGCTGACCTTCATGCTGGGCACCGGCCTGATGGCGCTGACATTTTTGTCGAGCGGCACCGGGCATGACGAGCAGGTGATGGACAGGCTGAAGGACGAGGTGCCGCTTGACGACTGATACAGCGAAGACCGGCGCGCGGGGCGAGGTGGTGCTGCGGCTGGTGCCGCATTTGACCGACATCAACGCCAATGGCCATATTTTCGGCGGCTGGGTGCTGAGCCAAATGGATATCGCCGGCGGAATCGTCGCATCGCGAATCGCGCGGGGCGCCGTGGCGACGGTGGCGATCGAGAGCATGACCTTCATTACCCCGATCCTGTTGGGCGATGTCGTGTCGGTCTATGCGGTCGAGGAACGGCGCGGTCGCACGTCGGTCGCGATACGGATCGAGGTGGTGGCGATCCGCGGCGTTGGCATGGAAGAAGTGCTGTTGACCAGCGGTGTCTATACGTTCGTCGCGCTGGACGCCAATCACCGGCCCCGGCCCCTGCCCGACGCCTGACGGTCAGCGCGCCAGGCGTTCAGTATAGGACCATGTCAGGGTATCGTTGGCGGGGATCGTGGTCCGCCAGATCCAGCCATTGCCGCGCCGCTCCATGCCTGTTGGGCGCGGGGCGATGTCGTGCGGGATGGTGACTTCCGCCGTCACGGCGAAGGGCCGCGCATTGGTCAGGGTGATCGCCCAGTCGCGGGATTTGCGGGACTGTCTTTTCATCCGCGCGGCGATGCGGACGTCGGCGCTGGTCGCCATGTCATAATCGACCCGCTCGCCCTCTGCCTTGTCGCCGATATCGGCTTCGCCTGCGAGCAGGCGCATGTTCTGAACCTGCTCGAATACCGCGACGCGGCCCGATGGCATGGCCAGGCCGAGGCCATCACCTCTCCGATTCTGCAAGCGCAGCCGCAGCGTCATCGGCTGCGATTCGGCCTCGCCATAGACAGTCGCGGCATAGAGGCGTTCGACCTTCACACCGGGCTGGCGCAGCAGCGCGACCTGCTTCTGGGCGTTCGCCGCGACATCGACGGTCACCGGCACGCGATAGAGTTTGAGGTCGCCGACATCCTC
>JAVBXL010000003.1 GCA_030824575.1 bacterium | reverse complement strand
AATGACGTCAAGCGCCCGATAGACGGTCATTCTTGAGATCTTGAGGTCGCGCGCGACGCTGGCCTTGCTCGCGCCGGCGGTGATCCGGCGTCGGATTTCATCGTCATCGATGTTTTTCTTCCGGCCTTTGTAGACGCCTTCGGCGCGCGCCGCCTCGATCCCGGCGCGCTGCCGGTCCTTGATGAACGTCAGTTCCATGTCCGCGACCATGCCCAGAATGGTGATCACCATCCGCCCCATGCTTCCGGCCGTCGTCACCTCCGGCTCAAGCACCCGCAATGAGGCTCCCTTCTGGTCGAGTTCATGAACCAGATTGAGAACATCGCGTGTGGAGCGACCGAGCCGATCGAGACGCAGGACGACGAGTTCGTCATCGGCGCGCAGGAACTGCATGATCGTCTCAAGCTCCGTGCGTCCAGTGCGCGATGCGCCCGAGCCTGTTTCGGAGCGGAGGATTTCACAGCCCGCTGCCTTCAACCGGGCAACCTGGATGTCGAGATCCTGGTCGATGGTGCTGACGCGGGCGTAGCCGACGCGGGTCATGGGCAAATCCGTCACATTAGGGTGGCTTTGCCCTCGTACAGTAACATTGGTGACGGAACCACCCTTTTGTGACATGTCGTATATGTCACTTCCGATCGTCACGTTCGGGTGCACCCAAATGGTGCGAGCGGAAAGGCCCCGGTCAGGCAGCAAGCCGCCCAAAATCGATCCGGCTATTCAGATCGAGGTCGAAGCGGCCATAAGGATTGACGTGGCTGTAAATCAGCGGTGTGAGGCCGCGATAATCATCCGGCGTCATCCGGCCCGTCCATTTCGGTTCCACCAGCACGCTCTGAAGCATTCGGGTGTTCACATAGACAAGCGACGCTTGCAGCAAATGTAGCGCCAGGACCGAGAGCTGCTGCTCATCGATGCGGTTAGTGGCGATCTCGCCGCCCTTGCCGAAGAAAACGAACCCATTGGCACTGTTCCAGTTTTCAACGACATTCAGGCCTTCATGAATTTCGCGGCGGAAGGACTCCTCGCGCAGATACCGGCACAGGAAGATCGTCTTGACCGCGCGGCCCAGCTCACTCAACGCCTTGTAGGTCGGGTGCATCACCTCGGAGCGGCTAAACCGGCGCAGGATCGCCTCCGGGTCGGCGGTTTTTGTCTGCATCGCGGCTGCATATTTGACCATCTCGTCATATTGCTGCTCGATCTCATCCCAGTTGATCGGACTGGAGAGGATCGGCTGCAAGTGGGGAAGCCGCGTTCGCATGCCGACATCGGGAAGAGCCAGCTTCTGGCGAGCGATCGCTTTCAGGCGGGGTGCAAGCTCAAATCCGAGAAGCCGGCAAAATGCAAAGCCAACCGCGCTTTGGCCATGACTATCAACATATTGTCGCTGGATTTCCATGTCGGTGCAATGGCGCAGCACGCCCTCGATCATGGAGGCGACCTCGGAGGAAGAGCAGCGCTTGAGCTGGGAATAGACGCATGTCGCGCGTCGTTCGACATGCCAGTAGATCATGACGCCCCGTCCACCATAACGCGCATGCCATTCCGTCATCAGGTTGCGATCCCAGGCTCCGAACTTTGTGGAATCTGACGCACAGGCCGTGCCGGCGTCCCCCCAGACTGCAGCATTGCGGATTGCCAGGGTCGCATTCGCAACCCTGGCACACGCCTCCTTGAGCGCCGCGGCATGAACGAAGCGGCGATGGACATGCAGCAGCTCTTCATAGCTGACATCGGGGGTGGCGCCGGCGATCCGCTTGAGCCCGGCATTCGTTCCCAGGCCGTAGAGGCATAGCAGGAGACGTTGATCCAGCGCGGTTTTCGGCAGTGCAACACGCGAGGCCGATGTTTCGAACGCTTCGAGAAGTCCCGTATCAAGGGCAGCCTCCTTCAGTACGTCGAGCAGCCCGGTCATCGGCCAGCGTTGGCCGATCTCGGTCTTGATCGAGGCGAGACCCCTGGGTTCGGGCAAGGGTTTGAACGGGGTGAGAGATATACGGTTCTCGCCGCGCCACAGCAGCCGAACCTTGTCGTTCCGGGGAATATTGGCATTGAGGAGCAACAGTTCCTGAGCAAGCTCTTCCCGGATGGCGCTTGAAAATGCACGCGCATCCGCCGTCAGGTTCAATCCTGTGTAATATGCTTCTCGCCGCGCATCGAAGTCCTTGGGAAGATCGTCATCGGGATTGCGGTATCGGTCCGCCCCGACAACCCAGATTTCCTTAGAACGGATGCGATCGCGCAGTTGCGCGAGGACACAAAGCTCATAACTGATCCGGTTTACGCGCCCCTCTTCATCAATGACGGAACTGCGCCATCTCGCCGGAATGACCTCGTCGACCGGCACTGCGTGCGGCGGCACGTAGCGGCATCCATCATCCACTTTGCTTCTGATCCAGTCCAGGGCCGCCAGCACCGGACGCCACACGGCGTTGTTCGACCGGAACTCCAGTGCCGAAAGCAGGCTTGGCAGCATACGGCGATAATGATTGGCCCATGACCTCCGCATCACCTTGTAGATCCGCCGATCCAAGGCGCCCTTTGCCTGGCTTTCCTTGATGATCGCCGCCAGTTTGTCCTTGCCGGCGATTGGGAAAATGACATCGCAGATGCGCCCGGATGGATCGTCGATCGAAGCGCTGGCAATCTCGACCAGGAGTCGCTCCTTGCCATAGACCCGCTCGATGTCTTTCGCGATATCGCCCACCACCTTGCGTTTCGAGCGCGATCCGATCTTATGGACCGTCTCGATCAGCAGGTCGACCATCGCATCCGTAAGCTGAGCTTCCCGCGCCATCAGATAAACGGCATAGAGCCCGAGCTGGCGCGCCGGTACATGCCGGCGCATCTCCGAGGCTTTCTCGCCGGCAACCCGGCGAACGATCTGATCGACCCATGCCTTGCCCGTGACCGATAGGAAATCTCGGGGAAGAGCAAGCCGTTGGATAAAGGCGAGTTTGGCGGTCACGCCAAGAATGTTTTCGAGCGTCGCCTGACCTGCATCCCCCTTCATCGTGTTGAAGCCGGTCGGGCCATCGGGATCGGCGAGCGAGGCTTCCAGCAAGGCGACCGCATCCGGCGCAAGCCGATCGCGGACTCGGGCCAACAGGGCCTCCAGATAGAGGTGTCGTTGCGAACGGACGAGGCGTTCCAGCTCCTTGCGCGACGGCCCATAGATACGGCGGTCGCGGCACCACAGGAAAACATGCTCGAGCATGGCATTGATCGGCTGCCCGCCCGCACAAAGATCGTCGGAAATCCACCTCGACAACGCCCTGCGATCCGTCTGCGTCATACGGCGGAACCCGAGATGCCGCAAAATCTCCGCGCAATGCCGGCGGGCGGTGCGCCCGGAAAAATCATAGTGGTTCACGGATTTGGCATCGAGACCAAGTTGCTCCGCCAGATACAAGACACCGTCGGAGGGTATCGACGCATGATCCGGCACAAAGAAGCCATGCCCGGCGAAAAATCTAAGCTGAACCGCCAATCCCAGTCGTGCCGTCTCCGCTTTGCCGGTCACGAACGCGATGTCCGAAAAACTCAGGCTCCAGGAGCCGATCAGATCCCCACTCGAAACGCCAAGGCTCATAACGCCGCTCCCTTATCGGAGCGGAACGTCGTTCCTCGCATGGGCGATCGTCAACAACAACCAGCCCGTTCCCGACGTGTTCTCCAAGATGACCAAAATCGCAGCTTCGGGCCGACTGGGCC
>JAVBXL010000150.1 GCA_030824575.1 bacterium | reverse complement strand
GGCGGTCGAGAAGCTGGAAACGCAACTGGCCGATGGCCGCGACTGGCTGATGGGCGATTTCTCCATCGCGGACCTCGAAACCCATGCCTGGCTGGCGGGGATGCGCGCGATCGTGCCGGACGCCTTTACCGCCGCGCCGCTGACCGACGCCTGGGAAGCGCGGCTGCGTGCCCGCCCCGCCGTGGCGCAGGCGCTGGGCCTTGCCACCGTCCCCAAACCCGAAACCATCTGGGCACCCGGCCCGGAGATCAATCGCTGGGGCTGATATTATGCGCGCGATCGACTATTTCGACCGGGGCCATGATCTTGACCCCGAACGGTCCTGCCTGATCGACGTGGAGAGCGGCGAGACGCTGAGCTTCGCGGCGGTCAGGGCGCAGACGATCCGGATCGCCGCCGCGCTTCATGCGGCAGGCTTCCGCAATCAGCAGCCGATCGCTCTCTATGGCCCCAACAGTGCGACGATGATGGTCGCCCTGCTCGCCATCTGGCGCGCCAATGGCCAGTGGGTGCCGGTCAACACCCGCAACGCGATCGACGCCAATGCCGCCTATCTCGACTATGTCCGTTGCGGCTGGCTCTTCTATCACAGCAGCCAGGCAGAGGATGTGGCGGCACTCAAGGCACGCGTGCCCAGCCTCACCCGCTTCGTCTGTCTCGACCGCGCGCATGATGGCGATCCCTCGCTCGACCAGTTCATTGCGAACAGCGAGTTGGACAGCCTTCCCGACTTTTCCGACCCGTTCGGCAAGCCCGACGATGTGGTGGGCCTCTTCCCCACCGGCGGCACCACCGGTCCGTCCAAGGGGGTAGTGGTCACCAATCTGGGCTGGGGCACGATGATCGAAACGCTGGCCGCTTCGGTCGATGGCAGAACGCAATCACCTGTCTCACTCGTTGTCGCACCGATCACCCACGCCGCAGGGCCAGTGGCGCTCGCCACCCTGTCCTTGGGCGCGACGCAGGTGATCCTGCCCGGTTTTGACGCCGCCGTCGTGCTCGACACGATCGCGCGCCACCGCGTCACCCATGTCTATATGCCGCCGACCGCGCTCTACAGCCTTCTCGATGCGCCGGAGCTGGTGGGCAGCGACACGTCCTCGCTCAAAATCTTCCTGCTGGTTGGATCGCCCGTTTCGCCGGAAAAATTGCGGCAGGCGGTGGAGATATTCGGCCCCTGCCTCTGCCAGGCTTACGGCCAGGTGGAATCGCCGATGATCGTCACCTGGCTCGCGCCCGAGGATGTCGCAGAATCGGCAGCCGGCGATCGCCCAGAACGGCTCGCCAGTTGCGGGCGACCGACCCGCTCCGTGCGCGTCGCCATCATGGGCGAAGACGGCGCGCTCCTGCCCGATGGCGAGGCGGGCGAACTGGTGGTGCGCGGCGTGCTCGTCTCGCGAGAATATTATCAGATGCCCGATGCCACTGCCGAGGTGCGCACTCATGGCTGGCATCACACCGGCGACGTCGCCCGGCGCGATGCGGACGGCTATCTCTATATCGTCGACCGCAAGAAGGACATGGTCGTGTCCGGCGGCTTCAACGTCTTCTCCGCCGAGGTGGAGGCCGCCGTCACCGAACTGGCCGCCGTGCGCGAATGTGCGGTCATCGGCATCCCCCATGAAAAATGGGGCGAGGCCGTCCACGCCATTGTCGTCGCCGACAATATCGGGGAAACAGAGATCATCTCCCATGCCAAGGCCCGGCTGGGCGGAGTGAAGGCGCCCAAAAGCGTTGCCTTCGTCCGCGCCATTCCCCGGACTGCTGCGGGAAAGATGGACAAGAAAGCCCTGCGCGCCGCCTATTGGACCGGCGGGCGGATGGTGAACTGAGCGACGGATGCGAACATCCGCGCCACAAATGGAGAGGAAGAGGATGCGGGTCGCGATTGCGCTGCTGTTGGGAACGAGTCTGGCCCTGTCGGCCTGTGGCAAGGGGACGAGCCAGGACGCGGTCACGCCAACCTCCACCAGCGGGGTCGATGCCGCCCGGATCATCGCGGCCAAGCCCGCCGAATGGCTGTCGACCGGCCGCACCTATGATGAACAGCGCTTCAGCCCGCTGTCCGCGATCAATCAGAATACGGTCGGCAAACTCGGCCTCGCCTGGTCCGCCGACATGGATACCAATCGCGGGCAGGAGGCGACCCCGCTCTTCATCGACGGCACCCTCTATGTCTCCACCGCCTGGAGCATGGTGAAGGCCTATGACGCGCGCAGCGGCAAGCTGCTCTGGTCCTATGATCCGCAAGTGCCGCGCGAGACGTTGGTGAAAGCCTGCTGCGACGCGGTCAATCGCGGCGTGGCGGCATGGGGCGACAAGATTTTCGTCGGCACGCTGGACGGTCGCCTGATCGCCATCGACCGCAAGAGCGGCAAGCCGGTCTGGAGCAAGGTCACGCTCGACCAGACGAAGAATTACACCATCACGGGCGCCCCGCGCGTGGTGAACGGCATGGTCGTCATCGGCAATGGCGGCGCGGAATTTGGCGCGCGCGGTTATGTCGCCGCCTATGACGCCGACACCGGCACGGAAAAGTGGAAATTCTACACCGTCCCGGCCCAGCCAGGCACGGAGAAGGAAGCGGATTACCTCAAGAAGGCCGCCGCCACCTGGTATGGGGAGTGGTGGAAACAGGGCGGGGGCGGCACCGTGTGGGACGCCATGGCCTATGACCCGGAGCTGGACCTGCTCTATATCGGCGTCGGCAATGGCTCGCCCTGGAACCAGGCCTATCGGTCGGAGGGCAAGGGCGACAATCTCTATCTCTCTTCCATCGTCGCGGTGCATGCGAAGACGGGCGAATATGCCTGGCATTATCAGACCACGCCCGGCGACAGCTGGGACTTTACCGCCACCCAGCATATCATGCTCGCCGACATGGAGATTGGCGGACAGAAGAAAAAAGTGCTGATGCAGGCGCCCAAGAACGGCTTCTTTTACGTGCTGGACCGCACCAACGGCAAACTGCTGTCGGCGAAGAATTTCGTGCCGGTCAATTGGGCCAGCGGCATCGACATGACGACCGGCCGCCCGATCGAAAATCCGGAGGCGCGCTATTACAAGACCGGCAAGCCGTTCATCGGCTCCCCCGGTGCGACCGGGGCGCATAGCTGGCATCCGATGGCCTTCGATCCCAAAAGCCGGACCGTCTTCATCCCCGCCAATCTGGCCGCCTTCCCCTATATTCCGGAAAAGGGATGGAAGGCGAACAGACTGGGGTTCAATGTCGGCGTCGATATCGCGGCGGCCGCTATGCCGGCCGACAAGGCGGTGCGTGACGCGGCGATGAAGGCGACCACCGGCGCGCTGATCGCCTGGGATCCGGTCACGCAGAAGGAAAAATGGCGCGTCTCCTACAAGGGACCGTGGAATGGCGGTCTGCTCGCCACCGGCGGCGATCTGGTGTTTCAGGGGACGGCGACCGGCGACTTCAACGCTTATGCGACCAAGGACGGCCGCAAACTCTGGTCTTTCCCGGCACAGACCGGCATCGTCGCGGCGCCGATCAGCTATGAACTGGACGGGGCGCAATATGTGGCGGTGATGGCCGGCTGGGGCGGCGTCTGGGCGCTGGCGCCCGGCATCCTGTCCGACAAGAGCGGTCCCAGCCGCAACATCAGCCGCCTGCTCGTCTTCAAGCTGGATGGCAAGGGCACACTGCCCGCGCCCCCGCCCCATAACGCCATGCCGCTCGACCCGCCGCCCTCCACCGCCAGCGCGGCGGA
>JAVBXL010000207.1 GCA_030824575.1 bacterium | reverse complement strand
TATATCTGGGGCGGGCGCGGCCATCGCGGGATCGACTGTTCGGGACTGGTGCAGGTTGCACTGGGCCAGGTGGGGATCGCCGTACCGCGCGACACCGATCTGCAATGCGAAGGAATCGGAGCGCCGATCGACAGCGATGCGGCATTGCAGCGTGGCGACCTGATCTTCTTTCCCGGTCATGTCGGCATCATGAGCGACGCCAAGACCCTGCTGCATGCCAATGCCCATTGGATGGCGGTAGTGCAGGAACCGCTGGCAGACGTCGTCGCGCGCCTTGCCGACGCCCATCCGCAGCCCATTATCGCCCGGCGGAGAATCAGCGCATGAGCACGAAGGTCTTTATCGACGGTGGGCATGGCACCACCGGCATCGAAATCGCCGATCGGCTGGCCGGTCGCCCGGAACTGTCGCTGATCACGGTGCCCGAAGAGCTGCGCCGCGACGCCAGTGCGCGCCGGGACGCGCTGAACGCGGCCGATGTGGTCATTCTCTGCCTGCCGGACGATGCCGCGCGGGAGGCCGTGTCGCTGATCGACAATAGCCATACGCGCGTCATCGACGCATCGACCGCGCATCGCGTGGCGGACGGCTGGACCTACGGCTTCCCCGAACTGGAGCCTGGGCATCGCGACGTGTTGGCCGACAGCCGCTTCGTCGCCAATCCCGGCTGCTGGCCCACCGGCTTTCTGGCGCTGGTGCGTCCGCTGGTGCTGGCTGGGTTGCTGCCTGCCGATTGGCCGGTCACCGTGTCAGGCGCGTCGGGCTATTCGGGCGGCGGCAAGGCGATGATCGCCGAATATGAGGGCAACACAGGCGCACCGAGCGCGTTCCGCCCGTATGGGCTGGCGCTGGGCCACAAACATGTGCCGGAAATGACCCGCTATTCGGGCCTTGCCCATCCGCCGCTCTTCGCGCCAGCGGTGGCCAATGCCTATCGCGGCATGATCGTGGAAGTGCCGTTGCAGTTGCGCGCCATGCCGGGCGCACCGGCGCTGGGCGACATTCACGCCGCGCTGGCTGGCGCCTATGCCGGATCGCAGATCGTCAGCGTCGCTTCGCTGGACGAGAGCGCGGCGCTGGGCAATGTCGCGATCGAACATGTCGGGGCGACCGATCGGCTGGCGCTGTTCGTGTTTGGCAGCGCGGCAAGCGGTCAGGCGCGACTGGTCGCGGCGCTCGACAATCTGGGCAAGGGCGCGGCGGGTGCCGCAGTCCAGAATCTCAATATCCTGGCGGGCCTGCCAGAAACAGCGGGCCTGCGCCTCTAACGATCGAGTTTAATGGATGGTGCCGAGCGGCTGGTCGTAGGTGAGCAACACGATCAGTCGCTCGATCTGGCGCCAGTGGCAGAAATGGATGTGGTTGCCCATGTCCAGGCTGCGGTCAGCGCGCGCAGCGGCTTCATAGCCGGCATTGGCGCCGAACATGGCCATCAGTTCGGCCGCGTCATCATAGCTCTTTCGATCCGAAAGATATGGAACCTGCATTGCAACCCCCGATATATTCTTGGCGACTTATACGGGAACAGGCCTATCAATCACCGTGCCATTTCAACGCTTTGGTGGCGCAGGCGCCTTACGAGAGTCAATGCATCATTAGGGAAGTCCCATGGTGGGACATATTTCCCGAAACGGGATGGATGATCCCAAAACGAGCCACTGCATCCTAGCCGCGCACCTGCGACCAAAGCATCTGGCCTTGATCCCCCTATCATGGCAAGGGGCAAGAATGACCAAGCGCAAAAAAGAACCGACCGGCGCCGGCGCGATCATCGCATTCCTGATCCTTGCCGGGACGATCGGTGGCGGGTTGATGGGCCAGCCGAGCATCGGCCTGCTGGCAGGCACCGCCGCGGGCATATTGATCGCGCTGCTGCTGTGGCTGCGCGAACGGGGCAAATAAGGCGCAACGCGCCCATCACCGCCCTCTTGCCCACGGTCATGCGTCCGCATAGATGTGGCGTCATGAAAAAACATATCATCGCCATCCCCGCAATCCTGCTGCTGATTGGCGGCGGCACGTTCCTTTATCTGGCGCAAGGCAACACGGCACAGCTGCCGCCGGGCGCGGACACGGGCAAGGAGCCGGTCTTCACCACCGCGAAGAACGAGATGTTGCCGACGGTGAACATCGCCGAGGTAAAGCCATGGACCGCGAACGAAAAGCCGGTGGCGGCCAAGGGGCTGACCGTCGCGCGCTATGCCGAAGGGCTGGCGCATCCGCGATCGCTGCTGCGCCTGCCCAATGGCGACATATTGGTGGCCGAAACCAATAGCCCGCCGCGTCCGCAGGGCGGCATCGTCAACAAGGTGATGAATTTCCTGATGAACAAGGCGGGCGCCGGCGTGCCGTCCGCCAACCGCATCACCCTGCTGCGCGACACCGATGGCGATGGTAAGGCGGAGACGAAGACGGCGTTCCTGACCGGCCTCAATTCGCCCTATGGCATGGCCCTGATCGGCGACACGCTCTATGTCGCCAATACCGACGCGCTGATGGCCTTCCCCTACAAGGAAGGCGACACGAAGATCACGGACAAGGGCCGCAAGATCATCGACCTGCCAGCGCAAGCGCCCAATCAGCATTGGACCAAGAGCCTAGCCGCGAGCCCCGAAGGGCTGCTCTATGTCGGCGTCGGGTCCAACAGCAATATCGGCGACAATGGGCTGGACGTGGAAAAGAACCGCGCGCTGGTGTTCGAGGTCAACCCCAAGACCGGCTACAAGCGCATCTTCGCGTCGGGCCTGCGCAATCCGGTCGGTCTGGCGTTCGAACCCAAGAGCGGCGAATTGTGGGGCGTGGTGAATGAGCGCGACATGCTGGGCGGCGACCTGGTCCCCGACTATCTGACGCGGGTGGAGTTCGGCGCTTTCTATGGCTGGCCTTGGAATTACTGGGGCGGCTATGAAGATCGCCGGGTGCAGCCGCAGCGTCCGGAAATCCGCGAATATACCAAACGGCCCGACTATGCGCTGGGCAACCATGTCGCGCCGCTGGGCCTGACCTTCGTTGACAAGCTGCAACTGGGCGCGCCCTTTACGGACGGCGCGATCGTCGGCCTGCACGGCAGTTGGAACCGCAAGCCGGCCGCCGGGTACAAGGTCGTCTATGTCGGTTTTGCCGATGGCGAAGCGGGCAAGGCCAAGCCGGTCGATGTGCTGACCGGCTTCCTGGACAAGGATGGCGCTGCCCATGGCCGCCCGGTCGACGTCACTGCCGACGCCAAGGGCGCATTGCTGGTCAGTGACGATGTCGGCGGCGTGGTGTGGCGCGTGACGAAGGCGCAGTAAAAACTAACATCCGTTCGTTTCGAGCGAAGCCTGTCCTGAGCCTGTCGAAGGGTCGAGAAACGAACGGACGTTGGAAGATTAAACCGTCAGCCCGTTTCGGCCGGCCAGTTCGACCACATATTGCCAGGCGACACGGCCCGACCGGCTGCCGCGCTGGGTGGCCCACTGGATCGCGTCCAGCGGATCGAAACTGACGCCAAGCTTTGCCGCATAGCCGCCCACGATCGCGACATAGGCGTCCTGATCGAGCGCATGGAAGCCCAGGCTGAGGCCGAAACGGTCGGACAAGGCCATCCGGTCGTCCACCACGTCGCGCGGATTGATGGGGTCGTCCTGTTCCGACAGATGGCGCGGCACGATGTGGCGGCGGTTAGAGGTGACGTAGAGGCGGACATTGGCCGGGCGCGCGGCAGTGCCACCCTGAAGCAGCGAGCGCAGC
>JAVBXL010000204.1 GCA_030824575.1 bacterium | reverse complement strand
GTCATGCACATATTCATGCACATACATGCCGTCGAACAGCGCAAAGGCACCCTGTTCGGTGCTGACGAAATAGAGGAAGATGAGCGCGATCAGCGTACCCAGCACGGCCCAGGGCGCGATATCCGCAACCGGGATGGTGGCATCGCCGCGAACGGGGATGAACGGATCGTCGAACAGAGCGGCGGTGTTCGCCATGGCCTGATACTCCTGCACGGGATTGCGCGTCCCCGGAAAATAATGTCGCGGTTCGGAAGGAAGGTCTGGCTCTCGACGTCGGCTATGGACGGCGATAACAGTGGCGCGACCGCGCCGGAATTGCACCGGCTTCTTCTTTCTGAACGACCCGTGCTTTAGGCTGAGCGTGGGGACGCCGTCAATCACCTGCTGGAGGCCATGCTGACGACATCGTTGCTGCTGCTTTGCGCCGGGCCGACGCGCGCCAGCCGACAGGGCGGCTTTCCTGCCATTGATGAGGCGCTGGACGATGGCGGCCGGCGCGATGCCGCTGCGCTGGTCCTGCCGGTTCGCTTCCGGTACGCGGTACAATCGAGCCCCACCCCGTCCGCGATCGAAACGGCGCAGGCCATGGGCGTCACGCCCCTGCCCCAGCCGGCATTGCGCGACATCGATCACGGCCGATGGGCCGGGCACGACTTTGCGACGATCGCGACAGAGGAACCCGAAGCGCTGGCACAATGGCTGGCCGATCCGGCGCAGGGCGGCCCGGATGGCGAAAGCCTGCACGCCTGTCAGTTGCGGATCGGTGCCTGGCTCGATGCCCTCACCGCGACTGGTGCGCCCATCTGCGCCCTGACCCATCCGATGCCGATCCGTGCCGCAATCGCCCATGCGCTCGCCATGCCGCTGCGCGCCAGCCTGTCCATCGACATCGCGCCGCTGTCGCGCACCACCCTGTCCTTCAACGGTCGCTGGCGGCTCCAGTCGCTGGAGCCGGGCTGAAAAGAGTTGCGGACCTTCATTGCCGCCTCTATCCGCATGTCCGCCCATGCGTCTTGCGACATATGGGTGAATAGATCGCGCCGGTGCCTCGCAAGAGGCTTAAAATGGGAACGCGGTGCGGGCGGCGATACGCGGCCCTAATCCGAGGCTGTCCCTGCAACTGTAAGTGGCGAGCGCGATACACAGATGCGACGGGGCAAGGCGCCCCGTGCCGCAGCCACTGGGCCGGACGCTGCAACATGCGAGGCCTGGGAAGGTCGTGTATCAAGCGATGACCCATGAGCCAGGAGACCTGCCGGCGTCTGGTCGCTCTTGCTTTGGTCCAGGGGATGGCCGGGGCACGGTCCAACCCGTCTGAGCGACGAACGAAGCGGCAGGGGCCGCACGATGCGCAAAGCCGGCTGCCCCGATATGGGTGCCCGGCCGATCCTGTGCATCGACCGTTCGCGAACGGTTAAGTCCCTGCGTTTTTTAGACGCGCGATAAGGGATAAGATCATGAGCAAAGTGCCGACCACCGTCATCACCGGATTTCTGGGCGCGGGCAAGACCACGCTGATCCGCCATCTGCTGCAAAATGCCAAGGGGCGCCGGCTGGCGCTGATCATCAACGAATTTGGCGATGTCGGCGTCGATGGCGAACTGGTGAAGGGCTGCAATGACGAGGCCTGCCCGGAAGACGATATCGTTGAACTGGCCAATGGCTGCATCTGCTGCACCGTGGCCGACGATTTCCTGCCGACCATGCAAAAGCTGCTCGATCGGCCCAATCCGCCCGAGCATATCATCATCGAAACCAGCGGCCTGGCCCTGCCCAAGCCGCTGGTGAAGGCATTCCAATGGCCCGACATCCGCACCCGCGCCACGGTGGACGGGGTGATCGCGTTGATCGATGCCGACGCGGTGGCGGCCGGCCGCTTCGCTGCGGACGAAGTGGCGCTGGCGGCGGCGCGCGCGTCCGACCCCAATCTGGACCATGACAGCCCGCTGGAGGAATTGTTCGAGGAACAGCTGATCTGCGCCGACATGGTGGTGCTGAACAAGACCGACCTGGTCGATGCCGCCACGCTGGCGACGGTCGAGGCGCAGGTGAAGGCGGAAACCCGCCCCGGCGTGGCGATCATCCACAGCGCGCAGGGCGCGGTCGATCCAGCCGCATTGTTGGGCCTGAGCGCGGCGGCCGAAGATGATCTGGACGCCCGCCCGTCGCATATCGACGGGATGGAGGAGCATGATCATGATGATTTCGACAGCTTCATCCTGTCGGGCGGCGATGTCGCCGATGTCGATGCGTTGGTCGCGGGGCTGAACGCCACGATCGCCGCCCATGACATTTTGCGCGTCAAGGGCATGGTGTCGGTGGCCGGCAAGCCGTCGCGGCTGGTGGTGCAGGCAGTCGGCCCGCGCATCCAGCATTATTTCGACCGCGCCTGGAAGGCGGACGAAGCCCGTCGCACCCAGCTGGTCGTGATCGGCCAGAAGGGGCTGGATCGCGCCGCAATCGAGGATGCGCTCAAGCCGGTCATCGGCTGATGCACCTTCTGTCCGCCACGCCCGGCACGATATCCAATGGCGAGGAGGCGATCGACCTCGACCAGTCGCCGGGCGATATCGTGATCCTGACGGTGGCGGACAGCGAACTGGCCTGTTTCGCCAAGGCGGCGGCGCGCCTGACAGATGAAGATCCGATGTGCGGGGCGCCCAGCGTGCGCCTCGCCAATCTGCTCCAGCTGCGCCATCCCTATTCGGTCGACCTCTATGTCGAAAAGGTGATCGCTCAGGCGAAATTCGTGTGCGTCATCCTGCTCGGCGGCAAAAGCTACTGGCCCTATGGCATAGACGAGATCGCGCAGGTGGCACGGGAGCGAGGCATCGCCTTCGCCGCGATCGCCGACGGGCGGGAGGATGACCCCGCGCTCGACCGGGCTTCGACCGTGCCGGCAGCATTGATCGACCGGCTGCGCGACTATCTACGGCAGGGCGGGATGGCCAATGCGCTAAGCTTCCTGCGCACGGCGGCGCGCACGATACGACACGATGCCGGCACGCCCGACGATCCGGTGCCGGTCGCCGACGCAGGCCTCTATCTCTCCGGCGTCGATCGCCCTGCCCTGTCCGACATGCGCGCGCGCTGGAGGCAAGGCGCGCCCGTCGCCTGTCTGATCTTCTACCGCGCGCTGATGGTGGCCGGCACGCTGGACGCGGTGGATGCGATGATCGCGGCGCTGGAGGCGCGCGGTTTCAACGTCGCGCCGGTCCATGTCCGGGCCTTGCGCGAGCCTTTCGCGATGGACTGGCTGAAAGGCGTACTGGCCGACATCCGGCCAGACGTGATCCTCAACGCCACGAGCTTTGCCGCCTCCACCTCATCCGAACCGCGCACCGCCAGCATATTGGAACGGGCCGACTGCCCCATCCTCCAGCTGGCATTCGCCGGCGTCGAACAGGGCGAATGGCAGGATGCCGCCCGTGGCCTTGGCCCGCGCGACCTGGCCATGAATGTCGTGCTGCCCGAAGTGGACGGTCGCATCTTCACCCGCGCCGTTGCGTTCAAGGCGGCCGAGCGGTTCGACGCGCTGACCCAATGCGGCATCATCGTCCCGCGCGTGGCGCCCGATCGCGTCGCCTTCGTCGCCGATCTTGCCGCCCATTGGGCACGGCTGCGCCGTACGCCAGCAAGCGAACGACGCGTGGCGCTGGTGCTGGCCAATTATCCCAATCGCGACGGGCGGATCGGCAATGGCGTGGGCCTCGACACGCCGGCCAGCGCCGCCGCGATCCTCGCCGGGCT
>JAVBXL010000105.1 GCA_030824575.1 bacterium | reverse complement strand
TGGTGAGCATAGGGCCTGAGGGCGCGCCGGCCCTGATCGATCCGTTCAACGGCGGCCGGCTGGTCACGCCCGAGCAGTTGCTCGCCTTGCTCGAACAAGTGTCGGGTGCTGGCGGTTGGCCGAGCGAGGTGCATGTCGCCCCCATGTCGAACCGGATGACGCTCGTGCGCCTGCTCCTCAATCAGGCCAGCCGCGCAGAGCAGGCGGGCGACACGATTCGCGCCAAGGCGCTGTACGAGCGCATGACCGTGATGGCGCCCGATCATGACGCGGGCTGGTGGGAATTGGCGCGGCTTCAACTCGTCCATCGCGAAGTCGATGCGGCGCGAGCCAGCCTGGGGGCGATGCTGGAAGTGACTCGGGATACCGAGCGCCGCGCCCACATCCATGCCGCGCTGGCTCAGTTGACGACGGGCGGTTGATCGAAAAAACAGGGTCGATGAGGCATTAAGGCTTTTTTGCCGGGAACCGCAAAGCGGGCCGCTGGTTATTGAAGCTGTCGGACGCATCATTTTGCCCCCCGCTCGATCCGTCCGACCTCCATAGAGGCCCCGCCATCCCCCCGGCGGGGCCTCCTTCTTTTGGGGCAAAAGGGTCAGCCAGCATCCGCATCACTGTAGGCGCAGATGAACAGGCTTCCATCCGGCATACCGAAATTGCGGATCAATCGGTGGCCTTCGCGTATTTTCATTTATCGCATCGAAGATTTCGAAGTGAGCGATTACGCGCCGCTGACCCATATTTCCGCGGCGATCATTGTCCGACAGCCGTCAACGAGACAGCGAGTTGGACAGTCGATCGCATAGAAGACAGGAAAAATGGGTAAGGAAGGCTTGCCTTTCGTGGTGTTGTAATTTAATAATTGCCGCAAGCAATATTATTGCAATGCACCATAGGAGGCAGGATGAGCGATCCCATCGGATCAGGCGTCACTGAAGGGCAGGCCGGGCGGAACCTTCCGCCGTTGCGCCTGCATGTGCCAGAGCCGCCAGCGCGGCCCGGCGAAAGCGCCGACTTCACCCATTTCGACATTCCGGCCGCCGATGCAGCGCCGCGTCCCGATGAGACGGCGCAGCCCGGCGACATGCGCGACCTGGCCTATGGCCTGGTCCGCGTGCTGGATGAGGACGGTGCGGCCGTCGGGGCCTGGAACCCCAAGCTGCCGCCTGAGACGCATCTGCGGATGCTGCGCTACATGGCGCTGACCCGTGCGTTCGACGCACGCATGTTCCGCGCCCAGCGGCAGGGCAAGACCAGCTTCTACATGAAGTCCACCGGCGAGGAGGCGGTGTCGATCGGCGCCGCTCTGGCCCTGGCGCGCGACGATATGTGTTTCCCCAGCTATCGCCAGCAGGGCATCTTGCTCGCCCGCGACTGGCCGCTGGTCGACATGATGAACCAGATCTATTCCAACACTGGCGATCGGCTGAAGGGCCGCCAGTTGCCGATCATGTATTCGGCGCGGGAGGCGGGCTTCTTCTCCATCTCCGGCAACCTGACCACCCAATATCCCCAGGCGGTGGGTTGGGCGATGGCCAGCGCGGCGCGGGGCGACACCCGCATAGCGGCGACATGGTGCGGTGAGGGATCGACGGCGGAGGGCGATTTCCATTCCGCTTGCACCTTCGCCAGCGTCTATCGTGCGCCGGTAATCATGAATGTCGTGAATAACCAATGGGCTATCAGCAGCTTTTCAGGCTTTGCCGGAGCCGAGGCGACGACCTTCGCCGCGCGCGCCGTGGGCTATGGCATTGCTGGACTGCGGGTAGATGGCAATGACATCCTGGCGGTATATGCCGCGACGCGCTGGGCCGCGGACCGGGCGCGGGCCAATGGCGGGCCGACGCTGATCGAGCATTTCACCTATCGCGTCGAAGGGCATAGCACGTCGGATGATCCGACCGCCTATCGCTCCGCCGAGGAAAGCAGCCTCTGGCCGCTGGGCGACCCGATCGCGCGGTTGAAGGCGCATTGCATCACGCTCGGCATCTGGGACGAGGATCGCCACGCCGCGATGGACAAGGAACTGGCCGAGCTGGTCCGCGACGCTGCCCGTGAGGCGGAGAAGAACGGCATATTGGGCCATGGCCTGCATCATCCGATGGAATCGATGTTCGAGGATGTGTTCGAGGAAATGCCCTGGCACCTCAAGGAACAGCAACAGCAGATGCTGGACGAATGGAAGGCGGCTGGGCTGTGAGCGCGCCCGCTTTTTCCTCGCCCCTTCAGGGGAGAGGATACCGAAGCCTGACGGCTTGCCGTCTGGCGAAGGTTGGAGAGGGGG
This sequence comes from bacterium, assembly GCA_030824575.1. GTDB lineage: Bacteria > Pseudomonadota > Alphaproteobacteria > Sphingomonadales > Sphingomonadaceae > Sphingobium. The sequence goes on along the minus strand of JAVBXL010000105.1, from coordinate 1,488 downwards.
CATCCAAGGGCCACCTTCTCGCCATTCCCCCCCTCCCAGCTTCGACTAGGCAGCAACCTGCCAAGTCTTCGCAACCCTCTCCCGTGAAGGGGCGAGGGGAAGGATATGTCCATGACTGACACTCTGATCGAAACGCCTGCCGACGTGCAGCAGATGAACATGATCCAGGCGATCAACAGCGCCATGGACGTGATGATGGATCGCGACCCCACCGTGGTCGTGATGGGTGAGGATGTGGGCTTTTTCGGCGGTGTGTTCCGCGCCACCGCCGGCCTTCAGGCGAAACATGGCAAGAACCGCGTGTTCGACACGCCGATCACCGAATGCGGGATCATCGGCGTGGCGGTGGGCATGGGGGCCTATGGCCTGCGGCCAGTGCCGGAAATCCAGTTTGCCGACTATATCTATCCCGCGCTCGATCAGCTGGTGTCGGAAGCTGCGCGGCTGCGCTACCGGTCGGCCGGCGAGTTCATCGCGCCGATGACGGTGCGGTCGCCCTTTGGCGGCGGCATTTTCGGCGGCCAAACCCACAGCCAGTCGCCCGAAGGCATCTTCACCCATTGTTCGGGGATCAAGACGGTGATCCCGTCCACCCCCTATGATGCCAAGGGCCTGCTGATCGCCGCGATCGAAGATAATGATCCGACCATCTTCTTCGAACCCAAGCGCATCTATAACGGCCCGTTCGACGGCCATTATGATACGCCGGCGAAGAGCTGGGCCGGCCATGCAGACGCGCAGGTGCCGGCCGGCTATTATCGCATCCCGCTGGGCAAGGCGCGGATCGCGCGGGAAGGGCAGGCGCTGACCATCCTGTGCTATGGCACGATGGTGCATGTGGTAGAGAATACGGTGGCGGCGCATGGCGTCGATGCTGAGATTATCGACCTGCGCAGCCTGGTGCCGCTGGATATCGACACGATCGAGGAATCGGTGCGCAAGACCGGCCGCTGCCTGATCGTGCATGAGGCGACCCGGACGTCCGGCTTTGGCGCCGAATTGCTCGCCCAGGTGCAGGAGCGTTGCTTCTATCATCTCGAAGCGCCGATCGAGCGCGTCACCGGCTTCGACACGCCCTATCCGCATAGTCTGGAATGGGCCTATTTCCCCGGCCCGGTGCGTATCCGCGAAGCTATCAACAAGATCATGAAGGACTGATCAGTCATGGCACTGTTCACATTCAAGCTGCCGGATATCGGCGAAGGCATCGCACAGGCCGAAATCGTCGGCTGGCACGTCAAGGTGGGCGACCGGGTCGAGGAAGACCAGCCGATCGCCGACATGATGACCGACAAGGCGACGGTCGAGATGGAAAGCCCGGTCGCGGGCACGGTCGTGCGGCTTGCCGGCGAACCGGGCGACCAGATTTCGATCGGCGCGATGCTGGTGGAGATAGAAATGGACGGCGAAGCCGCCGCTACGCCGCCGCCGTCGGTCGAAACGATCGAGGCGGAAGTGCCGGGCGATGCTGTGGTTGCGGAAGCCGCC
>JAVBXL010000075.1 GCA_030824575.1 bacterium | reverse complement strand
TCGCCACGCCGCCCCCGCCCAGCGCCTCCAGCGCGGCCAGTTCGGCGGCCACATCGAAATCCGCCGCCTGAATGGCAACCCGTTTCATCCGCCCGTCACCGGCGGGAACAGCGCCACTTCCCGCGCGTCGCCGATTGGCGTGTCCAACGGCACGAAACGCTGGTCGATCGCCGCGCGCAGCCGCGCCGGATCGCCCAGCGCCTCGGCATAGCCGCCACCTCGAGCAGCCAGCGTCGCGACCAGATCGGCCACGCTGGCGGTTGGCGCGGGCCGCGCGACCCGTTCCTCGTCGCGGCCAATGGCTTCGCGCACCCAGGCGAAATAGACGATGGTCAGGTCCGCCATCTTCGGTCAGTCCATATGCTTGATGCCGACGCGCAGATAGTCCCAGCCGGTCACCAGCGTCAGCATCGCCGCGGCCCATAACGTCACTATGCCGACCGTCTGCACGAAGGGGATATGGGGCACCGCCCCGGCCAGGATCAGCGCGCCCAATGCGATGATCTGCAACGTCGTCTTCCATTTGGCGAGTCGAGATACCGGCACCGACACCTGCAACCCCGCCAGAAATTCGCGCAGGCCCGATACCGCGATCTCGCGCAGCAGGATGATCATCGCGGCGGCGATATGGATGCCGGCAATGTCGCGGGTCGCGGCCAGCATCAGGATGACCGCGCCGACCATGATCTTGTCAGCGATCGGGTCCAGGAATACGCCCAGCTTCGACACCGTGCCTTGTGCGCGGGCCAGGTAGCCGTCGAAATAATCGGTCACGCCCATCAGGCAATAAAGGGCGAAGGCCAGCGCATAGCCGGTGGTCCAGCGCGCGCCGAGTTCCGCCGGCCATAGCAGCGCAACCAGCAACGGCACCGTCACGATCCGCGAAAGCGTCAGCAAATTGGGCAGCGTGAGCATGGCCGCGAACTGCCACAGTCCGGCGCGGCATACAAGCAAAGCTGTACGCCCATGCCCAACCCATTGGACACAGACGCCGGCAACGGCTAGACCCCGCCTCGGTCGCTCACGGAAAAGAAGACGCCCCTATCCATGCAAGCCTCTCTCAGGCTCTTGAACAAGCGCCGTTTTCTGCCGCTTTTCATCACCCAGCTGCTCGGTGCGTTCAACGACAATCTGTTCAAGAACGCGATGGTGCTGTTCGTCGTCTATCAGGTCTATAATGACGAACGGTCCGAAACCTGGTTCAGCGCGCTGGCGACGGGGCTGTTCATCCTGCCCTTCTTCCTGCTGTCCGCCATATCGGGCCAATTGGCCGACCAACGGGACAAGGCGGTCATCATCCGCTGGGTGAAGGCGGCCGAAATAGCGATCATGTGCGTCGGCGCTGTCGGCCTCGGCCTCATCTGGAGCGGCATTGCTGTCCATATGCTGGCGATTCCGCTGCTGCTGGTCGCGCTGTTCGCCATGGGCATCCATTCGACTTTCTTCGGCCCGATCAAATATGCGATCCTGCCTCAGCATCTGCATGACGATGAAGTGCTGGGCGGCACCGGACTGGTCGAGGCGGGCACCTATATCGCGATCCTGGCCGGCACGATCCTGGCCGGCCTGATCCCGGTGGAAATCGCCGCGATCGGCATCATCATCACCGCGCTGATCGGCTATGTCGCCGGTCGCGAAGTGCCTTCCGCGCCATCGCTGCTCGCACAGCAGCCGATCGATTTCCATATCGTCCGATCGTCGATCGCGCTGGTGCGCGGGACGATGCATATCCGCCGCCTCTTTCTGGCGATCATGGCGATCAGCCTGTTCTGGGCGGTGGGATCGATCCTGTTCATCCAGTTTCCGCCGCTGGTGAAGAATGTCCTCACCGCTGACAAAGCTGTCGCCAGCCTCTTCCTAGCCATCTTCTCGATCGGCATCGCCATCGGTTCCGTGGCGATCAACCGGCTGTTGCAGGGCCATGTGTCCGCCAAATATGCCCCCGCCTCGGTGATCGGCATGGGGCTGTGCATCGTCGCCTTCCACATCGTATGCGACCTGTGGACGCCGTCGCCGGACGGGCAGATGCTGTCACTGACCGGCTTCCTGGCCCATCCGCTCGCCATTCCCCTGTCGCTCTGCCTGCTGGGCGTGGCGACCTTCGGCGGCATGTTCGTGGTGCCGCTCTACGCCTTCCTCACCACCACGGTCGAAAAATGCGAAGCGGCGCGGACGGTGGCGGCGAACAACATCGTCAATTCAGGCGCGATGGTGCTGGGGTCGTTGTGCGCCATCGGGCTGAGCATTGCGGGCGTATCGGTGGTGATGCAGCTGCTGCTGGTCGCCTTCCTGACGCTGCCCTGCGCCGCAATGGCGTGGAAACTGCACAAGGCCTGCGACGGCCCTCTATGCCACTGACCGGACGCCCGGTCAGACGTTCAGAAAATGAAGCTGTAAAAGGCCGTGAAGAAGGCCGCGAAGCTGAGGCCGAACAGCTTCCAGTCGCTGTCGTCGTCGCTGATGCGCTTCTTGCGGCCAGGCATATCCTCCGCCACCCGCAGCACATGGGCGGGCAGCCGCTGGCGGAAAGGATGGCGGGCCGATTCGGTGGTGAGGACAAGGGGTCGGTTTCGCATGATGATTGGTTAACGCGAAATTTACCATTTGGACCAGTCCCGATCGTGGCTAATTTCGGGCTGTCCCGGTGCGGGACAGGCTTGACTGTATGATGTGAACAACACAGTATGACCGAAGAGATGCCCGACTCCGCTCCACTCGATCCTTTCGCGCAGTCCCCGCGCGAATTCGGCGCGGGTCCGCCCAGTGCCTTCGCTCGCCCTACGCCCTGGCGTCGCCGGCTCCAGATCGCCGGTTGGGTGGTCGCGGCGGGCCTGGCCGTGCTGATGATCCTGATCGCCTGGCTCGCGGTCACCGCGCCGCTCTCCCGTTCCTTGAAGCCGATCGCCCCGCCCAGCATCAGCCTGACGTCGGCGGACGGCCACCTGATCGCCCGGCGCGGCGCGGTGATCGACAAGCCCGTGACGATGGCGGACCTGCCGGCCCATGTGCCCCAAGCCTTCATGGCGATCGAGGATCGCCGCTTCATGACCCATTGGGGCGTCGATCCGCGCGGCATCGCCCGCGCCATGTGGCATAATCTCTGGTCGGACGGATCGTCGCAGGGCGGCAGCACGATTACGCAGCAGCTGGCCAAGGGCGTGTTCCTGTCCAGCGACCGCACTTTCGGCCGCAAGGCGCGCGAGGCGCTGATCGCGCTCTGGCTGGAAGCCTGGCTGACCAAGGACCAGATCATGGAGCGCTATCTCTCCAACGTCTATTTCGGCGACAATGTGTACGGCCTGCGCGCCGCCGCGCTCCATTATTTCAACCGCGCGCCCGAACGGCTGACCATCCCGCAGGCCGCGATGCTGGCAGGGCTTTTGAAGGCGCCCTCCCGCCTCGCCCCCACCAGCAACCTGAAGGGCGCGCGCACCCGCGCCGCGCTGGTGACGCAGGCGATGGTCGATGCGGGCTATATCAACCAGGCGGAGCGCAACGCCCTGCCCCCGGCCCGGCTGAACGTCCATGACACGCCCGACGCCACCACCGGCACCTATTTCGCCGACTGGGTGCTGCCGCAGGCGCGCGACCGCGCGGGTGCGGTCTATGGCGAGCAGAAAATCGAAACCACGCTCGACTGGCGCATCCAGCGCCTGGCCGAAGCCGCCATCCGCCGCGCGCCTTTGGGTGGCGCGCAGGCCGCTTTGGTGGCGATGAAGCCAGACGGCAGCGTCGTCGCCATGGTCGGCGGCAAAAATTATGCCAAGAGCAGCTTCAACCGCGCGGTGCAGGCCAAGCGTCAGCCCGGATCGACCTTCAAATTGTTCGTCTATCTCGCCGCCTTCCGCGCGGGGATGACGCCGGACGACATGATAGACGACACGCCGATCACCACTGGCACCTATCGGCCCGCCAACCATGGCGGCAAATATCGCGGCCGCATCACCCTGCGTCAGGCCTTTGCTGCGTCGAGCAACGTCGCGGCCGTTCGCCTGACCCAGAAGGTCGGCGTCGACAATGTCATCAAGGTCGCCCGCGACCTGGGCGTCACCGCGCCGTTGACCGAAGATCTCAGCCTCGCGCTTGGCACGTCGGAAATCCCGCTGGTCGAACTGGCCGAAGCCTATGCGTCGGTCGCGGCGGGCGCCTATCCGGTGCTGGCTCATGGCCTGCCGCCCGAAGAGCAGGGCTGGTTCGCAAAGCTGATGCAGCGCCAGCGGCAATTCAGCCAGGATCAGCTCGACATGATCCGCGACCTCCTCTCCTCCGCCGCCAATCGCGGCACGGGAAGCGCCGCGGCGCTGCGCACCAGCACTTTCGGGAAAACGGGCACGACGCAGGACAGCCGCGACGCCATTTTCGTGGGCTATGCCGGGGGTTTGGTGACCGCGGTCTGGATCGGCAACGACGACAACGCCCCCCTGCCCGGCGGCGCGGCCGGCGGCGGCGTGCCCGCGCGCATCTGGCGCAATTTCATGAGCGGCGCGATCAACGAACCGGTCGATGACGCGCCGGAAGAAACGCAGGACGCGGACCTCGTCAACGCCATCGCCAATGTGACGGTGGAAACCGGCATCGGCAATGTCGGCGTCGGCGTGGACTTTGACAAAGATGGGGGCGGGATGACCGTGAATATCGGCGGCGGGGAGATACGGCTGCCGATCGACCAGCCCGCGGGACCGTCAGGCACGCAACCGCCAAGGATGGCGCCGACGCAGCCCGATGAGGGCGGGCCTTAACAGGGTGCCCAATATGGCGCGTTTAATATACCTGCGCGCCTTGCCACTGTCCTGATTATTCCATATCCTGTGGACAAAAGGTGGTATCATGTCCAAGCTTATGACCTTAAATGTGCGAGTCAGCGGCGCGCTTAGCGATTTCGTCTCGACCAATGTCGGCGATGATGGCGCTTATGAAAATATCAGCGAATATGTTCGCGACCTCATCCGACGGGACAAGGAACGGGTGGAAGGCCAGCGTTTGGCACAGCTCAAGGCGGAGCTGGCCCAAGCATTTGCTGCGCCTGAGAACGACTATGAACCGCTTGATGCCAATATGATCATCGCCCGTAACGCCCGCCGATAAGCGGATGCCCGTCTATCGCGTACAGCAGGCCGCAGGGCGGCGGATCGACGACATCTTTCGTTACACACGCGACCATTGGGGCCAAGATCAGGCCAAACATTATATTCGCGGCCTTTTCGCGCATTTTGAAGCTATCGCCGCGCGACGCTGTATCTGGCGGGACATTCCTGCGGAGATGGACGTCGGCGGCTTCTATTCCCGTTATGAGCGCCATTATATCTATTGGCGTATCCTGCCGGACGGTGCCGTCGGTATCGTGACGATTCTGCATGAACGGATGCACCAGATCGACCAGTTCCGGCAGGATTGGGCCTGACGCCTAACTCGAAAAGAAAAGGCCCCCGCATGGCGGAGGCCCCTTCCTTCAACCCACGATAGCAAACCCGATCACATATGGATCGGCTTGCCCTGCACGGCCATCGCCGCTTCCTTGATCGCCTCGCTATGCGTGGGATGCGCGTGGCAGGTATAGGCGATGTCCTCGCTCGACGCGCCGAATTCCATCGCCTGCGCCGCCTGCGCGATCATCGTGCCCGCGGGCACGGCGATGATCCACACGCCCAGCACCTTGTCGGTCTCGGCGTCGGCGATGATCTTCACGAAACCGTCCGGCTCATGATTGGTCTTGGCGCGGCTGTTGGCCATCATCGGGAATTTGCCGACCTTGATCGCGCCCTTTTCCTTGGCGGCTTCTTCGGTCAGGCCGACGCCCGCAATCTCAGGCTTGGTATAGACCACCGACGGGATCAGGTCATGGTTCACGATGCCAGTCAGGCCCGCGATATTCTCCGCCACGGCAATGCCTTCATCCTCGGCCTTGTGCGCCAGCATCGGACCGGGGATGACGTCGCCGATCGCCCAGACGCCCGGAACCTTCGTGCCGAACTCATGGTCCGTCTCGATCTGGCTGCGCGCGTTCAGTTCCAGGCCGATCTTGTCGAGGCCAAGCCCTTCGGTGTTGGGACGACGGCCGATCGACACGAGGACGACATCCGCCTCGATCGTCTCGGCTTCACCACCGGCGGCGGGTTCGACGGTCAGGGTCACGCCCTTCTTGCCGACCTGCGCGCCCGTTACCTTGGTGCCCAAGCGATATTCGAAGCCCTGCTTCTTGAAGATCTTATTGGCTTCCTTGCGGACTTCGCCGTCCATGCCGGGCAGGATCTGGTCGAGATATTCGACCACGGTGACCTTCGCACCCAGCCGCTTCCAGACCGAACCCAGTTCCAGGCCGATGACGCCACCGCCGACCACGACCAGATGCCCCGGCACCTTGTCCAGTTCCAGCGCGCCGGTGGAGTCCACGATCTTGCCGCCTGCGTTATCAACCGCGACGCCCGGCAACGGCGTGACCGACGATCCGGTGGCGATGACGATATTCTTCGCCGTCACCTTCTCGCCATTGATCTCGACGGTGTTGGCGCCCGTGAAACTGGCCAGGCCCTTCAGCCATGTCACCTTGTTCTTCTTGAACAGGAATTCGATGCCGCCGGTCAGGCCCTTAACCGCGTCGACGCGCTGCCCCTGCAAGGTGGGCAGGTCCAGGCTCATCTTGTCGATCTTGACGCCCAGCTTGGCAAGCGTGCCATTGGCCGCTTCGTCATAGAGTTCCGAAGCGTGCAGCATCGCCTTTGACGGGATGCAGCCGACATTGAGGCAGGTGCCGCCCAACGTCTCGCGGCTTTCCGCGCAGGCGGTCTTGAGGCCCAGCTGCGCCGCGCGGATCGCGGCGACATAACCACCGGGACCAGCGCCGATCACCAGAACGTCATAATCGAAGTCAGACATAACAATCTCCGTTCGCCCTGAACCTGTCGAAGGGCTGTACTTCTTCTTTTGTCCTTCAGGAAGGACGGGGCTTCGACAGGCTCAGCCCGAACGGATATGGTATCTGGTTCCGACCTTTACAGGTCGATCAGCAGCCGGGTCGGATCTTCGATCGCATTCTTTACCGCGACCAGGAAGGTCACCGCTTCGCGACCGTCAACCATGCGATGGTCGTAGCTCAATGCCAGATACATCATCGGACGCGCCACGATCTGGCCGTTGCGGACGACCGGGCGTTCCTCGATGCGGTGCAGGCCCAGGACCGCCGACTGGGGCGGGTTGATGATCGGGCTGGACAGAAGCGAACCGAACACGCCGCCGTTGGAGATGGTGAAGGTGCCGCCCTTCATATCTTCCATGGTCAGCTTGCCTTCCTTGGCCTTCTTGCCAAAGCCGCCGATCGTCTTTTCGATGTCTGCGACGCTCAGCGCCTCGGCGTTGCGGATCACCGGAACGACCAGGCCCGTGGGGGCCGACACCGCGACCGAGATGTCGCAGAAATTATTATAGACGATCTCGTCGCCTTCGATCTGCGCATTGACGCCCGGAATGTCGCGCAGCGCCATGCAGACCGCCTTGGTGAAGAAGCCCATGAAGCCCAGACGGACGCCATGCTTCTTCTCGAACAGATCCTTATATTTCGCGCGCGCCTCGATGATGTTGGTCATGTCGACGTCGTTATAGGTGGTCAGCAGCGCGGCGGTGTTCTGCGCTTCCTTCAGCCGCTTGGCGACCGTCTGGCGCAGGCGGGTCATCTTCACCCGTTCCTGCGCGCGGCTTGGGCCAGAAACCGGAGCGCCGGCGGGCGCTTCGGCGGCGGGCGCCGCGGCCGGGGTCGACGCGGCGGCCTTGGCCGTACCGGCGGCGACGGCGGCGGTGACGTCGTCCTTGGTCAGGCGGCCGTCCTTGCCGGTGCCCTTGATCTTGCTGGGGTCAAGGCCATGTTCCAGCACCAGGCGGCGGACCGCCGGCGACAGCGTCAAATTGCCGCTATCCTCATCGTCCGACGCAGCCGGGGCCGCAGCGGCCGGGGCCGGCGCAGCGGCTTCCGCCTTGGCAGCGGGCGCGGGAGCAGCAGCGGCAGGTGCTGCCGCAGCAGCCGCACCTTCGTTCACATAGGCCAACAACGCGCCGACATTGACCGTGTCGCCTTCCTTGGCGACGATATCGCCCATGACACCGGCGACGGTCGACGGCACATCGACCGCGACCTTGTCGGTTTCCAGGCTGACGATCGGTTCGTCTACCTTCACGGCCTCACCGGGCTTTTTCAGCCACTGGCCAACGGTTGCTTCGGTAACGGATTCGCCCAGTGTTGGGACTTTGACTTCGGTAGCCATGAGCTTGATCAGCCTTTCTTCTGGCGACGGATTTCGGTGCGGACGCTGTGGCCCAGCGCATCGGCGACAAGAGCGCCCTGCTCGGCGACATGGCGCTTGGCGAGGCCCGTGGCGGGCGACGCGGCGGCCTTGCGACCGGCATAGCGGGCGCGCATCGGTGCCTTGCCGGCCTTGTCCAGCGCTTCCTCGACATAGGGTTCGACGAAGAACCATGCGCCGTTGTTACGCGGTTCTTCCTGGCACCACACGACCTCTTCCAGCTGGGTCATGCGCTCGATGCGCGTCGCCAGGGCGTCGGTCGCGAACGGGTAGATCTGTTCGATGCGAACAATCTGCACGTCCTTGTCGTCGGCCGCGTCACGCGCTTCCATCAGGTCGTAGAAGACCTTGCCGGAACACAGGACCAACCGCTTGGTGTCCTTGTCGGCCGACCCGTTGGGGTCCGACAGGATGCGCTTGAAGTGCGTCTGGCCCAGGAAATCCTCGGCCTTGCTGACCGCGCCCTTGTGGCGCAGCAGCGACTTGGGCGCCATGATGATCAGCGGCTTGCGGAACGGCCGCAGCATCTGGCGACGCAGCGCGTGGAAATAATTGGCCGGGGTCGTGATGTTGGCGACCTGGATATTCCCTTCGGCGCACAGCTGAAGGAAGCGTTCCAGACGCGCCGAACTATGTTCCGGCCCCTGCCCTTCATAGCCGTGCGGCAACAGGCAGACCAGCCCGTTGGAGCGCAGCCATTTGGTTTCCGACGACGCGATATACTGGTCGAAGATGATCTGCGCGCCATTGGCGAAATCACCGAACTGCGCTTCCCAGATCACCAGGCTCTTGGGGTCCGCCAGCGCGAAACCATATTCGAAGCCCAGCACGCCATATTCGGACAAGGGGCTGTCCAGCACTTCGAACCGGCCATGCGGCACGGTCGCGAGCGGGATGTACTTGTTCTCGGACCCCTGATCGACCCAGACCGCGTGCCGCTGGCTGAACGTGCCGCGACCCGAATCCTGGCCCGACAGGCGCACGCCATAGCCTTCCGACAACAGCGATCCAAAGGCCAGCGCCTCGCCGGTCGCCCAGTCGAAATTGGCACCGGACTTGAACATCTCGGCCTTGGCGTCCAGCACGCGCTGCAACGTCTTGTGGACGACATGGCCCTGCGGCACGGTGGTCAGCGTCTTGCCCAGGCTGTCGAACAGCTTGTTGGAGATCGCCGATTCCACGCTCTGACGGCTGGTTTCCGCATCGGCCGGCTTGTGCAGCCCGGACCAGCGGCCCGCAAACCAGTCGGCCTTGTTGGCCTTGTAGCTCTTGGACGCCTCGAACTCGTCTTCCAGATGGTTGACGAATTCGCCCGTCACGTGACTCACATAATCGTCATCGACCACGCCCTGCGCCTTCAGCCGCGCCGAATAGACGTCGCTGACGGGGGGATGCTGGCGGATCTTGGCGTACATCTGCGGCTGGGTGAAGGAAGGCTCGTCGCCTTCATTATGCCCGAACCGGCGATAGCACCACATGTCGATCACGATGTCGCGGTGGAAGGTCTGGCGATATTCGATCGCCAGCTTGCACGCAAACGTCACCGCTTCGGGATCGTCGCCATTGACGTGCAGGATCGGCGCCTGGACGCCCTTGGCCACGTCGCTGGGATAGGGCGAGCCGCGCGAAAATTGCGGGCTGGTCGTGAAACCGATCTGGTTGTTGACGATGAAGTGGATGCAACCGCCGGTATTGTAACCGGACACGCCGGAGAAGCCGAGGCATTCCCAGACGATGCCTTGGCCAGCGAACGCCGCGTCGCCGTGGATCAGCACCGGCAACACCTGCTCATGCTTGCCCAGGTCGTCGCGGAAGGTCTGCTGCGCGCGGACCTTGCCCAGGACCACCGGATCGACCGTTTCCAGATGCGACGGGTTGGGCACCAGTGACATATGCACCTTGATGCCATCAAACTCGCGGTCGGTGGACGTGCCCAGATGATATTTCACGTCGCCCGAACCGCCGACATCTTCGGGATTGGCGGTGCCGCCCGAAAATTCGTGGAAGATGACGCGAAAGCCCTTGGCCAGGACATTGGCCAGCACGTTCAGCCGGCCACGATGGGCCATGCCATAGACGATCTCGCGCACGCCCAGCGCGCCACCATATTTGATGATGGCTTCGAGCGCGGGAATCATCGATTCGCCGCCGTCCAGGCCGAATCGCTTGGTGCCTACATATTTGCGGCCCAGGAACTTCTCATACTGCTCGCCCTGGATGACCTTGGCCAGGATGGCCTTCTTGCCTTCGGGCGTGAAGTGGATTTCCTTGTCCTTGCCCTCCAGCCGGTCCTGCAGGAAACGGCGTTCCTCCACATCGGCGATGTGCATATATTCCAGGCCGACATTGCCGCAATAATTGGCGCGCAGGATCGCGACGATTTCCGCCACGGTCGCAAATTGCAGGCCCAGCGTGCCGCCCAGGAACACCTTCTTGGCCGGGTTGGTCAGGCCATGATATTCCGGTGTCAGGTCGGCCGGCAGATCGCGTTGGGTCAGGCCCAGCGGATCGAGATTGGCGGCCAGATGGCCCCGCACGCGATAGGTGCGGATTAGCATCTGCGCGCGGATGGCGTCTTCGGCCGCTTCGGCGATGTCGGCTTCGGATGCGGGCTTCCCCTGCGCCTTGGCGGCGGCCTTCACGGCCACCTGCATCTGCGTGGGGTCAAGCGCCCCGGTCAGGTCGTCCGTTTCCGTCAGCGGCCAATTGTCGCGCGCCCAGCTTGGCCCGCGCTCTGTCTCGAATTCCTGGTTCTCGTAACCCATTGCCTTGTCCCATCCCAGCCGCGTGCAGTCGCGGAGCGGGAAAATAGCGGCCGGGGTGCAGCCCGGCCGCCCTTCATAGAGTGGCGCTGATTAGCCCTTCAGCACTTCAACCAGCGTCGAACCCAGTTCGGACGGGCTGGCAGCAACCTTGATGCCGGCCGCTTCCATCGCCGCGATCTTGCTTTCCGCGTCGCCCTTGCCGCCCGACACGATCGCGCCGGCATGACCCATGCGACGACCCGGAGGGGCGGTGCGACCGGCGATGAAGCCGGCCATCGGTTTCTTGCGGCCACGCTTGGCCTCGTCGATCAGGAACTGAGCCGCCTGTTCTTCGGCGTCGCCGCCGATTTCACCGATCATGATGATCGAATGGGTGGCCTCGTCGGCCAGGAACAGCTCCAGCACGTCGATGAAGTTGGTGCCATTGACCGGATCGCCGCCGATGCCGACCGCTGTGGTCTGGCCCAGGCCCGCATTGGTGGTCTGGAACACGGCTTCATAGGTCAGCGTGCCGGAGCGCGACACGACGCCGACCGAACCCTTGGAGAAGATCGAACCGGGCATGATGCCGATCTTGCATTCGCCGGGCGTCAGCACGCCGGGGCAGTTCGGACCGATCAGGCGCGACTTGCTGCCCGACAAGGCGCGCTTCACGCGAACCATGTCGAGGACCGGAATGCCTTCGGTGATCGCGACGATCAGCGGGATTTCCGCGTCGATCGCTTCCAGAATCGAATCGGCCGCAAATGGCGGCGGCACGTAGATGACCGATGCGTCGGCGCCGGTCTTCGACTTGGCTTCCGCGACGGTGTCATACATGGGCAGGCCGATATGGCTGGTGCCGCCCTTGCCGGGGGTCACGCCGGCAACCATCTGGGTGCCGTAGGCCAGGGCCTGTTCGGTGTGGAAGGTGCCGGTGGCACCGGTCATACCCTGAGTGATGACCTTGGTGTTCTTGTTCACCAGAATGGACATGGGTGTCCCTTTATCTGCTGTGGAAGTGGCACTTGGGTCTAAAGCGCCCCGTTCCAGGCTGCGCACTTACCTGGAACGAGACGGTGCAGCTGTTAAAGCTCAGGCGAGCGAGGGATCGATGCCCTTGCACGCTTCTAGCAATTCCTTGACGGCATCGACCGACACGGTGAGGTTCGCCTTGGCTTCCTCGTTCAGTTCGATCTCGATGATCTGCTCCACGCCATCCTTGCCGATGATGACCGGCACGCCGACATAGAGATTGTCGATGCCATATTGGCCGGTCAGGTTCGCAGCGCAAGGCAGCAGGCGCTTCTTGTCGCCCAGATAGGCTTCCGCCATCGCGATCGCGCTGGTGGCGGGCGCATAGAAGGCCGAACCGGTCTTGAGCAGCGCGACGATTTCGCCGCCGCCCGAACGGGTGCGCGCGACGATGGCGTCGATGCGCTCCTGCGTGGAACGACCCTGCTTGATCAGGTCAGGAACAGGGATGCCCGCAACGGTCGAATATTCGATGACCGGGACCATCGTGTCGCCATGGCCGCCCAGGACGAAGCTGGTGACGTCCTTGGCAGACACCTGGAATTCCTCGGCGAGGAAATGGTTGAAGCGCGACGAATCGAGCACGCCGGCCATGCCTACGACCTTATTGTGCGGCAGGCCCGAAAATTCGCGCAGCGCCCACACCATCGCGTCGAGCGGGTTGGTGATGCAGATGACGAAAGCGTCGGGCGCATTGGCGGCGATGCCCTCGCCCACGGCCTTCATGACCTTCAGGTTGATGCCCAGCAAATCGTCGCGGCTCATGCCAGGCTTGCGGGCGACACCGGCGGTGACGATGATGACGTCCGCGCCTGCGATATCAGCATAATCGTTGCTGCCGGTGATCTTGGCGTCGAACCCTTCGACCGACGCGCACTGCGACAGGTCGAGCGCCTTGCCCTGGGGCACGCCTTCTGCAACGTCGAACAGGACGACGTCGCCCAGTCCCTTGATCGCCGCCAGGTGCGCCAGCGTGCCGCCGATATTGCCAGCGCCGATCAGCGCAATCTTCTTACGGGCCATATTGCAATCGTCCTCCAAGCCATGACTACTGGAATTGCTGGTTCGCCTACGCCCTTCGGACGGGGGTTTCAACCTGCCAAAAGCCGCAAGTCCAAATTATCTTTGCAATTCATTCGCAATTGCATTAGAAGCGATTCACACCCTGTCGCTGCGGACTTCTACCCTGGTCCTCAGCCTTCCCTGCAGCGGTATCCTGCCGGGCGCCTTTCTCCTCGGGGGCGCCCGGCCCGTTTTGCATCTTAAGATTGCGGCCTGATGAATGGCCCGTACGACATCCGACGGGTGGATTCCACCCGGCGACGAGTTGCATGCATCATATCCACAGCGATACGTGCTCCCGCGACGCCGGGAGTCCAGTCCAGACGCGTAAACTGGACTCCCGGCGTCGCGGGAGCACGCTATTTGCTCATTTGGGTCCGTGACCCAAAGCGAGATAGTCGTCCGACTGCATTTCCATAAGCCGCGACACAGTGCGTTCAAATTCGAACGCGCCATCCCCTTCTGGGTAGAGGCGGGCCGGCTCGGCATCGGCCGACGCCAGCAATTTGACCTTATACTCATAGAGCGAGTCGATCAGCGTCACGAAGCGCGCGGCCTCGTTGCGCTTTTCCGGCCCCAGCACGGGAATGCCCACGATGATGACCGTATGATATTTGCGCGCGATCGCCAGATAGTCGGGCGCCCCCCGCGCTTCCGCGCACAGCCGCTTGAACGAGAAGACCGCAACGCCCTTCAGGCTCTTGGGCACATGCAGCGTCCTGCCGCCCTGCACGGCGATATCCTCCGACGGCACATGGGCGCGGTCGGACGGCGGATAGTCGGTCAGGCGGAAGAAGGCGGTGCTGAGCGCCTGGGTCGCGTCATCGCCATTGGGGCAATGCCACAGCGTCGCGTCGCCCAGCCGGTCGCGCCGGTAATCGACCGGCCCGTTCAGCGTCATCACGTCCAGCTTCACCTTGATCAGCTCGATGAAGGGCAGGAAGAGCTGGCGGTTGAGGCCATTCTTATAGAGTTCGTCCGGCTCACGGTTGGATGTGGTGACGATCGTCACCCGCTTTTCCAGCAGGCCGGTGAACAGCCGCGACATGATCGCGGCGTCCGCCATATTGTTGACGACCATCTCGTCAAAGCACAGCAATCGCGCTTCGTCGGCCAGCGACTCGACCACCGGCGGGATCGGATCGCCCGTTTCCGACTTGCGCGCCTGCGCCAGCCGGGCATGGACGTCGAGCATGAATTCATGGAAATGCGCGCGTTTCTTGCGCTGGATGTGCACCGTGTCGAAGAACAGGTCCATCAACATCGATTTGCCGCGCCCCACCCCGCCCCACATATAGAGGCCGCGGGGCGGCTCGGGCGCTTTGCGCAGTAGCTTCCACAGCGTCGATCCACGCGCGGGCGCTGCTTCCAGTTCGCGTTGCAGCGCGTCCAGCCGTGCGGCGCCGGCCTCCTGGTCGGGGTCAGCGCGCAACTCGCTCGCCGCCACCAGCGCACGGTAGCGGTCCATCACATGGGTCGTCATGCTTCGGGTGCCTTGCGCAAGGTCGCGGTGGACGCGGCGATCGTCCGCCCATCCTGCACCAATGTCATGCGCAGGAACAGCAACCGCCCGGTTTCCCCCAGCAATTCGACCTGCGCGCGCAGAATATGATCGGCCCGGCCCGCAGCCAAATATTGCATCGACAAGTCGACCGTGACCGCGCTGGCCTGTGCCGGACGGCCGATGGCCACCATCGCGGAAAAATAGGCATGATCGGCAAAAGCCGCGAGAAAGCCGCCATGCAGCGAGCCGAGCCGGTTGCGATGATTGGCGCGGGGCTCCAACTCGACGATGGCGCGCGCGGCGCCGTCGGGCTGCGAGTAGATCGGACCAAGCAGGGTCAGGAACGTGTCTGGCACCGGCTCCATCCATTGCAGCCAGCCAGCGCGCGGCCCGTCGGTGACGCGCCGCGCTATCGCCTTTTCACCCGCGCTCACGCCGTCAGAGCTGCCGCTCGACCATCATCTTCTTGGTTTCGGCGATCGCCTTGGCCGGGCTCAAGCCCTTGGGGCAGACATTCGCGCAGTTCATGATGGTGTGGCAGCGATAGAGGCGGAAGGGATCTTCCAGCTCGTCCAGCCGCTCGCCGGTATATTCGTCGCGGCTGTCGGCCAGCCAGCGATAGGCCTGGAGCAGGATCGCGGGGCCGAGGAACTTGTCGCTGTTCCACCAGTAGGACGGGCAGCTGGTCGAGCAGCAGGCGCAAAGGATGCACTCGTACAGGCCGTCCAGCTTCTCACGGTCCGCGGGCGACTGGAGCCGCTCCTTGCCCGACGGCGGCGGCGACACGGTCTTCAGCCAGGGCTGGATCGAATTATACTGGGCGTAGAAATGGGTAAAGTCGGGCACCAGATCCTTGATCACGTCCATATGCGGCAGCGGCGTGATTCGCACATCCTTGCCGCTGCACTCGTCGATCGCGGTGGTGCAGGCCAGGCCGTTCTTGCCGTTCATGTTCATCGAACAGCTGCCGCAAATGCCCTCGCGGCACGACCGGCGAAATGTCAGCGTCGGATCATATTCATTCTTGATCTTCAGCAGCGCGTCCAGAACCATCGGTCCACATGTGTCGAGATCGATCTCGAACGTGTCGTAACGCGGGTTCTGTCCGGAGTCGGGATCGTAGCGATAGACCTTGAAGCTGCGCACATTGGACGCGCCGGCGGGTGCGGGGTGGGACACACCCTTGCCACTGATCTTGCTGTTCTTGGGCAACGCAAATTCGGCCATCGCTCGTGGAGCCTCTTCGAATATGTCTGTAGGGTTGGCGTTGCGCATAACAAAAATTGAGCAAAGGTCCAGCGCCTAAGCCATGTTTCTGCGCAGCCTGCCCATTTGGGCACGCAGCCAATGCCGCCCCGGCTTGCGTCCTACGCCCTGATCGCTAGGGCAGGATTTCCCGTTGTAGGACTTGCTTTCATTGCCCACTGACATCGCCTTTCTCGCCATCGCCGAAGCGCAACAGCTCTATCACTGGCTGCCCGCCGCGCTCGAACTGGCCCGGCGTCCCGACATGCGGGTCAGCATATTGTCGCCTTCGGACCAGCTATTGGCGCTGGTCGCCAGCTATGATCCCCAGGGGATTTTGCACCAGGTCCGGCTGCGCCGTCCGCCCTCGCGCCCCGACTCGCTGTTCCGCCAGCCCTCGCGCCTTGCCACGCTGCTGCTCAATTATGCGACCATCGCCCGCTTCCCGACGCTGGTGACGACGGAGATCAGCAGCGCCTGGCTGCGCCGCGTACCCGGATTCGCGTCCCGCCTCATCCTCATCAAACATGGCGCGGGCGACCGGGAGGGCGGCTATAAGAGGCGCCATGCCGATTTCGACCTGACCCTGGTCGCGGGCGAAAAGGACCGCCACCGCATGATCGACCGGGGCCTGTGCACGCCCGAAACGGTCGCCGTCGGCGGCTATCCCAAGTTCGAGCTGAAGGCGCCGCGCCAGCGTTACTTCTACAATGACGATCCGGTGCTGCTCTATAATCCGCATTTCGACCCGGCCCTGTCCTCCTGGGTCAATCATGAGCCGGCGATGCTCAGCGCGCTGGAATCGCTCACCGGCTGGAACGTCATCATCGCGCCGCATACCAAGCTGGCGCGCACCGCCGCCCCGATCGTCAGCCACGCGCCCCATATCCGCGTCGACATGGGCAGCCGCCATTCGATCGACATGAGCTATACGATGAGCGCGGACGTCTATCTGGGCGACGTGTCGAGCCAGGTGTATGAATTTCTGCTCCACCCCCGCCCCTGCATCTTCCTCAACCTTAACCATCGCGACGGCGCAGGCGACGCCTTCGCCCATTGGCGGCTGGGGCAGGTGATCGACAGCGCCGACGCCCTTCCGCAAGCCCTCGCTCGCGCCGCCGACTTGCAACCCGGCTTCGTTACTGCGCAGGAAGCCGCGATGCAGCAATCGATCGATCTGTCCCCGGTCCCCGCCTCGCAGCGTCAGGCCGACCTCATCCTGAATTTCGCCCAAACCTCTCATCCCGCGAAGAGCTGAAAGCATGACCCAGACCCTCATCACGAACATCGGCCCGGTCCGTCTGCTGGGGGACAATGCGACTCCGATCTGGGGCATGACCAATGCCGAACGCAATCGCCGCATGGCGGAAAGTGCCGCGAAGAATGGCAGCACCCTCGCGCCGGGGCATGAGCTGCTCTTCAACCTGACCTATGCCTTCGACCCGCTGCTGCTGCGCCTGGTGCTCGAAACGCCGGGCACGCTGTTCGCCTGGGGCAGCACGCCGATCGTGGGCCAAGTGCCGCAGGGCAGCGATCCGCTGGCCGCGCCCCATGTCATCGACCTGTCGAACGGCCGCAAGCTCTACAACCGCCAGTTGCGCAAGCTGGAACAGCCGATGGTGCGCGAGCTGACCCCCGCGACCCGGCGCGCGATCGAGCGGCAAAGCTATTTCGGTGCATACAAGGGCGTCACGGACATCCTCACCAAATATCTCTGGCCCGAACTGGCGCTGATCCTGACCCGCATCGCCGCGCAGCTAAAGATGACGCCCAACATGGTGTCGGTGATCGGCGTCACCCTCTGCCTGCTCGCGACCTTCCTGTTCGCGGAAGGCATGTACTGGACCGGCTTCTTGAGCGGCTTCATCTTCATGGTGCTGGACACTGTGGACGGCAAACTCGCCCGCTGCACCATCACCTCGTCCAAATGGGGCAATGTGATCGACCATGGCGTCGACCTCGTCCACCCGCCCTTCTGGTGGTATTTCTGGGGCACGGGCCTAGCCTATTGGGGCCTCTCGCTCTCGACCCAGGCCTTCACGCTGGTCATGGTCGCGGTGATCGCAGGCTATATCCTCCAACGGCTGATCGAGGGCATGTTCCTCAAGGACTTCAAGATGGACATCCATGTCTGGCGCCCCTTCGACAGCCAGTTCCGCCTCATCACCGCGCGGCGCAACCCCAACATGGTGATCCTGTTCGTGTCGCTACTCTTCGCCCGCCCCGACATCGGCCTGATCGCGCTGGCTTGGTGGACGGTCATTTCGCTGGTCGTCCACGCCGTCCGCCTCGCCCAGGCCTATGCCGTCAAACGCAGCGGCCAGCCGATCGTCAGCTGGATGGACGAGGCGGAGGCGGCGGCATGAACAGCACGATCGAGAAGTTCGGCTACCCCGCCACCCTGATCGCCGAGTTCGACCACTGGGTCGTCCTGCTCCGCCCAGCCCAACCCACGCTCGGATCGCTGATACTTGCGGCCAAGAGCGACGCGACCGCCTTCGGCAACCTGCCGGCAGAGGCCCATGCTGAGTTAAAGACCGTCACCGCGACGATCGAGGCCGCGCTCACCAAGGCGGTGGACTATGCGAAGATCAACTATCTGATGCTGATGATAGTCGACCCCCATGTCCATTTCCACGTGATCCCGCGCTATGAGGGCGAACGGAGCGCGGCGGGGGTGACGGTGCCGGACGCAGGCTGGCCGGGACAGCCAGACCTTAGCGTGGCGGTGAAACTGGACGGCGCGTTGGACGATGTGCGGGATTGGCTGAAGGGACTGTTCGACGGGGGAATGGCATAACGCCAACGCTCGTCACGCCTGCGCAGGCCGGCATGACGAAAAGGGGTGGGGAGCGGACGCCTCGTTTTTATACCGTCATCCCCGAGGAGGCGGGTTCAGAAGAGGCACGTGACTCTTCTGAACATCTCCAGACTTTGCGCCGTGTAGAGAGGGTGGGAAATGGGTTCCCGCCTTCGCGGGAATGACGAAGAAGGGTGGATAGCGGACTGTCTGCTTTCCGGCAGAAAAGTGCGGAAACGGACGTTTTGTAGGCCGGTCGCCATTTTGTGTAGTCGGTTACCGAATAGTCGCCATTTTGCTATCTAACTCCGTTTGGGCAACACAGTGGGCCAGTTATGAAGCACATCATATTATCAGCGATTGCTGGGTTTACGCTCGCATTTTCACCGCCAAGTTACGCCTGCGCGGTGGATACACCCCCATTCGATCCCGCCCGCGCCAACTACGACGTCGTGTTGATCGGTAAGATCACGAACGATGTGGCCACGTCCGGATTTGCCCTAGCAACTCTGCGTGTCCAACAAGTAGTCTCCGGGCAGTTTCCCTACCCAACTTATCCGCTCAATTATCACGTTTATGACGGCCGGGGTATGTGCTCACCTCCCGGACCATATCTGAAAAAAGGCCAAACGGTGACCGTGTATCTATCGAAGCCACGGCCAACCAGTATAACTTCCAAGGCTGCCCCAAACGCCCGCTTCTACCCGCAGGGATGGCAGATCAGGCCAGTTAGAAAGTGACGAAACCGCAGTTTTTGGGGAATCGACGTCCGCTTCTGAGCCTTACGCATTCTTGAATAAGCGACCGACTTTGGTCGTTCCCGTCCGCCCGTCCTCCCCCCCCCCACAACAGCCTTCCAATGTAGGATTTTGTCTGGTTTATCCTCAAGGGTGAACCCGCTCCGCCTGCCCCATGACCGCAAGCAGCGTCCAGCCATCGCGCAGGTGGCGCGTCGCCGGCGCATAAGCAGAGCGTCCCTGTCGCGTCGGCGTGGCCCGGATATGACCTGCCCACGGCTCAGTCGTGACCCTATCGTGACCCCACAAGAGCGTCACAGAGGCGTCGCGCTGACTTTACCGATACTATTGACCGGAATCGCCCCACGACACTGTATACTTCGGCCCGCCGCTTCATCGCGCCGCCCGACGCACGCCCTATTTCCCGTAGCGCCCTTCCGCCACCCACTTGGCCGTCAGCGCCATCGCCGCCTCGACATCCTGATGGAAATCGACCTCCTGCCATTCCAGCCCCTCGATGGACGCGGTGCCGACGCGGTTGCCCTTGGCGATGATGTCGATGGCGCGCAGATACCAGCGCTCGACCCCTTCGGGCGTGCGCATCATCTGGTTGATCTGGTTGCGGAAGATCGCCGGCCCTTCGCCGGTGAAAGCCAGCATCCCGATCGATTCGGCATTGGTGTCGGGCGGCAGCAGCCGCTTGCCGATATGGTGCAGCCGGCCGCTCGCGTCCCGGTTCACCTTCATGTCGTCATCGTCATAGTCCCCGTCCGCCTTGATATCGACGGTCACGGTGATGGCATCCTGCGCCCCGGCGATCAGCTTGGCGACGATCTCGTCCGATATGATGGTGTCGCCGTTCAGGATGATGAAGTCGCGGTCCATCTCCTCCCGCACGATCCAGCAGGTGCCCAGATTATCGGCGACCTGGAAGAAGGGGTTGAACACGCAGCGAATGCGCGCGCCGGTTTCGCGATAGAGTTGCAGCGCATGATCCTCGACCCGCTCGGTGCGGAACCCCGTGACCACCACGATATCGGTAACGCCATTGGCGACCAGCGCGGCAATCTGCCAGCTAATGAGAGTGCGCCCATTAAACTCGATCATGCATTTGGGCACGTCGCGGGTCAGCGGCAGCAGGCGCGAGCCTTGGCCCGCCGACAGGATGATGGCTTTGGTAATCGTCATGAGGGGGGCTTTAGAGAGGAATTTGGCCAAAAAAAAGGCGGCGTTTGCACTCGCCCCGACGCTCGCCTAAAGCGCAGCTTCGAAAGATCCGTTCGGGCTGAGCCTGTCGAAGCCCTTCTCTTTCCTATCCATATGGCAGGAAAGAGCAGCCCTTCGAAAGGCTCAGGGCGAACGGATTTTCTGACCAGACGCAAGGACCGGCAGTCCATATGATGTTCAAGCGCGGATCGGGCGCGGCGGGGGACGGTTTCGCCCGCATCCTGGCCAATACCGGCTGGCTGCTGGGCGGCAAGGGCGTGGGCGCGGTGCTCAGCCTCGCCTATCTTGCCATCGTCACCCGCACGCTGGGCGTGGCCGATTTCGGCCGTTTCGCCCTGGTGCTGAGCGCCGCCAACGTCATCAAGACACTGGTCAGCTTCGACAGTTGGCAGATCGTCGTCCGCTATGGCCAGCCACATCTGACCGATGGAAATGGCGACGCCCTCAACCGCGTGCTGCGCTTCTGCATCCTGATCGACCTCGCCTCGGCGGTCGCAGGCGGGCTGATCGCCGCGGCCATCATCCTGCTCTTCGGCGACCTGCTGGGGATCGGGCCGGACATGGGATGGCAGGTCTGGGCCTTCTGTATGGTCATGATGGTCACCATCCGATCCAGCCCGACCGGCATATTGCGCCTGTTCGACCGATTCGATTCGGCCGCCTTCGCTGAAACCATGATTCCCGTGGGGCGAATGATCGGCGCAGCCGTGGCGCTGGCGGTCATGCCCGACATCAGCGGCTTCCTGATCGCCTGGGCCTTTGCCGAACTGCTATGCGCCATAAGCTACTGGTATCTTGCGCTGAAGGTAGGGCGTGGAAGGATCGGCAATTGGCGCACCGGGCGGGCGCTGGACGCGCGGACCGAAAATCCCGGCATCATCGGCTTCCTGACCGCCACCAATCTCCAGACCAGCCTGTCCTCGATCGGCCAGCAGGTTGCGGTGCTGATCGTCGGCGGCTTCGTGGGGCCAGCAGGCGCGGGCCTCTATCGCCTCGCCAACCAACTCGCCAATTCGCTGACCAAGATTTCCAGCCTGCTCTCGCGCAGCATCTTTGTGGAACTATCCCGCACCAACAGCCATGGCAAGGAAGCGCTGTCGGCCCTGTTCCGCCGCACCAACCGGCTGGCGCTGCTGGCAGGTGCGGTCATCATCGGCCTGATCGTTACGATCGGCCATCCGCTGCTGGGGCTGATCGCGGGCCAGGATTTCCTGCCCGCCTATCCGCTGCTGCTGATGCTGGGCGTCGCCGCCTGCATCGACCTGATCGGGGTCAGCTATCGCCCGCTGCTGATGGCGACCGACAGGGCGGGCCTGTCGCTGCGCATCACCTTCGTCGCCACCCTGCTGCTGCTGGGCGCGCAGGCGGCGCTGCTCCCGCTCTACGGCACGAAGGGCGCGGCGATGGCCAATGTCGCCGCCGCGCTCGCCGGTTTCGCGATGATGGGCCTGGCCAGTCGCCGTGCGATGCGGATGTAAGGCTATTCGGCCTCTTCGACCGGCGCGCCGGGGCCGTTCTTCAACACCGATTCGATCGCATTCTTCGCGCCCGCCTTGCTGGAATAGCCTGCGGTCCAGAATATCGTTTCGCTGTTATATTTGAACTTGGCGACGAATTCGCCAGCCTTGTTCTTCTCGATCACGAACTTGTGCGCCATGTTCTATCTCCAGAGTCGTTTCGTCACCGAAACCGGGCCGGAGAATAGGCATGCGAATCGAGGCTGGCAAGGACGGCCGACGGCGTTTCGCCCCGGATCAACGCGCTCGCCAGCAGCGCCGCGGCAGGCGCAGTCTGGATGCCAAAGCCGCCCTGCCCTGCAAACCAGAAGAAGCCCGGCGCATCGGGGTCGAAGCCATAGACGGGCGCGCGATCGGGGGCGAAGCTGCGCAGCCCCGCCCATTTCCGCTCCACCGCCGCGATGGGCCAGTCGACCGCTTCCTCGAACCGGGCGATCGCCTCCGCCACCGCCAGCTCCTCCGGCGCGGCGTCGCAGGGCGGCGACCATGCCTCGTCATGCGGGGTCAACCACAACCGTCCCTGCCCTTCCGGCTTGAAGTAGAAGCGTTCGGACAGGTCCATGACCAGCGGCAGGTCGACCGAGGGCATCGTGGGCACACGCAACTGCGCCACGGTCCGCCGCAACGGCTGGATACCGATCGGGGCAACGCCGCAGGCGACCGCGACTTCATCGGCCCATGCCCCCGCCGCATCGACCAACAGGCGGCACTGGATCGTCCCGTCGTTCGTCTCGATCCGCCAGCTACCTGCTGTTGCCTGACCAGCCACCAGCCGTGTGTCAAGCCGAATTTCG
Organism: bacterium; assembly: GCA_030824575.1. Classification (GTDB taxonomy): domain Bacteria; phylum Pseudomonadota; class Alphaproteobacteria; order Sphingomonadales; family Sphingomonadaceae; genus Sphingobium. Next base: position 7,557 of record JAVBXL010000075.1, on the reverse strand, counting down.
CCGCCCAAATGGCGGAAACGACGCAGATAGGCCGCGTGGAGCGCCGCCACGTCGATATCCTGGCAGCTCGCCTCCAGCACGCCCAGCGTCCAATCGGGCCGCAGCCCCGGCACCAGCGCAGCGGGATCGACAAGCCGCAAATCGACTTTGCCGGAAAATTGCGCGAGCAACGCATCGCGTCGTGCTTCATCACCCGCCCGTCCGATATGCAGCGTCCGCCGCGGCGACAGAAAGGGGCCGTCATGAAAATCGGGATCGGGCGTGGCGAGGAAAGGCCCCGACGCCGTGGTCAGAGGCTGCACCACCGCCCCGCCATAGGTTTCCTCCCAGAAGGCGACCGAACGACCCGTGGCGTGATAGCCCGCCCGATCTTCCATCTCCAGAATCAGCACGCGGGCGTCAGCCGCCAGATGCGCGCCCAGGCTCGCCCCGGCAATGCCGCCGCCGATGATGACGATGTCGGGGTGTTTCAACAGGGGAACTCGTCCAGAAAAGCATCGATCCGTTGGAGCGCGTCAAGCCGCACTGGGTCCAGCTCGCGCAATATCTCGTGCGCCGCCTCCCGGCCATAAACATGCAACCGCGCGCCCGCAATCCGGCTCGCGACCTTGACGATGGCCGGCGTGGACACAAGCTGGTCCGCCTTGGTCGCGAGAATCAGCAGCGGCGTGGCGATGCGGGCGATGGCCTCGCCTTGCGCCAGAGCCTGCGTCGAGTCCAGGGCCTGGAGCACCCAGTTCCAGCTCGGCGGACCCAGCGCGATCTCACGACTATGGTCGCGCCACCAGATTTCGTCGGCATAGCGATCGGGATCATGCGTCAGTCGCTTCTGCCGCATCCGCCTTTGCCGTTCGGACTGTTCCTTCTGCGTCCAGGCGGGCAGCGCCCCCCGGCCGGTACGCACCATGAAACGAGCGATCGCCACCGCCAGCCAGCGCGGCAACGGCGCGCTATGGACGCCCAGCATCGGCGCTATCACCACCGCAGCATCGGGTGAAGGCATCCCTTCGGCCAACGCGCGCAACAGCATATGGCCGCCCATGCTATGCGCCACCATCGCGGTCGCACCGTCGCCTTCCGCCCGCCAGTCGGCCGCGAGCCCGTTCAGATCGACAATCCATTCGGCGAAATCGCCAATATGACCACATAGAGGGTCGTCGGTCAGTCGGCCCGATCCGCCCTGCCCGCGCCAGTCGAAGCTGGTCACGGCCCAGCCGCGCGCCGCCCAGTGGTGGATGACCTCCAGATATTTTTCGATCATGTCGCCGCGGCCGCCCATGACCATCATCCGGCCGCGCGTGCCGGACCCCAGCCGATAGCGACGGATCGGCCAGCCGTCGGGCGCGGTCCAATAGTCCAGCCGCCCGCCCATCGGCCAGGCCCGCCGGTCGAATGCGGCAACGGGGAAGTCGGGTGAATCCATCTGCCCTGTGGTTACCCTTTGGTAAAACACATGGACAGTCCCCTGCAGTAAAAAAGGGCGGTTTGAATGGGTTTGAAAGTTCTGGTTCCGTACTAATCACTTTTGCGCTGCCATTTGAGCATGGCCGCCTGGCCCAGTTTTTTCTGCGACCTCTGCTTGGCGTAATACTCCACCATGGCGAGCGACTGGCCGCTGATGGCCGCCGTCTCGCCGGTGCTGCATCCCGCCTCTAGCAGCGAATTGACCGCGTTCTTGCGCAGGCCGTGGGGCACGACCTTGACGGGCGCGCACGCTGCCTGGAGCGCCAGGCGGATCTTGTTGTTCTTCCCCTCGGTCGCCGCGCCGGGGATGATGGTCGAGAGGCTGCGCGGGTGACGGGCCAGTTCCTTTGCCAGCTCGGTGTGGATCGGGATCTCAAGCGGCTTGCCCGTCTTCTTCTGGGTCATGACGATCGTGTCGCCGACGATGTCGCGCCAGGTCAGCGCGGCAACGTCGCCGATTCGCTGGGCGGTGTAGTAGAGCAGATGTACAGACAGGCGCACGAAGTCGTCCTCGCTCGCCAGCGCCCTCGCCAGCACATCCTCGGGCCACGGCTGGTGCTCGCCGGTCGCCATCTCCTCGATGTCGGCAAAGGGATCGTTGGTGACATGGCCACGGCGGCGCGCCCACGTATAGGCGGCACTGCCGGCGCGCTGGACCATGTTTGCAGCGCCCGGCCGGTCCGCCATCTTGTCGAGCAGCAGGACGATATCCTTGCGCTCCACCAGCTGCGCCGGGGCCGATCCGAGCTTGTCGATCAGCTCGCGGTGATAGAGCTCGTACAGGCTGCGCGTCGAGGCGGCGAGCTTGCTGAATTTGTCGCTCGCCTGGTACAGGTCGATCATGCCAGAGAGGCTAAGTTGCGCCACGGCGTTGGCGCGACGGGTGCGGTGACCCATCATCGCGGCATAGACCGCGCCGAATGTCCGGTCGCTCGGCAGTGGTAGGGCCTTCCAGATGCGCTTGCCCTTTTCGTTCACCTGGCCGGTGTCGAAATAGTAATAGGTGTGGCCCTTCGCCTTGGTCCGCTTGACGTGCGGGATGGTCTTAGCTGGCATAGAGCTTCACTCCCTTGCGCCAATCGTCCGAGACTTCCGCCTCGCCGGTGAGGCGCTCCAGATAGGTATCGATCTCGGCCCGGCTCCAGTGCAGGCCGTTGCCCAGCTTGACCGGATGCGGCAAGCGTCCGACCGCGATCTCACGCTCCATCTCGGCCGCCGTGAGGTCGAGATAGGCGCAGGCCGTCGCTCGCTTCATCATACGCGGCCAGAATGGAGCGTGGGCGCCCATTATGCTGCCTCCTGCATCGAAACGAGAGAAATCAGCTCGCCGATGGTCCGGGCGGCCAGCACATCTGCATCCGCGATTGGCTGACCGCGCAGGATCTCCAGATGATAGGCGATCGACAGTCGGCGAAACTCGGTTGCGCGCAGGACCGCGTCATCGTCGGCCAGCTTGATCGGGATGTAGAGGTGCGCCGCGATGATGAGGCGCGCGGCGCGCTCGGGATCGACGCCCGGCTCCCACGCCTTGGCGATGAACGCCATCGGCTGGCGCTCGCCATCACGGTTGCATTCGCGGCAGAAGCCGGGCTTTGCGCACGCCCCCGCCATCCAGCGGCCGTCGTGCTGGAGATACTCGTGACGAACGTCGATCCAGTCGCGGCGGATACGGACATGCTCAGACATCGGCTGGCTCCTCGAAGGCCATTGCGATCTGCGCCGCGTCAGTGAAATGGCCCGCCATCGCTTCAAGGATGCGGACGGCCTTCTTCATCGACGCGGCGCGCCGGTGCTTGTCCTGCTTGCGCATACGGGCGGAATCGCGGAGCACTTTGCGGCCGACCAGGTGCATCGTGTTGCGCTCGCCCCAGGCAGGCGCGTCGATGATGGTGGCGATGGTTTGGGCGAGGTCAGTCACTGACGGGCTCCTCCAGAACATAGGCCTTCGCACTTACGTCGTAGCGGACGAATGGCGGATTGTTCGCAAGAAACGCGGCGATGTCTGCCGATGCGACCGCCGCCGTGATGTCGAATTCGCGGATGAGATCAGCGCGGCGGACTTGCCCGAAATGACGGAGCGTGCCAGCGATGAACTCCTGACGGCGATCCTTGAACCAGTTACTCACGCTACACCACCGATCGAAGCACGGAACGCCCGGCCGGCATCCGTCACATGGATGAAGCAATCGCGCTTGTCCTTGCCCTTCCGCCGCTCCAGCAGGCCCTCGCGCTCCATCCGGTCCAGCGCGCGGGAGACGACGGGCTTCTCCACCTTGATAGCCTCGGCCATGTCCTTCACCCGGAGCGGCTGGCCCGCGTCCATCGCCACGCCGATGATGGCGAGCTGACGGGCGGTAAGGTCGATATAGGCGGGCGATCTGACGAACGTCAGCGCCTGGGCGATGAGATCAGACATGGGCGAGCAGCTCCAGTTCGAGCATGTGAGGCAAGCAGGTGGCCGGGCGGCGGCGCACGCACCGCGCCATAGCGGCAACGTCGAGCGGCTGGCCGCGATAGGTGCGCACCCAGTCAGCAATGACCCGCGCCGTGCCTTCGGGATCGTGGATCAGGTTCTCGAACGTGATGTTGAGATATCGCCCGTCGCCGATCTTCGTCATCGCCAGCCGGGCGCGGCCGGTGTCAGTGCGAACGCTTTGCTCCATCGCTTTCCGCGCCTTGCGGTTGTTCGCCATCCCGAGCAGCTTCAACATACTCTTGGCCTGTTCGACCGGATGGCGGGACAGGAAGATGCAGCGATAGTCGAGGCCGATCGGCGGCTGGTTCAGATGCGGATCGAGCAGCTTGACCGCCCTCCCCTTGCACGTGTTGTAGAACTCGCGCTGTGCTTCGGTGTCCCTGGGATCGAGCAGCACCGAGACGGCATCCTCGAAATCGGGATAGGTGCCGACGCACGGTGCCCCGGCGGCGGCCAGCATCTGCATGACAAGTGACGATCCGCACCGGCCGAGGCCTGCGACGATGATGGTGGGCACGGACATCAGAACGGCACCCCATCATCATAGGCAGCGCAGCGCGAACACAGGCAGTCCGCCCCATGGATCCGCGTGAAGTCTTCGCGGTCCACTCTTGCCGCCTTCACCCGGCTGGCCGGGACCATGACGAAGACGTCGAACCCTGGGTACATGCGAGCAATTCGCTCAGCCTCGTGCTCTGCGTTACCACGTGTGGCGTGGCGCTTCGTCGGCGCGGAGCCAGTCGGCCGCCATACGGTGTAGAACGGCGCAGGTTGCTCGGTCGGCGGTGCTACTTCAACCACCGGCGAATCCATAAGGCGTTTGAAGCGGAGCAAGCGCGTAAGAGCAATCCCCGCGAAATCGATGTTCATCGGCTGGCCTTCCAGAATTGCCACCACCGGCGGCGTGGCTGCTCCATCGGCATGATCGGACCGCGCGTGCGCTGCGCCTGCCATTGCGTCTGCGGCGATGTGGCGAGCGGATCACGGCCACGCGTGTTGAACCGGGCGGTCATGCCGACGGCTCGTTGCGGCCGGCTTCCCACGCGGCGAGCGCCTCAAGCGCCTGTTCCCGCGCACCGGCCTCGCCGATCGACAGAGCCAGACCATCTGCGAGAGCGGTATCGACGGTCGCGGTCAGGAGGCGGCTCAGCGCACGGACCAACAAGGTGGCGACGTCGTGCTTGATAGGGCCGGGCGAGATGGGCGCGGTGGTGCCCAGCGCCCGCTGCACGGGGAAAGCGATCACATCCATGACTGCACGTCCTTCGCGATGGCATAGAACAGCAGGCCGATGGCCGCAGCGCCGGACAGGATCATAATCGCTTCGTGCCAGAGCTGCGCCTCCCACAGCATGGCGACATGCCGCTGGCGATATTCTGACGAGCCGACGGTCAGCGCGGCCGGCTGGTGAACAGGGCGGCCGTGGCGGCGCAGATAGTCCTCTGCCCAAGCGACGACGCCATCGCCCTGCCCTTCCACCATGCCTAGTCCAGCGGACAGCCGCTCCAGCCTGAGCCATGCGTCATCGAAGCATTTGAAGGATGCAGGGTCGGACAGACAGCCGGGCGTATGGGCGTCGCGCAGCGCGTCTTCGAGCCAGTCCAGCTCAAGCGCGGTGACGTCGGCTTCGATGTCGAGCACAGGTGCCAGCGGCGGTACGGCCGGGGCGCGGAGCGTGTCGTCGGTGATGAGAGCGAGCATGAGGCCTCCCGTTGATTACGGGAGCGACATTCGCAAAACGCGAATATCATGTCAACAAACTAATTCGCAACGTGCGAACTTTATTCTGACACCGTATCAAGTAGGTAGTTCAACAAATCAGTTCGCACCAGAGTTAGCGAGCATCAGCAGGCAGCCGATTGCCCCTCCGACGCATATGAAAGACGCCGCTGCCGCCATCCGGTTAGGGTCCCATATACCCCAGCAAGCTGCGAACATGGCAGTTATTAGGAATAGGCTAGAGAAAATCCGGCAGCTGTTGCGAGTGTCACGATCCAACCCTCAGCCCTCCGTGCCAGTCCGCACGAGCGCTTGGGCCACGTCTTTCAACTGGCGCCGCTGCGCCGCGCTCGCGTTCACCCACATCTCAATGATGTCGCTATCAAGGTCCTGCGGATCGTGATCTAGGAGCAACCCAGGTGTCGTGTGAAGCGCATCTGCCAAGCGGCGCAGCCACTTCGCAGAGAGCGCACGCTTACTATTGGCAAGGTCGCTGACCATGCCTGCTGTGATGCCCAGCGCCTCAGCAAGCTCGGCACCCTTGATTTTACGGAACCTCATCCATGCTCGAAGATGGTTCGGCCCGCCGTTTTTATCATCGTCCTGCATGTTCGCATTATGCGAAAGGTCAGCAACTAGGTCATTCCCCGGATTGCGATATTCCTGACTTGCGTATAAATTCGCATTGTGCGAATAAATCCCGATGGAAACACAGCCATCGACGTCTGCGCTCGCTGCTGCTGCGGGGATAAGCATATCTTACGCCAGCGAAATACTGAATTGCAAGCGAACGCCGTCTCGCCCGCTTGCCATCCATATATTCCGGAAAACCGGCTGGATGCATCCGAGTATCACCGCTTTAACTGACAAGCAGATTTCGACGCTAGAGCAAATCGAGCCATGGTCTCGGGCCATCACAACTTCACCGAAACGAAGATCGGCGGAGCAGAGCGTGTAACAATCAGAGTATTTGATAGCATTTGGTCACCGGCTGATGGGCTTCAATTTCTCATTGCACCGCACCATTGTGCACAGTCCAGAGCATTAACCATCATTTGTTCACTCAATGTTCCATTTTCGTACAGCGGGGATCACTATGGACGACTATCGGCTGGACTGCCTGAAGCTGGCGCACGATCTCACGCTGCGCCCCGAGGACGTTGTCGCGCGGGCGAAGGCGTATCATGATTTTGTGGTGGGGAAGGTTGCGGTTGACGCGTCCGTCCAGCCGCTCAGCCCGAAGGTTTTCGCGGGCGAGGCAGGAGGCGTGGCTCCCGATGCCTGAATCTACGCCTCGCCTGTTCTGCCCTCTATGCGATCCGCTGCCAGGCATAACGCCTGACCAAGTTGTCGAGCTTGCTCAGGCGCAAAGCCGAGCTGGAGGTTCAGCATCACGGGTTCTGCGTCTCGAAGATATGCAGCCGATAGCCGCGCAGCGACTAGCAGCCCCGTGCTCGCAACACGCCAGTCAATGGCCGGCGCCAGATGCAGTGAGCCGTCTGCTTCAAGATCCCAGTCGTCCGCTGCCATTCGGCGTCACCCTTTCATTTCCCGCTCGAGTCTCCGGTGGAGGTTTATCACATGTCTGATGGCAGCATAGCAGCGGACCAGCTCCGCCTTCTCATCGAGCGCATCGAGCGGCTGGAGGAAGAGAAGAAGGGGATCAACGACGACATCAAGGACGTCTACCTGGAGGCCAAGGCCACCGGGTACGACGCCAAGATCATGCGTCAGATCATCCGCCTGCGCAAAATGGAGCCGCACCTCCGCCAGGAGATGCAGGCCGTCCTCGAAACCTACCTGTCCGCACTGGGCATGGACGATGGCGCCGGTCACCAGCCCGCCATGTTCGAAGGCCATGACGGCCGGCCGGACCCCAAGACGCCCGCCCCCGCCCC
>JAVBXL010000118.1 GCA_030824575.1 bacterium | reverse complement strand
TGATGTCGTCGCCTGCCGCATTTTGGGCCGATGCAAAGCGGGGGCTGACCCTGCCGTGGACGCTGGCGGTCAGTATCGCGCTCGGCGCATTCCTCATGCTCACGCGGGTGACACTGGGCAATGAGGGCGCCATGGCGAACAGCGACCATGTCATTGGTGCCCTGGTCATCACCGTCGCGATCATCGCCACCGCCGAAGTTGCCCGCGCCGTGCGCTTCATCAATGGCGCGCTCGGCGCCTGGCTGGTTGCTGCCCCTTTCCTGCTGACGGGGGCCGGCCACCTGGGAACGATCGTTTCGGTGATCATAGGGCTCGCCCTCGTCGGTCTCAGCCTTCCGCGCGGCAAGCGCAGCGCTGAACATTATGCGAGCTGGGACAAATATGTGATCTGAGGGTCGCTCTGCTCGACGTGGAATTGAACAGGAAAAGATACGTCACGTCTGTTGGGAATGCGGGACTCCGAACGGTCAACTTACGGCCGTGCGACCGGGTCGCTGAGATGTGAAATGCGGCCTGCTCGGGTGCAATAATGCTTTTCGACTGCATAAATCGACGCGAGTGCGAGAGGTCTGCAACGACCCTGGATTGCCCATCGACGAATGTCGGTTCGTGATCGCTACGGTAATCTTGCGACCGTCTGCCACTTTTTGAGGGGTAGGCGGCGGTCGCGCGTATTATGAAGAGTGGTAGCCTTGATGAATGGGTGCGGTGAAGGACGATATGAAACTCAAAGTCGCATTGTCGTTGGTCCTTGCGTCGGTTTCGGTCGCCAGCGCGGCGGCGACGCCTATCGTGGTTCACCGCGATCCGGGCTGTGGCTGCTGCGCGCAGTGGGCGGCGCAGGTGCGTAAGCAGTTCGGGCGCCAAGTAACCATCATCGACGATCGCCAGCGCTCCAGCTTCCAGCGGACCCAAGGCGTTCCTTCGGGCCTGTCATCCTGCCATACAGCGATTGTAGACGGCATGGCATTCGAGGGTCATGTCCCGATTACCGACATGAAGCGCGTCCTTGCCCAGAAGCCGCGCGGCGTGCGTGGACTTGCGGTTGCCGGGATGCCGATGGGCTCGCCGGGGATGGAAGTCCCGGGGCAACACGTGGACCCCTATAATGTCGTCGCCTTCGGTCCAGGTGGACAGCATGTCTTTGCGCGTCATGGCGGACGATGATGTCGTTGTTCTACGATAAGGACGGGTGTAAGAAGTAACGGCTGTGAAACGGGTACTGCATCTCTTCCTCCTGCTGGGAGCCTTGGTTGGCCTCATGGGCCAAGCGGCGGCCTATGCCTCTAACCCGGCCCCGGTTTCCGCGCCGATGGCGATTTCGGGAATGAGCGCAGATTGCATGAATGCGATGGCTCAGAAACAACAGCCCTCGGGCAAGCCCTGCAAGGGGCTGACGCTCGACTGCGTCGCATCAATGGGCTGTGTCGTTCCGATGGTTCTGCGCGACGCGCCGCGCGTCCCGGCATCGCCGGTGGCTCACGGAGCTATGGCATTCTGGACCACGACGTCGACCCTGCATGGCAGTGATCTGACCCCCGAGCCTGAACCACCGACTATCCTTGGCTGATCGACCACAGCCGTCAGGCTGACAGGATCGGTGCGCCTATCGCGCACTCAAACATCCTGTCCGATCTGCGGCTACCACGATGATTTGCCAAAGGATTACAGTCATGAAAAACCGTGTTTTCTACGCCCTGCTGGGCGTAGCCCTTGCCGCGCCTGCCGCCGCATTCGCCGGCCAGCCCGACCACAGCCAACAATCCGGTCATTATGAGTGGAAGTCGGTTCCCCAATATGGCCCGCGCGCCACGGGACCGGCTCAGCGGCGCGTCTGGGTGCCTGATACCGCGAAGATGGCCAACTGCGACTGCGACATGATGAAGATGAGCTCCGCGGATTGTATGAAGGAGATGCATGGCATGATGTCTCCGTCCGGCGCCTCGGCTGGCTAGCAGCAGGTTCTGGCCGCTTCAGGTCGCATAGACGGCTAGGCCAGCAGTGGCGGCGGGATACCCCTTCCTGCCGCCACTGACATGCCTGGTGTGCCACGCTTGCCTGAACCTCCGATCAGGAGATCTCCATGCGATTATTTTTGTGTATGCCGCTGTTAGCGGCAATCCCCGGCATTGCCTTCGCCGAGCCGCTCACCTTCGACGCGGCCCTCCAGCGCGCCCGGCAGGAAGCGCCGTCGCTCAAGGCGAAGGCGCTCGGTGCCAACGCCGCCCGTTCCGTGCGCGGCGCGGCCGGCGCCCTGCCTGATCCGACGCTTGCAGTTGGGATCGACAGTTTCCCGGTATCGGGACCGCTCGCGTTCGAGCCGCAGCGCGACAATTTCAGCATGGCGCGGGTCGGCGTGTCCCAGGACATTCCCAATCTCGCCAAGCGCCATGCGCAACAGGCGCGCGCCGACAGCGACATACTGGCGGCCGAGGCTGGTACCGCAGTCGAGGCGCGCACGGTCGAGGTTGGCACCGCGCTAGCCTGGATCAACCTGGCCTATGCCGAGCGCAGGCTTGCCGCGCTCGACGATGTTCTGTCCCGTCTCGAGCGTGTGGTGGGAACGACGCCGGGCGCGGTCGCATCGGGAGGTGCGCGCCCGGCGCAGACCCTTGCAGGGCGCCAAGCCGTCGCCGCGATGCAGGATCGCCGCAGTGAACTCGTCTCGAACGTGGCGCGGGCACGCGCGACGCTAACCCGCTGGACCGGAGACCCCGCGCCGGAGATCGCCGGACCGATCCCCGATTTTGCGGTCGACGCAGCGGGTCTGCGCGCAGGACTCGACCGCCACCCCACCATCCAGATGATCGATGCCCAGGCCGGGCAGGCGGATGCCGATGTGCGCGTAGCCGATGCCGGCCGGCGTTCCGATTTTGGTGTCAACCTGGCCTACCAGCGCCGCGATCCCCGGTTCGGCGACTATGTCTCGGCCGGTGTGACAGTCAGCCTGCCGTTCTTCACGCGCAGTCGCCAGAATGCCGGGATCGCGGCAGCCCAGGCAAATGCCGGACGAGTGCTGGCTGAACGCGAGGCCTCGCGGCGCGCGCTCGCCGCCGACCTTGATGCGGATATCGCCGACCATGTCATGCACCATGAGCAATGGATGCGTGCGCAGAGCACACTGCAACCGCTCGCTGAGCAGCGCGTGAAATTGGAAACCGCCAGTTATGCGGCTGGTCGTGCCAGTCTCGTCGATATCGCCGACGCCTATGCCGCGCTGGCCGATGCCACCATCACGACTCTTGATCGTGAAGCCCTGGTCACCGCGGACGGTGCGCGGCTGACACTCACCTACCGGAGCGAAAATCGATGAGCCAGGTTATGATAGCCCGCGGGTGGCTCTTTGGCGCAGCTGCTGCTCTTGCGCTTGCTGCCGGCGGTCTCGGGTTCGCTCTAGCGGGCTTCCAGGGCACAAAAGATGGTGGGGCCGTAAAGCCGGCAGCGCGCAAAATTCTTTATTGGTACGATCCGATGATACCGGCCGAGCACCATGAGGGCCCCGGTCTCTCATCCATGGGGATGCAGACGATCCCTCGGTATGCGGACGAGGGCGGAGCAAGCGCGCAGGTGCCGGGCATTTCGGTCGACGCTTCCGCCTCGCAGGCGCTCGGTCTGCGGATCGCCACGGTGCAACGCGGCGAGCTGGCTAGCAGCCTCACCGCGACCGGCACAATCGACTTCAACCAACGCGATGTCGCGGTCGTCCAGGCACGCGCCGGGGGCTTCGTGCAGCGAGTCTATGGTCGCGCGCCGGGTGACGTGGTCGGCGCGGGGGCGCCGCTCGCCGATATCCTGGTGCCGGAGTGGGGCGGGGCGCAGGCCGAGTTTCTCGCGGT
>JAVBXL010000219.1 GCA_030824575.1 bacterium | reverse complement strand
CGGAGCGATCATCTTATCATAGCGCCATCGTCACTCAATGGAGACTTTGCGATGCGTAAACCCCGTGATTTTGATTCGGAACTCAAAGCCCTCGCTGACAAGGCCAAGGCGCTCAGGGAACGGCGCGTGCGCCAGCTTGGCGAACTGGTGACGGGGACCGGGGCCGATGCGCTCGACGCCGATATACTGGCCGGAGCGCTGCTCCATGCCGCTACGGTGAAAGACGCCGCGACAAAGGAGGAATGGCGCAAGGCGGGCGCGGCGTTCTTTCTTGGTAAAGGCGGCAAGCCTGCGGTCGGATCTTCTGGCCAGCAAAGCGGCACTCTCCCGCTCGACGGCGGCGCGGCATCGGCTTGAGGCTCGGAAGGCGCGAACCGACATGCGGGACTGGCGAGTGAAGCGACGGGAGAGAACGCGCCAACTGATCGAACTGGGCGGGCTTGTCGTGAAGGCGGGACTTGTCGATCTCACCGATGATGATCGCGCCGCGCTCTATGGGGCCTTGCTCACGGTCGCCGACCGTCTGCGTGGGGAAGAGAGGTCCAACGCGCTGGCCATATGGCAACGCAAGGGCAAGCGCGCCTTCGAGGCGGAAAAGGAGGCATCGACACCATAATGCAGCAGCCTCATCGACGGGCGCGCTCCTGCCTTGCCGTTTGGTCCAGAAGCCATTGCTCGAATGTCTCAGGCGCGCGGGCGAGAAGCCGGATCGCACGCAGCATGCGACGGCGTATGATCCACTCATAGCTGTCCGTCAGTCGAGCGATTTCGGCATAAGTCAGATGATCGAGCCGATTTAGCAGGAGGGTGTTGCGAACAGCGGACGGCATGGCAGTGACTATTGCGAGCAAGACCGCTTGGCGATCGTCGTCGCTGTCGTCCCATGCGATCGGCGCGGCAATGCCCGATGCGCGTAAAGCGTTTTCACAATAGGCACGGTAGCGCTGACGCAGGTCGGCTTCGGCGGCTGCAACATGGGCGTTCTCCCTGCGCCGTGGCATTTCTCCCTCGAGCATCAGATATAGCATCAGCAGGGCCTCGGCGATGAAGCCTTCCACCGCGTCGATACTGATCGCAAGACAGTCGCCAATTTCTGTGTAGGAAAGATCATCGACGCGGTGCAGCAGGAACACCACGCGCGTCAGGAACGGCAGGCGATCGACAGCGGCTCGATAAGCGACGAGACGCTCGGTGTGGTGCTCAGGCGCGGATGGCATGACCGGCCTCAAGATCAATGGGGTAGGTGGCGTTCAGACGTTCGCGGCAAATATCCCGCACGACCCGCTGCAACAGGACCGCGCGTTCCATCGCCCAAGTCAGTTCATCGGCGCTGATCCGGTAGTTGCGGCCATAGCGGACTTCGACATAGGCGCGGCGGATGCAACCGAATGCGCGCCGCTCAAATGGCGTGTCGCGTGGCCATGCCGAATGGAGTCTCCGGTCCTGCGCCTCGGCGATTTCGCGCAACTCGTCGAGCGCATGGGTGCGCGGGCCGTGAAGGTTCAGCGACCATATCACGCACTGATAGAGATGTTCGCATGCCTGATGCAGCAACAGCGCTGCCATGGGCGCATTGCCTTGATCCTAAAAGAAGGCTGCACCCAACAGGAAATCAGTTGCCCGACCATGCCAACGGGCATATTCGGCCAGCCCACGCGCACGGCGTTCCGACGCTGGCAAATATCGGGGCATTTTCAGCGGCGTCCGATCGAACTCATAGAGCGCGATGCCCTCGGTTGCGATGGTGACGAAATGGGGCATGCCCTCGGCAAGCGCATGGTTGACCTGCTCCAGACTGTGGACCGTGAGCCGCACGGGCTGGGCGATCTCTCCGACCTCCCATGCCCTGCGCAGTCGGTCGCGGACCAGGTGCCGGCGCTGTTGCTGACGCGCCAATCGGGGATGGTTGACGATTGCCAGCAAATGGATTGCTTCGCCGGGTGGTAAGTCCCGCCAGTCCGCTTGTGCGTGCGGGCCGTGCAAGAGCAGCTTTATGATCCGGCCTTGCCGATGCTGATCGGACAGTTTACCTTTGGTCGCTTGCGCGAAGGCCTCGAACAGCATGCCGACGACGCGGAGAATCTCCTCTCGCATCGGCCACGGCAGATGTTCCATGTCGATCCGCAGCATCATGACCGCCTATCCTGACGACCACGACGCCAGCCGTTCGGGCGGGGGTGGCCAGTCACGCCATGCACGCGGTCGAGTAGCGCGCGCAGCAGCGGGTCGATTTGCGCGACCGTGAAACCACCGTCATCGGGTTCCGGCTCGCCAAACAGGCGGACCCTGTTCCACTGCCAATAAGGGCTGAGCACCATCGCCAGCCGCGCCATGTTGGGGCAGTCATGGCCAAGGCCGGTCGCATTGGCGTAAGCCAGAGATTGCGCAACATGCAAGCCGATTTGTCGCGCGCACCATTGGTCATCAAAACCGATGTCGATAAGGTATGAGCTGAGCGCAAGCTGCACGACGATTCCGCTGGCATACATAAGCGCTTCGCCGGTGCAGGCGTAGGGCGCGCCCACTTTCAGGCAGAAGCGCTCGGCATTGTGATAGCGAAAGCGGCTAAGACTTCGCCCTGACTTTGTGCGTTGCGGGCTGGCCGGTTCATGGTCGTAGACCTCATGCAAATCGGCAAGCGCGCTTTGCCAAGGCGACATAACGGCTTTGACCGGTCTGATCGCGATCGGCGCAGTGGTCAGTGCACCCAGCAGGGCGCGGCGTGATGTGGTAGGGCCAGGGTTGGCCATATGCACCTCCGTTCCGCATCGCACGCCGTTGGCGGAAGTACGGATAGGATGCGGCGGCGTCCCGAACTCCCGCACGCTGAGCGGGCGGGAGCACCGGGGCTGGTAAGATGACAAGAGGCACCCGCCGCCGCTTTTAGCCCGAAGGCCTGGACATATGCGACAGCACCCCGAAAACGATGCGTTTTCGAGCGTCCTTTTTCTTGTCGGGATTACCAGTCCCGGCGCTGCCTTTTGCGCAACGCGGCATCAAGATATCAGATGGGACGCGCCACGCCAACTCTTGACCTTTCGCGTGATGGTCAGGAAACAAAAATGCCGGAGGCTGCTGACAGCCCCCGGCATCTGAAAAGGTCCGGTTTGCAAGAAATCTAGGCGGCTTGGGCGACTGCATCGCTTGCGGTTGCGGCATCCTGTTCTTCGCATTCGATGCTGTGGAACATTGCCGCAATGTCAGTCCAGCGCTCCACGCTCCCGACCCCACCACGGTCGGTATAGGCGCTGGGCGGGAATGCCATCCAGCGTGGCAAGGCCTTTGCATGCTACCACCTTAGCGATCGCTCCGCCCTTGCTGGAAAATCGCGATGTCCGAAGCGATCGCACGTCCTTGCGCCCGCCCGGCCTCGGCGGCCGGAGTTCGTGTGTCCGGAGAAAGCGGATTGAAACCGATAGCCTTGCGCGCCCTATCGTCCGGCTCGATGAACTGGGTGCGTGTTCCCGCCTTCCGCAAGGCTTCGACCTGATCGGGTAGATTGCCCCCACCGGGCAGCTTCACGCCTCCAGCGCCCAATGGTGAGATCACGATCGCCCGTTCATGCCCGGTCGCTAGATCGGCGTTGTCCGATGACCGGATCCCGCCATCCATGTAGCGCCGGTCGCCGATGCTCACCGGCGGCCACATGCCAGGAACGGCGCAACTCGCCGCCACCGCATCCACCAAGCCGACCCCGGACAGACGGTCAAAGATGCGTGGCTCTCCCGTCGCGATATCGACGGCAACGATCTTCAGGGCGCGATCAGGCCACTCATGCAACGGTAGTCGCGCAGCAATCACCGCAAGCCGTTCAGCTTCGGTGATGGTGGTGGTGTTTCCCGCAAGATCGCCGATCCGCTTTCGTCGCTCGACCGGATCGCCAAGTTTGAACAGGATGGGCAGTGCGTTGCCCGCCAACTCCAGAAGATGCGGCTTTGGCGTGAGTTCGGCCACCTGACGGCCGGGATCGACCTGCCGCTGGAACAGTTCGTCCAGCGCAGTTTCGCCCGCGATCTGTGCTGCGACAGTGGAACCGGCCGACGTCCCGATCAGCACGTCGGATGTGCCGGCCAGATCGACACCCTCTTCGCTCAGGCCGAGCAACAGCCCCGTCATCCAGGCTATGCCGGCGACACCGCCGCCGCCCAGCACCAGCGCCTGTCCGTCGATATCGTACCGTGTGCTCATGGAAGTCCTTCCGGTCTGTTGCCTGTCTGACGCCAATGTTGGGGTAGCGAAATTGTTTATCAACGTAGCCGGTGCAATCATCGCCCCACGGCCATTTTCGCCTAGAGCGACAGCGCTGAGGGCAAAGCCAGCACTCCCTGCGTCCGGTTTGAGAGCACAGGCGACCTGCGTATCCTTGTCGGATCGGTGGTAGGAAATCGGCGAGGACATTGCGCGACGGCCAGAACAGCCGCAAGTCGGCGGTGCCGCAGGCTTATTGGTCAGCATGGGTAAGGGATATCACTCCCTACCTCTTCCTGTCGGGCGACGTCATCATTAACAAGTCTACGCTCCTTAATGACATGAACCGCCCCGAAAAGGCACGGGACATAACAGCGACGATGCCGTTCTTTCTTGGTGCCATCGACCAAGAAAGCGTTCTCTCAGAGCGGCAACTCCGGGAGCTCCAGGCTGCCTTTGACCGTCTGACACGCGAAGCCAAGGCTCGCGAAAAAGCGCAGGTCGCGTACGGGAGCGTTGCTTTGCGCTGCCCACGCAGGTGGGGACCCTCGGCTTGGCACCAGCGCCCTCAAACGACAGCACGAACCAGTTGCTCCTTGAGCAACCTAGAGCCGAGCACGACTTGAATTTCTCTAATGCCGCCACGAGTTCCGGCAGCGATGTCGCCGCGCTCGACGACCAGCGCCTGTTCCTTGATGCATCATCAAAAGCGTTGACAACAGGCTGCAAGCGATCGACCGTTTCGCTTGCTTCATCACGCATGGCGGGCGTCCCTGAAAGAGGAATGTCCAATGAACGACTCGACCTGATCATCGCGTTCGCCGCCCGCAATGGGCTGCCGCGAGATTGCGCAAATGGAATTTGGTACAATGTGAGACAAAAACTTCACTGATCGCGTTCTGCGACGCGCCTTACGCCAATATTCGCCATTATCCGCTCACGCACGCCTGCTGCCGCCAGCGTCCACCAACATGTGAGAGCATGACCGCGACAGGTCTCTTGTCCGGGACGGAAAGGCATTGAATGCTCGTCATCGGGGGCGCGTAACATGCTGTGAAGAGACTGTCCCGATGACCAATAGTGATCGCATCATTCGCCTGAAAACCGTCCTGGCCCGCACGGGCCTCTCTCGTTCCACCCTCTATCGCAAAATTGCTGTCGGCACATTTCCTGCGCAAATCAGGATCAGCATCCATGGTGCCGGATGGCGAGAATCTGCCGTCAATCACTGGATTGCTGATCCAGTGGGATATCGTGTCGAGGATGCCGCCCGTTAGGGCGGCATCTTTCACGCTTCGGCTTTGGGGAACTTGCCCTGTAGCACCTTCGCCCCATCTCGCAGGAAATCGAGATGGTCGGACTAGTGCTGCATCATGCGCACGCGCTCCTCCCAATATTCACCGCGCGCATAAGCGCGGCGCACCGCATTATTGTCGCAGTGGGCAAGCTGTCGCTCAATCGCGTCGGAATTCCAAAGCCCCATCTCATTGAGCAACGTCGCCGCCATGGCGCGAAACCCATGGCCCGTCATTTCATCCTGCGCATAACCCATACGGCGCAAGGCAGCATTGATCGTGTTTTCCGACATAGGCCGATCTACCGATCGCAGGGAAGGGAAGAAGAAACGGCTATAGTCTCCGTCATGCTCAATGCTCCCAATGATCGCAAGCGCCTGAGTGGATAAGGGAACAACGTGCGCTTTGCGCATCTTGGTCTTGTGCGCTGGAATAATCCATAGCGCCTTATCAAAATCGAAGTCAGCCCACTCGGCGTGGCGCAACTCGCCAGGGCGCACAAAGACGTGCGGCAACAATCGCAATGCTACTCTGGTGTTGGCATAACCCTCAAACCCTTCAAGCGCGCGCAGCAGTTGGCCAGCCGCCTGAGCATTGGTGATGGCTGCGCGGTGGACAGGCTGGGGCGCGATCAGAGCACCGCGCAAGTCGGCCGCCACATCCCGCTCGGCGCGAGCCGTGGCGATGGCGTAGCGAAATATTTGCGAACAGGCACTGCGCAGGCGCTTGGCGGTCTCGAAGCGTCCCTTGCTCTCAATCTTACGGAGCATCACCAGAATCTCATGGGCGGTGATCGACGCAATGGGGCGTTTGCCAATCGACATGTTGATATAATCCAGCAGCCAGCGAAGTTTCTTCATCGTGGCCGTGGATCGGCCCTCCCGTTCGACTTTCGTCAGCCATTCGTCGGCCACCGCCTTGAAGCTGTTCGAAGCTGCGACGGTTGCGGCGATGCGGTCGAGCTTGATCTTCTCCCTTGGATCTTCACCCTTCGCCAGCAATTTGCGGGCGGCGTCACGCTGCTCACGGGCATCTGCAAGGCCGACATCGGGCCATACGCCAAAGGCGAGAGTCTTCTGCTTGCTCAGATGGCGGTAGTTCATCCGCCAGTAGCGCCCGCCATTGGGCGCAACATAGAGGAACAGCCCGTCACCATCGGTAAGCTTATAAGGCTTGTCGCGCCCCTTGGCCGCTTTGATCGAAACCACTGAAAGAGTCATCATGGTATCTCCCGTCAGGCGAGCATTCGCCTACCATCAAATCTACCATCATCTTGCTGGTATGTGGTGGTATCCAACTGCTCCGTGTGAGACAGTTATACCACACAAAAACGTGAGAAAACAGCCATTTTTGGCATGTTCTGGTATCGCTTGAGAAGTGAAAATGGTGCACCCGACGGGATTCGAACCCATGGCCCTTAGATTAGGAATCTAATGCTCTATCCTGCTGAGCTACGGGTGCCCGGCGATGGCTCTATTGCGCGCGAAGAGCCCGGTCAATTCTCGGCCGTTAATTTAATGGCTCAATTCTTGGACTGCGGCGGGATAACAGGGAAGGGCAACGGCGCGACCTCCACCCCTTCCGCGATCAGCGCCTTGGCTTCGGCGGGAGCGACTTCGCCATGGATGCTGGTGCGGTCCTTTTCGCCATAATGCATCGCGCGGGCCTGCTCGGCGAAACCGCGGCCGACCCAAGTGCTGTCCTCCAGCGCTTTGCTCTGCGCTGTGGCCAGCGCCTCGACCAGCGCCTTCATCTTCGCCTGATCCGCGCCACTCATCGCTGGCGCCGCGGGTTCCTCGCGCCCAGCTTTCTCGCGAATCGCGACCGCGCGGCTATTGCCCTTCGCGCCCACCGCCGGGGCCATCACCGCCTTGGTCACATCGGCGTCGCCACATAGCGGGCAAGCGAGCAGGCCCCGCGCCTTCTGATCCTCATAGTCGGCGCTGGACCCGAACCAGGCTTCGAACACATGGCCCTGGCCTGCGCATTTGAGGTCGAACACGATCACGAAACAGTCACATCCTTCGGTATCACACGGCGGTTAGCGATCGCCGGCACGCGCCCGCGTACATCCCCTATGCGCGCCAGGTCGATGTCCGCAAGCCCCAGCCCGGCCGTTTCGCCCATGTCGAGCAGAACCTCACCCCACGGATCGATCACCACGCTATGGCCATAAGTGACGCGCCCATCGGCATGTACCCCCACCTGCGCCGTCGCGATGACATAGCAGCCCGCCTCGATCGCCCGCGCACGCAGCAGCACATGCCAATGTGCCTGGCCCGTCGGCACGGTGAAAGCGGCGGGCGCCAGCAGGATCGTCGCGCCAGCATTGGTCAGCGCGCGATAGAGATCGGGGAAGCGCATGTCGTAGCAGATCGAAAAGCCCATGCGGCCCCAAGGCGTATCGGCCGCCACCACCTGCTCGCCCGGCCCATAGACAGACGATTCCCGCCAGCTTTCACCGGTGGCCAGATCGACGTCGAACAGATGGATTTTGTCGTAGCGCGCCCGGATCACGCCACTGTCGTCGATCAGGAAGCTGCGATTGGCCCAGCGCCCGTCCGCCCGCTCGTCCTTCAGCGGCAGCGAGCCGATATGCACCCACAACCCCTCACGCGCTGCGGCCTCGCGCACGGCGGCCAGCACCACATCATCCGCCTCGCTCCGCAGCGTATCCGCGGCGCGCTGGCGGTCGCGGTCCAGATATCCGGCCATTTCGGGCGTGAACAACATGTCCGCGCCCTCACCCTTGGCCCGCTTCACCATGTCCACGATGGCGGCGGCGTTGGCGGCGGGATCGATCCCGCTGGTCATCTGGAACAGGGCGGCGCGCATATTGTCGCTCACAGGCCCAGCAACGCGTCCAGCTTGCCGTCACGGTTCAGCGCGCCAAGATCGTCGCTGCCGCCGATATGCTGGCTGTCGATGAAGATTTGCGGCACGGTAGATCGGCCGGGCGCGCGCTCCAGCATCTCGTCGCGCTTGGGGCCGCCCATCGTAATGTCATATTCCTCGAACGCGACGCCCTTGTCGGTCAGCAGCGCCTTCGCCCGCGCGCAATAGCCGCACCAGGCCTTGGTATAGATTTCGACTTTCGCCATGATAGCTCCTCAGAGCGATTTCGAGGCGGATGGCACATCCGCCGGCCCGGAAATCGCGACACACATAATATCGCCCTGAAATTGGGGGAACGCGCCGCTTTGTCAATCGCCGTGCGTCATTCTACATCCGCGTCCGGCAGCACGCGCGCCCAACAGAGCAGCCGCACCTCGCCCGCCCCGCCACGCTTGAGCACCCGCACGCAGGCCGCCGCCGTCGCCCCGCTGGTATGGACATCGTCGATCAGTAGCACCCGTCGCCCCCTGATCGCGGCGGCATCCGCCAGCGCAAACGCCCCGCGCACCGCTTTCGCTCGCTCGACGGGATTCATGCCCCGCAGCGGCGCGGTCCGCTTCACCCGGCGCAAGGCGTGCTTCTCCACCGGCCATCCGGTCAGCCGCCCCAGATGATCCGCGATCAACGCCGACTGATTGAAGCCCCGATGCCACAGCCGCCAGCGATGCAGCGGCACCGGCACGATCAGCGCCTCCTCGCCCGCCACATGGCGCAGCATCTGCCGCGCGATCAGCCGCGCCAGGCCGATGCGCCGTCCATATTTCAGCCGCAGCGCCACCGTCTTCGCCACATCGCCATAGGCCAGCACCGCCCGCGCGCTATCCCAGGGCGGCGGGTCGGCCAGGCACGCGCCGCATTGCGCGCCCGCGCCCATGTCATGCGGGAAAGGTGCGCCGCATCGGGCGCAGCAAGGGTCGCCCAGCAGTTCCATCCCGCTCCAGCACGACAGGCAGAAGGCGAAATCCTCGCCTACGATGGCACCGCAACCGGGGCAGCGCGGCGGCAGCGCATAATCGACCGCGGGCTGCAAAACGCCCTTGAGAAGCGGGAGAAGCGACATCATCTGCCTTGTCCGCACTTCGCACCCGATGCACAAGGCCCGCCATGGAATCCCGTTCCGACATTTTCGACCGAGCCCGCCGCGCGCGCCAGCGCGACCGGATGCTGCCTGCTTTCGCCGATCATGATTTCCTCTATCGCGCGATGCTGGACGAACTGCTCGATCGCCTGACAGACGTGCAGCGCGATTTGCCCGAAGCGCTGGTGATCGGCTGCCCGGACGGCAGCGCGAAGGCGGCGCTGGAAGCGATGGGCAAGCGCGTCGCCTGCGCCGATCCGGGCTTCCTCGGGGCCAAAGCGGCTGGCGGCGTGCAGGCGGACGAGGACGCCCTGCCCTTCGCCGACGACAGTTTCGATCTGGTGATCGCCTGCGGCACGCTGGACAGCGTCAACGACTTGCCCGGCGCGCTGATCCTGATGCGGCGCGTGCTGCGCCCCGACGGATTGATGCTTGCGGCCTTTGCCGGCGCAGGCAGCCTGACGCGCCTCAAATCCGCGCTGCTCGCGGCCGAGGGCGACCGGCCCGGCCAGCATGTTCATCCACAGGTCGATGTGCGATCGGCCGGCGACCTTTTGAGCCGCGCGGGCTTCGCCATGCCGGTAGCGGACGGCGAGATGCTGGCCATCCGTTATGGCGATGTGGTGCGGCTGATGCACGACCTGCGCTTCATGGGCGCGGGCAATGCGCTGGCGACCCGATCACCGACGCTGACGCGCGACATCTTGATGCGCGCGGCGGGGCATTTCGCCGACGCCGCCGACCCGGACGGGCGCACCGCGGAACAGATGGCGCTGGTCTATCTGTCAGGCTGGAAACCCGATCCGAGCCAGGCGGGACCGGCCCGACGCGGCAGCGCAACCATGTCGCTGGCGGCGGCGCTGAAAGGGAAGGCGTGACCCTTCCCTTCGCACGCGCTCAAGGAATGAGGCGGTCGGCACGGAGGCGTTCGAACAGGGCGAAGAACGCATCATCTGTGGGCTGATAGGTTGTGAAACCCATCCGGCGGCTTTTCGACATGTCGGTCACCACTTCGATCGGACGACCCAGATCGGCGTCGGTATGCCAGGGGGACGCCAGGCGGGTGATGTCGGTTTCGACCAGACCGTCGCGTTCGGCGATCCGGCGCCATGTCGCCGCGTCGTGTGCCATCTGCCGTTCCAGCGGCAGGACTTCGCCATCGAACGGCGCGGCCTCCAGCCCGAACCACGTGGCGATGCGGCCCCACAGCCATTGCCAACGAAACACGTCGCCATTGACGATGTTGAAGGCTTCGTTGCGCGCCGATGCCGTTTGCGTGGCCCATAGCAGATGCTTTGCGAGCACAATGGCGTCGGTCATGTCGGTCAACCCATGCCACTGCGCCGCAGAGCCGGGAAAGCGGAAGGGACGCCCCGTTTCGCGGCACAGGGTCGCATAGACGGCCAGCGTCGTGCCCATGTTCATCGCATTGCCGACCGCCTTGCCAATGACCGTATGCGGGCGATGCACGCTCCAGCCGAAGCCATCCCGCTCTGCCGCCGCAAACAGTTCGTCCTCCTGGGCATAATAGAAATTCTCGACGTCCAGCCGCCCCTGTTCTTCGCGAAACGGGGTCTGCGGCAGCACGCCTTTTCCATAGGCTTCGAAAGGACCGAGATAATGTTTGAGGCCCGTCACCAGTGCGACATGGCGCGTGCTGCCCCCGGGGCGAAGGCCGTCGAGCAGGTTGCGCACCATGGCGGCATTCACCCGGATGTTTTCCGCCTCGCTATCCTGCCGCAGCCAGGTGGTGATGAACACCGCATCAGGGCGGATATCAGCGAGCGCAGTCGCCGTCGCCTCGGCATTCTGAAGGTCGGCGACAACAGGCAGGACGCCCGCCTGGCTTGTCGGTCGCCGCGCCAGACCATGCACCGTCCATCCTTCGGCGGCCAAAAGCGCAGCGGTAGCACCGCCCACGATCCCGCTTGCGCCGACGACGAGGGCTATTTTTTCCGTCATGATATTCCGATCAGTATGTTGGATTTCAGATGTCAGACCGTTGCAGTCGCATATAGTCCGTTGGCGGGCATTAGGTCGCAGAACCCAGCGCCAGTTCGCCGATCACCGGTGCTTCATCGACAGCGCGCGATGTCCATTCTTCATCCTGACGACGATATTCCACATGGCTCGCACGCCGGAATGCCGCGCCGTCCCACACGATTACCTGCAACTCCATCTCGTTGTTGCGCCGCACATGCAGCCAGTTGAAGCTTTGCGGTTCGGCATTGCGTAGCCGGGTCGACGTTGCGGTGCCGGCCTGGATCACCAGCGCGCCGCCGCTATTTTCCACCATCTTGCGCGCCGCCTGTGCATAGGTGCGATGGAAATGGCCGGCCAGCGCCAGATGTACGCCGGCCTCACACGCGGCCTTGACCGCATCATCATGCTGGCCGACCGCTTCGCTCAACTCTCCGCCCCGACCGATCGGCATGGAAAAGAGCGGATGATGGGTGACGAGGATACGGGTCTTGTCGGGCGCGACCTTGGCGAAGCGGTCGCGCAGCATGTCCATCTGCGCGTGGTTGATCCGTCCGTCCTTGATCGTCAGCGACCGGGCGGTGTTGAGGCCCAGCATCGCCACCTCGCCATCCTCGTAAAAGGGGCACAGGTCGTTGCTGATATAACGTTTGTAGCGCGCGAGCGGCCGGGTGAAGCGACGCACCACATCGTAAAGCGGCACGTCATGATTGCCCGGAATGACCAGCGTCTTCAGCCCCGCGGCCTTTAGCCGCCCCAACCAGGCTGCGGCCTGTTTGAACTGGTCGACCCGCGCGCGCTGGGTGAAGTCCCCACTGATGACCACAAGGTCGGGGCGGCGTTCCTCCAGCCAGGCGGTCGCCGCATCTACGATCTTGGGATCGTTGGCGCCGAAATGAATGTCGGAGAGATGTGCGATGCGAGCCATGTCAGGGTAACGAATCCATAGCCTATGGTTTCCCTAAGCATTTCGATGCACCCGAAATCGATTTGGCGGAGTTATTGCGGCATGGAAACGAAACCACTCCCCAAGGACGCCGTATTGGTCGTCAACGCCCATAGCCGCCGCGGGCAGGATAATTTTGCGCAGGCGAAAGAGAAGCTGGAGGCCGCGGGCGTCCGCCTGATCGCCGCCCATGCGGTCGAAGAACCCGAAAAGATGGCGCAGATGGTGCGAGAGGCGGTGGCAAGTGGCGCACCGATGGTGATCGTGGGCGGCGGCGACGGCTCGATGTCCGGCACGGTGGACGAACTGGTGGGCAAGGATTGCGTGTTCGGCGTGCTGCCATTGGGCACCGCGAACAGCTTCGCCCGCACGCTGGGCCTGCCACTCGACCTGGAGGGCGCGGTACAGGCGATCGCAACGGGCCAGCGCCGCCGCGTCGACCTGGGCATGATCGAGCGCGATTATTTCGTCAACGCCGCCGCACTCGGCCTGTCGCCGCAGATCGGCCAAACGGTGCCGCACAAGCTCAAACGCTATCTCGGGCGGATCGGTTATCTGATGTGGGCGGTCAAATGCTCCGTCGGATTCCGCGCCTTCCGCCTGACCATTGATGACGGCGAAAATCAGCGCCGCATGTGGTCGACCGAGGTGCGCATCCTCAACGGTCCCTATCATGGCGGGGTCGAACTGTCCGACCATGCCGATGTCGATACCGGCGAAATCGTGATCCAGGCGGTGGTCGGGCGCAGCAAGCCGCGCCTTGCTTGGGACTGGTATGCCAAATTCTTCAAGCTGCGCGATCGCAACGCCCATACCGAGGAATTTCATGGGAAATCGTTCAGGATCGAAACCCATCCGCGCCAGCGCATATCGATCGACGGCGAAGTGCTGGCGAAAACGCCGGTGACCGTGAAGATCGCGCCGGGCGCGGTCGAGGTGGCGGTGCCGCGCGCGGAATAGCCCGACCTCTTGTCATCCGAGCAACAAAAAAGGGACCGTAAACCGGTCCCTTTCCTGTTTTCGGCTGTTCGAAAAGCTTAGCGCTTCGAGAACTGGAAGCTCTTGCGCGCCTTCGCCTTGCCGTACTTCTTACGCTCGACGACGCGGCTGTCGCGGGTCAGGAAGCCTTCGGCCTTGACGGCGCTGCGCAGCGCCGGTTCGTACTTGGTCAGCGCCTGGGCGATGCCATGCTTGACCGCGCCGGCCTGGCCCGACAGACCGCCGCCCTTGACGGTGGCGATGACGTCATACTGACCGCTACGGTCGGTCACGCCGAACGGCTGGTTGATCACCAGACGCAGTGTGGGACGCGCGAAGTAGATTTCCTGATCGCGGCCATTGACCGTGATCTTGCCGGTGCCGGGCTTCACCCACACGCGGGCGACGGCATCCTTACGACGGCCGGTCGCATAAGCGCGACCGAGATTATCGATTTCCTGCTCACGCAGCGGCATGGTCGAAACCGGCGGGGCGATCGGCGCAGCAACGGCGTCTTCACCTTCGGCGGCGGCGGGCGCTGCCGCAGCAGCGGCAGGTGCGGCGACCGGCGCGGCAGCGGCGTCGGCCGCGATCTGCGCGAGGTCGGACAGGGACTGGCGGTTATCGGACATTATGCACCCACCTTGTTCTTGCGGTTGCGCGATGCGAAATCGAGCACTTCAGGGTTCTGGGCTTCGTGGGGATGCTCGGTGCCGGCGAAGACGCGCAGGTTGCGCATCTGCTGGCGGCCCAGCGGACCACGGGGGATCATGCGCTCGATGGCCTTTTCAAGCACGCGCTCTGGGAAACGGCCTTCCAAAATCTTGGCAGGCGTGGTTTCCTTGATGCCGCCGGCATAGCCGGTGTGCTTGTAATAGATCTTGTCCGTCAGCTTCTTGCCGGTGAACTTGACCTTGCCCGCGTTGATGATGATGACATTGTCACCGCAATCGACGTGGGGCGTGAAGCTGGTCTTGTGCTTGCCACGCAGGATATTCGCGACGGTCGAAGCGAGACGGCCCACAACGGCGCCTTCGGCGTCGATCAGGATCCACTTCTTTTCGACCGTTGCCGGGGTCGCCGGCTTGGTGGTCTTCATCAGCGCCTTCATGGTGCCAATACTCCAGAATAAAATGAAACCGGGTGCCGTCACCGACACCCGGAAGTGGGGCGCTAATGACGGGTGAGGCCCGACAAGTCAAGAGATTCGGCCGCTTTGCTGACGGGTAAAATAATACCGCTCCTCATTTGACCGGGGTCAGCGTCCGGCTTTCGGTCAGGGCCAGTGATCCCACGGCCAGGCTGCGCTGCTGCGTTTCCACCAGCCCGCTGGTGCGCGAAAGGCGATAATGGATGCCGACCTGCACCCCCTCGCCCACCAGCTTCTCCTCAAGGTCCAGCGCATCGGCCGCTTGCCCGACGACGCGCAGCGTGCCTTCGACAGGCACCGGCCGGCCGAGCGGCGATCCCGCCACGGTGCGCAGCCCGCGTCCCTCGCCGCCCTCCACGTTGCTGCCCGCGAACAGGAAGAGCGGCTGGACTTCGCCCGCCAGCAGCGCGAGCCGGCCTTCGGGCGACAGGCTGGCGAACAGCGCCTTTACATTGGCAGCCGCCTTGTGCCGCGGCGTATCAGGCGGAAACTTGGCCAGCATCCCGTCGATCCCAGCCTGCACCGCGTCCCAGGCCGCGTCGATATCGTCCAGGCCGGCAATCCGCCCCTGCCCGTCCAGCCGGAATCGCAGCACCACGCCGACCAGCGGGGTTAGCGCGGCGCGATAGGGTTCCGCCCCGGCGGCCGGCGCATCGCTGTCGATGTCCCGCAACGTCGCCTGCAAGATATAGCCTGCCCCCGCCCGTTCGAACCGCAGGTCGCGGGTGGCGCTGAACCGACGCGTCGCGCCTTCCACCGGTCGATGCTGCTCGATCCGATAGACCAGCGCGCTGTCCGTCGGCGGCGCGAAGGGGATGGCGATGCCCTGCGCCGCTACAGGCTGGCTGAAGGCGATAAGCGCGACGGCAAGCAGCCCCCTCAACGGCGCGCACCCACAGCATGGGCGCCCCAGGCGGTGGCGGCCACGAGCAGCGCGCCGACCGCCTGATGCAGCACGGCGATCGGCAGCGCGATGCCGCTGATGACCGTGGCGATGCCCAGCAGGATCTGCGTGCCCAGCGCCGCATTGATCGCGATCGACGCGCCCCGCTGCCCGGCCTGCTTCGCTCGCCGCGCCAGCAGGATCAGCGCCACTGCGGCGACCCACGCCCACCAGCGATGCAGGAAATGGACGAGATAGGGATCGCTCGACACCGTGGCCCAAAGAGAGCCCAGCCACTGGATGCCTTCGGGCACGACATGGTCGTTCATCAGCGGCCAGGTGTTCGACACATAGCCCGCGTCCAACCCCGCGGTAAAGGCGCCCAGCATCAACTGGACCAGCAGCACCAGCAGCACGACCAGAGCGAAGGGGCGCAGCGCGGCTGGCTGCGCGCGCGGCGACCGCGCCAGTGCGCGCAGATCAAGCGCGGTCCATACCAGCCCGCCGATGATGAAAAGCGCCGTCAACAGGTGCACCGCCAGCCGGTAATGGCTGACGTCGGTGCGCACCGACAGGCCAGACTTCACCATCCACCAGCCGATCGCCCCCTGCAACCCGCCCAGCGCCAGCAAGGCGACCAGCCGCCCGCCATAACCCTTCGGAATGGCCCGCCGCAACGCGAACCAGACCAGCGGCAGGGCGAAGGCGACGCCGATCAGGCGACCGAGCAGCCGGTGCGCCCATTCCCAGAAAAAGATGAACTGAAAATCGGACAGGGTCATGCCCCGGTTGATCTGCTGATATTCGGGAATTTGTTGATATAGGCGGAACGCCTCCATCCACTGGTCGTGGGTCAGCGGCGGAATGGCGCCGGTGATCGGTTTCCACTGGGTAATTGACAGACCGGATTCGGTCAGCCGGGTAATGCCGCCCACCACCACCATGCAGAAGACCAGCAGCGCCACGACCAGCAACCAGCGGGCGATAGCGACAGGACGGGGGGCGGCCGGGCGCGGGACGGGGGGCGCGGAACGGCTGAAAGGAAACAAGGTCATGGCCGGTCCATGCGCTTATGTCCTGCCCTTTTCAAGCTGTTGCCGGGTGCATAAAGGGTGGACAAAACAGCCTAGCCGCTGGCCGTCGAGGGGAAACAAAACGCCCCGCAGGCGTATCATCCCAACTTCAATTCATGCAGGGGCTTTTGATGATCGCCGCATCGACGGGAACAGCCGCGATGATCGCCGCACAGGGACCGATGGGCGCCCTTACCGCCGCGTTGGGCGCATCCTCACCGCTTGGCCTTGTGGACGCATGGTCGCCCACACTCGTCTCGACAGTACGCCTGATGCTGTCTTCCAAGGCGGAGATCGTCCTATTCTGGGGACCGGACTTCTGCGCGCTTTATAATGAAAGCTACGCGCCCACGATCGGCGACAAGCATCCGCAGGCGCTGGGCCGTCCGGCGCGCGAAGGCTGGAGCGAATTATGGGACGATCTGGGTCCGCTGCTGCAATCGGTGCTCGACACCGGCGAAACCATCCATGCCAAGGACCGGCCCTTCTACATCGAGCGCGACGGCGGGCGCGGCGAGGATGTCTATTTCGACATCAGCTACTCGCCCGTGTTCGAAGGCGACGGATCGATCGGCGGCGTGCTGTGCATCGTCAGCGAGACAACGAAGCGCGTACTGTCGGAACGAGCGATGCTGGCCGACCGCAACCGCCTCTGGGCGCTGGCGCGCGACCCGTTTCTGATCGCCGACACGACCGGCGTCTGGCTCGCCGCCAGCCCAGCCTGGACGGACATATTGGGCTGGAGCGAGGCGGAATTGATCGGCCGCACCGCCGAATGGATGGAGCATCCCGACGACATCCAGCCGACGCGCGATCAGATTGACGGCCTGGCGCATGGCCAGCCGGTTCTGCGCTTCGACAATCGTTTCCGCGCCCGCGACGGCGATTATCGCACCTTTAGCTGGACCGCCGTATCGGAAGGCGGCACCGTCTATGCCGTGGCCCGCGACGTCACCGAACAGCGCGCCCATGCCCGCGCGCTGGCCGATACGGAGGCGGCGCTCCGCCAGGCGCAAAAGATGGAGACGCTGGGCCAGTTGACCGGCGGCGTGGCGCACGACTTCAATAACCTGCTCCAGATCGTCACCGGCAACCTGGAACTGCTGCAACGCGCTTTGCCCGCCGACGACGCCCGGCTCCAACGGATGGTCGGGCGCGCCGCAGCGGGCGCAGACCGCGCGGCTGTGCTGACGCAGCGGCTGCTCGCCTTCTCCCGCCGCCAGCCGCTCGACCCCCGGCCCACAGATCCCAACCGGCTTGTTGCGGGCATGTCCGATATGCTGCACCGGACGTTGGGCGAAACCATCGCCGTGAAGACGATGGAGGCGCCCGAACCCTGGCCGATCGCTGTCGATGTCAACCAGATGGAAAATGCGCTGCTCAATCTGGCGGTCAACGCGCGCGACGCCATGCCCGATGGCGGCAAGCTGACGATCGAAGTGTCCAACAGCTATATCGAGGCGGAACAGGCCGCGCGCGAAGACGGCTTGAAGCCCGGCGAATATGTGATGATCGGCGTGTCGGACACGGGCGAAGGGATGGACGCGGCGACGCTGGCGCACGCGATCGAACCCTTTTTCACCACGAAGGATGGGGGGCGCGGCACTGGCCTTGGTCTGTCGATGGTCTATGGCTTCATCAAGCAATCGGGCGGCCATATGCGTGTCTATTCAGAGCCGGGTGACGGCACCAGCGTCATGCTCTACCTGCCGCGCCATCATGGCTGCGCGGCGGTGGAAGATGCGCCGGAAACATCGACGCAGGCGGCCAGAGGCGGGCATGAGACGATATTGCTGTGCGAGGACGACGATAATGTCCGCGCTTACTCGCATGAAGTGCTGCGCGACCTTGGCTATCATGTCGTGCCGGCCGCCGATGGCGCGGCCGCTCTTGCAGCGCTGGAAGCGGCGGATGGGCCGGTCAACCTGCTCTTCACCGATGTCGTTTTACCCGGCGGCATGACCGGTGCCGACCTGGCAGCCGCGGCCAAGGCGCGCTGGCCCGGCCTCAAGATCCTGTTCACCACCGGCTACGCCCGCAACGCCATCGTCCATCATGGCCGGCTGGATGAGGGCGTCGACCTGCTGACCAAGCCTTTCAGCTATGGCGATCTCGCCGCCAAGGTCCGCGAGGTGCTGGACCGCGCCGAGGAGATGGCGCAGCCCGCTGGATGACAATCAAGGTCCGTTCGCTTCGAGCGAAGTCGAGAAGCCTTGCACGACGTTTCTCGACTTCGCTCGAAACGAACGTAAGAATGGCTATCCCAGCGTCGCCTGCCACGCAGCGACCAGATCGCGCCCGCGCTGTCCCACGGTCGCCGCGTCATCGCCCGGCTTATAGAGCGCGCCGCCCACGCCAATGCCTTCGCAGCCGCCCGCCAGCCATTCACCGATCGTATCCGCGCCGGTGCCGCCCACGGCCCACACGCCCACGTCGCGCGGCAGCACGTCCTTGACCGCCTTCACATAGGCCGCGCCCAGACGGGCCGCCGGGAACAGCTTGATCCGCTTCGCCCCCACCGCGATGGCCGCAAAGGCCTCGCTCGGCGTCATGAAGCCGGGCAACAGGTCCAGGCCCAGTTCCGCGCCGCGTGCGATCACCGCCGGATTGGTATTGGGCGTGACCATGATGCGCCCGCCAGCGGCGTGCAGCGCCTCGACCGCCTCGACACTCAGCACCGTCCCCGCGCCGATCAGCGCGCGGCCGCCAAATTCCGCCTGCATCGCTGCGATGCTGGCAAGCGGATCGGGCGAATTGAACGGCACTTCGAGGATGCGGATACCCGCATCGACCAAAGCGGCGCTGACATCGATCGCTTCGTCGGGCCTTATGCCGCGCAGGATCGCGCAGATGGGCGGCGCGCCATCGGCCAGCAGGTCGTCCAGGCTCATGCTATCAAATCTCCGTCAGGCCAAGGCAGGCGAGCGCGCAGGCGTCACCGTCCAGCAGGTGCGTGGCCACGCCCTGCCTGTCCAGTGCCTGCGCATAGCGGGCGGACAGGCGTGCGTCGCCGATCAGGATGATGCTGTCCGTCGCGCCCAGCATGCCGCGCATCTCCGCGATCTCGCAGCCGATCAACAGGCCGGACAGATAGCCCAGCGCCCAGTCGGGCGAGCGCCCCTGGCGCAGCCGCATGGCGCGCGCCGCGAACAACGACTGCAACAGCTTCCCGTCATGCGCGCGGTCGAGCCCCTCGGCAAAGCCTGTGGCTTCCTCCACCGGGTTGGTGGCATCGACCTTCGGACCCAGGGTCGATTGATCGCGCAACAACGCGAACAATTCGCCGGTGGGCATGGTGCGGAAGGCGGTGATGCGGCCATCCTCAACCAGCGACCATTTATTGTGGGTGCCGGGCAGGACGATCATGTGCCGCCCCGTACCCAGCGCCAGGTCGCGGGCAATCGCGCCGAACATCTGGGTTTCCTCGCCCCGCATGACATCGGGGATGCCATCCGCGCCCTCGCAGGCCAGGCCCGCCATGATGGCCACCGGAATCCCGCGCCAGTCGAAGCGCATCGCCGCCTGCCGCCAGGCCTCCGCATCGGCGGGGCAATCGGCATAGGGTGCCTCGACCCAGCCGTCGCGCGCGCCTGCCATGCCGCATAGGGTGATCGATTCGGGCAGGCCGTCGGCCAGCCAAGGCGCGATCGCGTCGGCAAAGGCCGCCTCCGCCGCGCCGCCCACCGCGCCGATCCCAGGCCCGTCGCACCGCGCCGCCAGAACGCCATTTTCGACCCGGAACAGCCGCAGACGGCTCGTTCCCCAATCGCCGACAACGGCATAGCCCTTCATCGACACGCGGTCGGCCCCCTGTAGATGGTAGCGCTCACATTTTCTCATTTCGGGTGCTTGAATTTCTATTTGTCTGAGTATATCAGGAGGCGGAGCGCGTCAACGCGCCATGCCCAATTTCTGCGTCAGCCATTTCTTGAATCAGGATGCCCCGATGAGCGATTCGCCCAAGACCTTCCCCAAGCTGCGCAGCCGCGCCTGGTTCGACAACCCGGAAAATATCGACATGACCTCGCTCTATCTGGAGCGCTATCTGAACTTCGGCCTGAGCCTGGACGAACTGCGCAGCGGCAAGCCGATCATCGGCATCGCCCAGACCGGCAGCGACCTCAGCCCATGCAACCGCCACCATATCGTGCTGGCCGAACGGATGCGCGACGGTATTCGCGAAATGGGCGGCATCGCGCTAGAATTTCCGGTTCATCCGATTCAGGAAACCGGCAAGCGCCCGACCGCGGGCCTTGACCGCAACCTCGCCTATCTGGGCCTGGTCGAAGCCATGTACGGCTATCCGCTGGACGGCGTGATCCTGACCACCGGTTGCGACAAGACCACGCCCGCGCTGCTGATGGCGGCCGCCACCGTCAACATCCCCGCGATCGCCCTGTCGGTCGGCCCGATGCTGAACGGCTGGTTCAAGGGCGAACGCACCGGATCGGGCACGATCGTCTGGAAGGGGCGCGAGTTGCTGGCCGCCGGCAAGATCGATGACGAAGGCTTCATCAAGCTCGTCGCCTCTTCGGCACCATCGACCGGCTATTGCAACACCATGGGCACGGCATCGACCATGAACAGCCTGGCCGAAGCATTGGGCATGATGCTGCCGGGTTCCGCCGCCATCCCCGCCCCTTATCGCGATCGCCAGGAAGTCGCTTATCTGACTGGCAAGCGCATCGTTGAAATGGTCGCCGAGGATCTCAAGCCGTCGGAAATCATGACGCTGGACGCCTTCCACAACGCCATCGTCGTCAATTCGGCGATCGGCGGTTCCACCAATGCGCCAATCCATCTGTCCGCCATCGCCCGCCACATGGGCGTGGAATTGCCGCTGAAGGACTGGGAGACGGTCGGTCATAAGGTGCCGCTGCTCGTCAACCTCCAGCCCGCCGGCGAATATCTGGGCGAGGATTATTATCGCGCCGGCGGCGTCCCCGCCGTCGTCAGCCAGTTGATCGACCAGGGCCTGATCCGCGAAGGTGCGATGACCGTCAATGGCAAGACCATGGGCGAAAATTGCAAGGGCGTGGAGATTGAGGACGAAAAGGTCATCCGTCCGTTCGACCAGCCGCTGGTCGAGGAAGCCGGCTTCCTGGTCCTGTCGGGCAATCTGTTCGATGCCGCTATCATGAAGACCAGCGTCATCAGCGCCGAGTTCCGCGATCGTTACCTGTCCAACCCCGACGATCCCGAAGCCTTTGAAGGCCCGGCGATCGTATTCGACGGGCCGGAGGATTATCATCACCGGATCGACGATCCAGCCACCGGCATCACAGCCAATTCGCTGATGTTCATGCGCGGCGCGGGGCCGATCGGCTATCCCGGCGCAGCGGAAGTCGTGAACATGCGGCCGCCTGCTTACCTCATCACCGAAGGCGTCAGCGCCCTGCCCTGCATCGGCGATGGTCGCCAGTCGGGCACGTCAGGCAGCCCCTCAATCCTCAACGCATCGCCCGAAGCGGCGGCGATGGGCGGGCTGGCGCTGCTGGAAACCGGCGACCGGGTTCGCATGGACCTGAAAGCCGGGGTGGTGAACGTCCTGATTTCCGACGAGGAGCTGGCCGATCGCCGGGCGAAGCTGGAGGCCGCAGGCGGCTTCCAATATCCCGCCTCGCAGACCCCCTGGCAGGAAATCCAGCGCTCGGTCGTCGGCCAGTTGAACACCGGCGCCATATTGGAAGGCGCGGAAAAATATCAGCGCATCGCCCAGACCATGGGCCTGCCGCGCGACAATCATTGACCCATTGAAGGCAGGGGCGTCCGTCGCCATCTGCGGCGCCCCCGCCTTCCCCCCCTTTTGCATCACCTGCGCTGGAAATCGATCAGCGCTTCCCGGCGCGATCGTCTAGCCAGACCCATTGCCCCCATTTCAGGAGAACGACCATGTTCAACGGAGCCATCCTTATCGGCGCGAGCGAGCGCACCGGCGGCGCACCTTTCCACGCCATCGACCCGTCGACCGGCGCGAAGGGCGAGATCGCCTTTTCCAACGCATCGACCGCCGACGTCGCGGACGCCACCGCGCTGGCCGACGCCGCGTTCGAAACCTTCTCGACCCTGACCCCGGACGCGCGCGCCATTTTTCTGGAAACCGTCGCCGACCAGATCGTCGCCATCGGCGACCTGCTCATCACCACCGCGATGAGTGAATCCGGTCTGCCGCGCGGTCGCCTGGAGGGCGAACGTGGCCGCACCGTCGGCCAGTTGCGCCTGTTCGCCAGCTATGTCCGCCAGGGCGACTGGCTCGACGCCACCATCGATAAGGCGCTGCCCGACCGCGCGCCCCTGCCCCGCAGCGACCTGCGCCGCGTCAACCAGGCGCTTGGCCCGGTCGCCGTGTTCGGCGCGTCCAACTTCCCGCTCGCCTTCTCGGTCGCGGGCGGTGACACCGCATCCGCCTTCGCGGCCGGTTGCCCGGTGGTGGTGAAGGGCCACCCCGCCCATCCCGGCACCGGCGAACTTGTCGCCCGCGCGATCATCGCGGCGGTCGCGGCGTGCGGCCTGCCCGAAGGCGTCTTCTCCTACCTGCCCGGCACCACCAATGATCTGGGCGGCGCGCTGGTCGCCGATCCTCGCATCAAGGCGGTGGGCTTCACCGGATCGCGCGGCGGCGGTATTGCGCTGATGCAGATTGCGGCCAAGCGCGCCGAGCCGATCCCGGTCTATTCGGAAATGTCGAGCATCAACCCGGTCGTCCTGCTGCCCGGCGCGCTCGCGGCGCGGGCCGAAGCATTGGGCACCGCATTCGTCGGCTCCATGTCGCTGTTTGCCGGCCAGTTCTGCACCAACCCCGGCATGGTGATCGCGCTCGACAGCCCCGACCTCGACACCTTCGTCGCCTCGGCCGCAAAAGCCCTGTCGGCCAACGCGGCGCAGGTCATGCTGACGCCGGGCATCCACGCCGCCTATGAAAAGGGCGTTGAGGCTCTGGCCAGCGCGGACGGCGTCACCACCATCGCCCGCGGCACGGAAGCGGACGGCGCCAACCGGGGCCAGTCCGCCTTCTTCGTCACCCCGTCCGACCAGTTCCGCGCCAACCCGGCGCTGGCGCATGAAGTGTTCGGCGCATCCTCGATCCTGGTGAAGTGCGCCACGATCGAAGACGTGATCGCCACCATCGCTGACCTGGAAGGCCAGCTGACCGCGACGCTCCAGATGGAAGCCAGCGACGCGGACGATGCCGCCAAGCTGCTGCCCACGCTGTCCCGCAAGGTCGGCCGCGTGCTTGCGAATGGCTGGCCCACCGGCGTCGAAGTGACCCATGCCATGGTCCATGGCGGTCCCTTCCCGTCCACCTCGGACGGCCGCTCCACCTCGGTCGGGACGCTGGCGATGATGCGCTTCCTGCGTCCCGTCTGCTATCAGGATCTGAGCGATGCGCTGCTGCCGCCGGCATTGCAGGACGCCAATCCCTGGGGCCTGACGCGCCGCAACGAAGGCAAGCTGGACGTCGCCGCATGACCATCCGGGCAGGTCTGGTAGGGCTTGGCAAGATCGCGCGCGATCAGCACCTGCCCGCGATTCTCAAGATCGACGGCATAGACCTGGTCGCCGTCGCCAGCCGCAACGCGCAGGGGGAAGGGGTGCATAACTACCCCGACCTCGGCGCGATGATGGCGGGCGAACCGGACCTCGACGCCGTCATCCTGTGCCAGCCGCCACAGGTCCGCTATCATGCGGCTCGGCAGGCGCTCCTGGCGGGCAAGCATGTGTTTCTGGAAAAGCCGCCGGGCGCGACCGTGTCCGAAGTGGAGGCACTGACGGCCCTCGCCAAGGCGCAGGGCGTGACGCTCTATGCCAGCTGGCACAGTCGCTACGCCGCCGCCGTGGCGCAGGCGAAAGCCTGGATCGCGGCGCGCAAGGTCGAGCGGATCGACATTCAGTGGCGTGAGGATGTCCGTCACTGGCATCCGGGTCAGCCCTGGATCTGGGAAGCAGGCGGTTTCGGCGTGTTCGATCCGGGCATCAACGCCCTGTCGATCCTGACCGAGATCGTGGCCGAGCCGATCACCGTGCTATCGGCCGAACTGGAAGTCCCGTCCAACAAGCAGGCGCCGATCGGCGCGACGCTCCAGATGGCGACGGCATCGGGCGCGGCGATCGATACCGTGTTCGACTGGCGCCAGACTGGGCCGCAAACCTGGGACATCGCGGTCGAGACGGACAAGGGCAGCCTGCTTCTGTCCGAAGGCGGCAACACGCTGCGTCTGGACGGCGAAGTGCAGATGAAGGCCCCGGACGAGGAATATCCGGCCATGTACCGCCGTTTCGTGCGCCTGGTGGCGGACAAGGCGATCGATGCAGACACCGCGCCGCTACGGCTGGTGGCGGACGCCTTCCTTTGCGGACGGCATTGCCCTACGGCAGCATTTGAGGACTGACATATAGGGGAGCGGGGATTTGGGTAGCGGGCGCAAGATCGGATCGGAGGAAGGCGTGCTGCGCATCCATCAGACGATCGCCCGCGACCTGGGCACCGCGATCCTGACGGGCAAGCACCGCCCAGGCGAATTGTTCGAAGGCGAGATCGAGGCGTCGGAGCGCCTGGGCGTTTCCCGTACCGCCTATCGCGAGGCGGTACGCATCCTGATCGCCAAGGGGATGCTGGAAAGCCGCCCCAAGGCCGGCACCCGCGTTCTGCCGCGCAACCGCTGGAACGTGCTGGACCCCGAAATGCTCGCCTGGATGTTCGCGGGCGAACCAGACGCGAATTTCATCCGCGACCTGTTCGAACTGCGCGGCGTGATCGAGCCGGCCGCGGCCGAATTCGCTGCCCGCCGCCGCACCGACGACCAGATCGCAACGATGGAGACGGCGCTGGCGGAAATGGGCCGCTTTGGCCTGTCGACGCCCGACGGCCGCGCCGCGGACCAGCGTTTCCACCACGCCATCCTGGCCGCTACCCATAATGACGCGCTGGAGGCGCTGGCCAGTTCGGTCGGCGCTGCGGTCAGCTGGACCACGACCTTCAAGCATCGCAAGAAGCTGCTGCCCCGCGACCCCCTGCCCGACCATCGCGCCGTATTCCAGGCGATCGCTGCCCGCGACACGGCCGCCGCGCGCACGACTATGGCGGAATTGCTACGCCTGGCGCTGGCCGACATGGATATCGCGCTGGCGGAGCCTAGCGGGTAAAAATCCACGATCCGTTCGTGCTGAGTAGCCATTGAGCGAAGTCGAAATGGCGTATCGAAGGATATGTGCTTCGATACGGGTCTTCGACTTCGCTCAGCCCCTACTCAGCACGAACGGAAAGAATTACGGCCGACGCAGTTAATCACCCCAGAATGAAATCCACCCCCGCCCGCGCATGAATGCTGGTGCAATCATAGATCGGCAGGACATTGGCCTTCACGTCCACGATCAGCTCCAGTTCAGTGCAGGCCAGCACCACGGCCTGCACATCCTCCTTGGCGATGTCGGTCAGTTCCGACTTCATATAGCGTTCGGATTCCTTACTGACCTTCCCCACGGTCAATTCGTCATAGACGATGCGGTCGATCCGCTCGGCCAGCTCCATGTCGGCGGGCAGCAGCGAAATGCCGTGGCCGACCAGCCGCTGGCGATAGAATTTCTCGGTCATGACGTTGCGCGTGCCGATCAGCGCCGCTCGTTCAATGCCGTCCGCCTTCATCGTCTTGCCCACGATGTCGGCGATATGCAGGATGGGGATGCCGACCGCCGCCTGTACCCGGTCATAAACGCGATGCATCGAATTGGCGCATATTAATAGCGCACCTGCGCCGCCCTGCTCCAGCCGTTGGGCCGCGCCGATCAACTGTGCCGCCGCGCAGTCCCAGTCGTTTTCCGTGGCGCAACGCGCGACTTCGGCGAAATCCAGGCTCTCGATCAGCAGCGGCGCACTATGCTGCCCGCCCAGCGCGCGGTGGACCGCTTGGTTGATGATCGCATAATAGCGGGCGGTGGAGGTCCAGCTAAGACCGCCGATCAGGCCAAGTTTGTGCATGCAAGTCTCCGCTGCGGGAATGATTTGTCCGTAGGGTTAGGGTAAGCTCGCCCCGCTGGGCAAGGCTCTTGATGCGATCCGCCGCGCGCGCCATGCCAGGCGCAGCCCGGCGACCCCCGCCATGCCGCCGCCCACGACCATCGCGCTGTTGCCGATCGTAAAGCCCAGCGCCGCCGCCGCAAAGCCTGCGCCGCTGCCCAGCAAGGCAAGCCCGCCCAGCCTGCGACGGAACGCCAGGGCAAGCGCGCCTGCCAGGGTCGTCGCGCCCAGACCGAACCCGACCGCCAGCAGCGCACCATCATGGGCGGTCAGGCCGAAGGCGCCAGGATTGCGCCAAAGCGTCGCAGCCATGGCCATCGCCGCCACGCCCAGCAGGGCATGTCCCACGACCATCAGCCAGGGCAAGGCCGCGACGCCGCTGCGCCGCGCCAGCAACAGCCCGATGCTGCCGCCGATCACGACCGCGCTGACCATTTCCGGCAGGTTGACGACATCATGGCTACAGACCGCCGCCGCCGACGCGGTCACGCTACCCACCATCGTCCAGCGATTGCCGTGGCGGCCGGTGCGCAACCACAATCCTAAGAACAGCAATAGGCCGGAGAGGAGATAAGCGCCCGCGACCACGGGCGACGGATCGATGCCGTCCAGTTGCGCGCCCAGCCAAGCCGCGCCGACAGGGGGGATCATGCGTCCATCCCGTCATCGCCGTCACCATCCAGCGACACGCGGCGTTCCGGCACGCCCAGCAGCAGGACGCTCGCGACGCTGGCGCATAGCAACGCGATCAGGGCGATGTAGCGCGCCGTCGCGCTGCCCGCTTCGGCCGCGGCGATCAGCGCGCCGACGAGCAGGATGGCAGCCATGCCACCGACGCCCGACTGCCAACCCGAACGATCGATGTCGGCCCGCGGCCGGGCCACCAGATAGCCGCCCGCACAGGCGGCCAGGAACAAAGGCAGCAACGCCAGCGCGCCCGTCATGCGCGCGCGCCGGTGCCTACGCCCTGCGGCAAGCGGCTCAGGCGATCAGCAGCACCACCAGCGCGGCGACCGCGACGCTGACGATCGTGCCCCATTTGACGAAGCCGACGAAGCTTCCGTAAGTTTCGGTCGCGGCCTTCATATTGCTGTCCGACGCCATATCCTGTCCCCTTGTCCTGACGATGTTGGCCCACCTCTTATCGTCTGGGGGCCGCGCCCTCAACCCGCCGCTTGCAAGAAAATTCGTCGCGGTTAAGCCGCCCTTTACCCCCTGCGCTTACCATCGCCTCCGGGTTGCATATGAGGGGTTTTGATGGCGCGCGATGGCGTACCGATGCTGATGCTGATCGACGACGAACCGGCGCAGCGACGCCTGGTGTCGGCGCTGGGGGCGCGTGCGGGTTGGCGCACCATCTTCGCCGCCGACGGCGAAACCGCCATTGCGACGCTGGGCACGCAGGACGGGATGCAGCTTGATGCCATCATACTCGACCAATGGAGCCCCGACTATGAACCGTCCGGCCTGATCCGGGAGATTCGCAGCCGTCGCCCTGCGCTGCCGATCCTGATCCTGACCGCGCATAATAATGTCGCCATCGCCGTGGAGGCGATGCGCGCGGGCGCTACCGATTATCTGTCCAAGCCGATCGCCCCCGAACGGCTGCTTGCCGCCTTGAACGCGACGCTGGCCGAAGGCGCGGCCGCGGGCGAATTGCGCCCGCTCACCGAAAAGATCACCGCCCCCCTCTCCTTCGAGGATGTGGTCGGCTCCGCCCCGCAATTCCGCGCCGCGCTGGCCATCGCTGCCAAGGCGGCCCGCGCCCGCGTCCCCGTGCTGATCGAGGGCGAAAGCGGCGTCGGCAAGGATGTCATCGCCCGCGCCATCCATGCCGCTTCCCCGCGCCACAAACAGGCGATGGTCACGGTCAATTGCGGTGCCATCCCCGCCAACCTCGTCGAATCCGAGCTGTTCGGCCATGAACGCGGTGCCTTCACCGGCGCGTTCGACCGTCATGTCGGCAAATTCGCCAGCGCCGACATGGGCACGCTCTTTCTGGACGAAGTCAGCGAAATGCCATTGGACGCGCAGGTCAAGCTGCTGCGCGTGTTGCAGGATGGCGAAGTCCAGCCGATCGGCGCGCGCCGCCCGGTCCATGTCGACGTGCGCGTCATCGCCGCGACCAACAAGCGGCTGATCGAAGAGGTGGAGGCCGGCAATTTCCGCGAGGATCTCTACTACCGCCTCAACGTCGTCCAGCTGACCGTGCCCCCCTTGCGCGAACGCATGGGCGACATCCCCGCGCTGTGCCGCCACCTGCTCGCCCGCATCGCTACCCAGCCGGGGCTGCGCGGCCTGGGCGTGACCGACGATGCGCTGGCGCTGCTGATGCAACATGGCTGGCCGGGCAATGTCCGCCAGCTTCAAAACGCCCTTTTCCGCGCCGCTGTGCTGTGCGAGGGCGACGCCCTGACGCCGCAGGATTTCCCGCAGATCGCCTCCCAAATCCAGGCCGGGGCCAGCATATTGTCGCTGCGCCCGCGCGCCGCCAGCCAGCCGCATCGCGACGGCGCGGGCATCACCCTGTTCGAAGGCGACGGCCATGTGCGGCAACTGGCGGAGATCGAAGCCGACGTCATCCGCCTCGCCATCGGCCATTATCGCGGGCGCATGACGGAAGTCGCCCGGCGGCTGGGCATCGGCCGCTCGACGCTCTACCGCAAGCTGGCCGAACTGGGCATCGACAGCGCGGCCTGAACCGCCACGATAAACGGATGATCGATACGATCGGCCTGCCCCGTTGAATTATTAGCGCGCCTATGCTTTGGATCGTTCCATGAAACATGCTGCGCTCGTTGCTTGCCTTCCCGTCCTCCTGCTCGCCGCCTGCGGCCGGTCCGAACCGGTCGCCGACATGCCGACGCAGGAGGAACTCGCCGCCGCCGCCAACGCCGCGGCGGCCACGGCGCTCG
The DNA here is from genome assembly GCA_030824575.1 of bacterium. Classification (GTDB taxonomy): domain Bacteria; phylum Pseudomonadota; class Alphaproteobacteria; order Sphingomonadales; family Sphingomonadaceae; genus Sphingobium. The sequence goes on along the minus strand of JAVBXL010000219.1, from coordinate 1,380 downwards.
CCAATGCCGCGGCGGAGGACACGGACAGCCGCAATTATGTGAACCAGGCGCGCGGCTTTTCCATCACCTTCCCCGAAGGCTGGACCATCGACAAGGCGGCCAGCACCGCCGACGGCGCGGTCTATCAGGACCCTGGCGCCGGTGCGGACGTGCGCGTTTTCTGGCAGAAGAACGACAATGACCAGACGCTCCAGCAGATCGTGGAATCGGTCAACGACAGCGCCGAAGGCGTGGACGGCGATTTCGTCGGCGAGAATGAATATCGCGGTACCGCCAATGACGGCGAAGGCAATAATGTCGCCATCCGCCTGCTCAAGCAACCCGACGGCGGAACCGTGACCGCCACCTTCGTCTATCCCGAAATGCTGAGCGAACAATATCAGGGCATCGCCGAACAGACGCTGGCCAGCCTGCGCAGCTTCGCGCCCAAGGGCGCGGCGACGCCCGCGCCTGCGGCTGTGCCCGCACCGGCGGCCAACGCCAACTGAAAATATGGGTGTGGAATAGCGGCTCGTTCATCCCCTCCCGCCAGCGGGAGGGGATGAACGAGCCGGCCTAAACCGCGCTCAATCCCGCATCCGCCAGCCCGCGCCACAGGTGTAGCGCCTGCACGCTTTCCTTGACATCATGCACCCGCACCATCTGCGCGCCCAGTTGCGCCGCGCGGAAAGCGAGCGCGACCGATCCGCCCAGCCGGTCCGCCGCGAGCGCCTCGTTCGATAGCGCGCCGATCAGCCGCTTGCGGCTCCCCGCGAACAGCAGCGGGACGCCAAGCGCCTGGAAAGTCGCCAGGCCGTTCACCAGCGCCAGATTGTCGGCCAGGCTCTTGCCAAAGCCCAGCCCCGGATCGACCATGATGTTCGCGCGCGCGATCCCGGCCGCCTCGCACGCGACGATCCGCGCCTCCAGATGGTCGAACACATCGGCGACCACATCGCCATAGCCTGTAGGATTGTCGTGCGGATCATCCCCGGCCGATGGCGCATGCATCAGGATCACCGGGCATCCCGCGCGCGCCACCACCTCCAGGCTGCGCGGATCATGCGCCAGCGCGCTGACGTCGTTGACGATTCGCGCGCCCGCCGCCAGCGCCGCTTCCATCACCCCCGCCTTGCGCGTGTCGACCGACACCGACACGCCAGCCGCAGCCAGCCGCTCGATCACCGGGGCGATGCGGGCGATTTCGTCGCCTTCCCACACCTTCGCCGCACGCGGCCGGGTCGATTCCCCGCCCACGTCGATCAGCGCCGCGCCCGCCGCCGCCATAGCGAATCCGGCATCAGCCGCCGCCTGCGGATCGCCGACATGCTTGCCGCCATCGGAGAAGCTGTCGGGCGTGACGTTCAGGATCGCCATCACCTGCGGCGCGTCGAAGCGGAT
>JAVBXL010000069.1 GCA_030824575.1 bacterium | reverse complement strand
GTGAAGAACAGCATCGGCAGCGCCAGATAGAGCACGATCAGTTCGATCTGCGCGCCAAAGAGCGGCACCTTGAAAAAGACGGCGGCGGACAGGCCGTCGACGAAGGCGTTGAAATTTTCCATCACTCGCCGATGCCTATGAGGACGCAGATTGTCGACTGAGAAAAACTTGACTCTTTCCCTCTCCGTTCGCCCTGAGTAGGGTCTGAGCGACGTCGAAGACCCGTATCGAAGGGTCGCACGACGCGCATGTCCTTCGATACGCCGCTTCGACAGGCTCAGCGGCTACTCGGGACGCACGGATGAATGGGGACTGTCCCCGAGGAAGATGAGAGCTTTGTGAGCAGGCAATATTTCGGCACCGACGGCATTCGCGGCCGCACCAACCAATGGCCCATGACCGCTGAGCTGGCGATGAAGGTCGGCATGGCGGCGGGCACGCACTTCCTGCGTGGCAGCCACCGCCACCGCGTCGTCATCGGCAAGGATACGCGGCTTTCGGGCTATATGGTCGAAAATGCGCTGGTCGCGGGCTTCACCGCCGTGGGCATGGACGTGGTGCAGTTCGGCCCCATTCCGACGCCTGCGGTCGCGTTGCTCGCCCATTCGATGCGCGCCGATCTGGGCGTCATGATCTCCGCCAGCCACAATCCCTATTTCGACAATGGCATCAAATTGTTCGGCCCCGATGGCTACAAGCTGTCGGACGAGGATGAACTGAAGATCGAAGCGCTGCTGGGGCAGGATATCGCGCTCGCCGCGTCCAAGGATATCGGCCGCGCCCGCCGGGTCGAGGATGCGCGCGGTCGCTACATCCATGCGGTCAAGTCCAGCTTCCCCGCCGACCTGCGCCTGGACGGGCTCAAGATCGTGGTCGATTGCGCCAATGGCGCCGCCTATCAGGTCGCGCCGTCCGCCCTGTGGGAATTGGGCGCCACCGTCGTCGCGGTCGGCGTCAGCCCCAACGGCACCAACATCAATGACGGTTGCGGCTCCACCGCGCCACTGCTGTTGCAGGAAACCGTGGTGTCCTCCGGCGCCGACATCGGCATCGCGCTGGATGGCGACGCGGATCGGCTGATCGTCGTGGACGAACAGGGCAAGATCGTCGATGGCGATCAGATCATGGCGCTGATCGCCGCCAATTTCGCGCAGGAAGGCACGCTGCGCGGCGGCGGGCTGGTCGCCACGATCATGTCGAACCTCGGCCTCGAACGCTTCCTGTCGGCCAAGGGCATCGGTCTGGAACGCACCAAGGTCGGCGACCGCTATGTGCTGGAACGGATGCGCGAAGGCGGCTTCAATGTCGGCGGCGAACAGTCCGGCCACATGATCCTGTCCGATTACGCCACCACCGGCGACGGCACGGTCGCCGCGCTTCAGGTGCTGGCCGCCCTGATCCGCTCCGGCAAGCCTGCCAGCGAAGTGCTGCACCAGTTCGACCCCGTGCCGCAATTGCTGAAGAATGTCCGCTTTTCCGGTGGCAAGCCGCTGGAGCATGACGATGTGAAGCGCGTCATCGCGCAGGCGGAAACGGAACTGCACGGCACCGGCCGCCTCGTCATCCGCCCGTCCGGCACCGAACCGGTGATCCGCGTCATGGCCGAAGGCGACCGCGAGGATCAGGTGAAGGATGTGGTGGACCGCATCTGCGCCGCGGTCGAGAAAGCGGCGGCGTGACATCTTTCTCTCTCCGTTCGGTTCGAGCTTGTCGAGAACCCGACGCGCAACGGTTCTCGACAAGCTCGAACTGAACGGACATTTGCTATGCTTGAAATGCGCCCCGACTGCGAACGCTGCGGCACGGACCTGCCCGCCGATCAGCCCGGCGCGTTCATCTGTTCCTTCGAATGCAGCTTCTGCGCGCCGTGCGCCGAGGCGCTGGACGATCGCTGTCCCAATTGCGGCGGCGAACTGATGGACCGCCCGACTCGCGTGGGGAAGGCGTTGGCCGACAATCCCGCCTCCACGGTGCGGCATTTCACGGCCAAATCCAGCCAGTGACGCCCGCCCGCATTCTCATCATCGCCGGCTCCGACAGCGGGGGCGGCGCCGGCATTCAGGCGGACCTCAAGACCGTGACGCTGCTGGGTGGTTTCTGCATGACCGCGATCACCGCCATCACGGCACAGAACACGCTGGGGGTGCAGGGCGTCCACCCGATCCCGACCGACATGGTGCTGGCGCAGATGGAAAGCTGCATCGGCGACATCGGCGTCGACGCAGTGAAGATCGGCATGATCGGCAGCGCGCAAACCGCCAACGCCGTTGCCGATCGACTGGCGCAACTGGACGATGTACCGATCGTCTTCGATCCAGTGATGGTCGCGACCAGCGGTTCCCTGCTGGCGGACGATGCCACCATCGCGGCGTTTGAGAAACTGATGCACGTCGCCACCGTCATCACCCCCAACCTGCCCGAACTGGAAGCGCTGACCGGCCGGACCATCGCCGATCTGGATGGGCTGGAAGAGGCCGCGCAAGCGCTGCGCGAGCGGACCGGGGCGGTCATATTGGCCAAGGGCGGCCATCTGCCACAGCAGGCGGAGGATGACCGGCCACTGATCCACGACCTGCTGGTCGATGAAGATATGGTCGCCGACTTTTCGATCGCGCGGATCGAAACCCGCCACAGCCATGGCACGGGCTGCACCTTGGCCAGCGCAGTCGCCTCCGGGCTGGGGGCCGGCCTGTCGCTGGGCGATGCGGTGGATCGGGCGGAAGCCTTCGTCGCGGCGGCCCTTCAAGCGGCGCCGGGCCTTGGACAGGGCCATGGTCCGATGGGGCATGCTTTGGGCATGACGCCTTTCTACCATCTGCTCGCCGCGCAGGATGGCGATGGCTGGGACGCGGCGGCCTTTGCCGCGCGCTATTCCGATGCCTGACTTCACCCACGAGCTGATCCATCATCCCGGCCTGGTCGCCGGGGTGGATGAAGCGGGGCGGGGACCGCTGGCCGGTCCCGTGGTGGCCGCCGCCGTCATCCTGCGCGCCGACGATTGCCCTGATGGCCTGAACGATTCCAAGCAGCTCAGCGCGAAGAAGCGCGCCGGGTTGGAGGTGGAGATCAAGGCGCGGGCGCTTTGCTGGGGCGTGGGCATCGCGACCGTCGCGGAAATCGACGAGATCAACATCCTCTGGGCGACGATGCTGGCCATGACCCGCGCGGTCGAGGCGCTGAGCCATGACTGCGCGCATGTGCTGGTCGATGGCAATCGCTGCCCGCAATGGCGCTGGGCCTCCACCGCGATCGTGGAGGGGGACGCCAAATGCCTGTCGATCGCGGCCGCCTCCATCCTCGCCAAGGAGGAACGCGACCGGATGATGATCGCGGCGGCGGCCGACCATCCGCATTATGGCTGGGACACGAACAAGGGCTATGGCAGCGCCAAGCATCTCGCCGCGCTGCGCGAACATGGCCCGACCCCGCTCCACCGGCGCAGCTTCGCCCCGGTGGCGCAGCTTAGCCTGCTGTAAGGATCAGCGCACCGCCGTCCAGGTCTGCGTCTTGCAGAAGAAGGCGATGCAGCCTTGCACCTTCAGCGTGCCATTGGCGTTGCGGCTGACCTTGGACGTATAGCTTTTGCCGCTTTCGGGATCGTAGATCGTGCCCTTCCACAGGTCGCCGTCATCTTCGAAGCCCGACAGCAGGGCAAGGCCGACCAGCGGCTTGGAGCGCAGTGCAGGATCGGGATTCTTGATATCGGTCTGCGGACGGCCGGGGGTGGGCTTCACGATCTTCTCGATCTTGCCGCACAGATGCTTGCCGCACGGCGCGATCTGGACGATCGCCTTGCCGTCCACCGTGGCCCAGCGGCCGGTGACCGGCTGGGCCGCCTGCGCCGGCAGGGCCGCAAAGGCGGCGG
>JAVBXL010000014.1 GCA_030824575.1 bacterium | reverse complement strand
CGACGGAACATGCCGCGGTGCTGGACACGGCAGACGCGATGGGCCGGGCGGGGCGGGACGTGACCGTCCTGCCGGTGGGGGCTGATGGCCTGGTCGATCTGGAGGCGGCCGCCCGCGTCATCGTTCCAGGTGTCGCACTCGTCGTCGCGATGCTAGTAAATAACGAGATCGGCGTGATCCAGCCGGTCGCCGCGCTCGCCGACCTGGCGCATCAGGCCGGCGCGCTGTTCCTGTGCGACGCGGTGCAGGGCTATGGCCGCGTCCCCATCCCGGCCGCCTGCGATATGGTCGCGATCAGCGCGCACAAGATCCATGGTCCCAAAGGCGTCGGCGCGCTATGGCTGCGCGACGGCGTGCGGCCCGCGCCCCTGATCCATGGCGGCGGGCAGGAAGGGGGCTTACGCTCCGGCACGCTGTCGCCCGCCTTGTGCGCCGGATTCGGCGTCGCGGCGCGGCTGATGCGCGAACGGGCGGACGGTGACCGGGCCCATGTCGAGAGCCTCGCCGCGCTGGCCGCAAAGTTGTTTGCGGACTGGACGCTCAACGGCTCGCAAACGGCGCGCTATCCCGGTAATCTGAACCTGCGGCGCGACGGCATCGATGGCGCGCGGCTGTTGTCGGATTGCCGCAATGTTGCTTTTTCGCTCGGTAGCGCTTGCGCAAGCGGGTCCGGGCGGCCTAGCCATGTGCTGCGCGCACTGGGGCTGTCAGATGCACAGGCGCGCGGATCGGTGCGGATCGGTTTTGGCCGCTACACGCGCCGGGAGGAATTGGAGAGGGCTGCAGAGGCATTGAATGAAGCGGCAGCCGCACAAGCGGCGCCGTAAAAGGGAGCGCACGGATTAGCATGACCAGGGTCACCTTCATCAGCGCCGATGGCGAGAGACGACAGGAGGTTGACGCGCCCACAGGATCGGTGCTGCTCGATATCGCCCAGGCCGCCGGTCAGCCGTTGGAGGGTACATGCGAGGGGCAGATGGCCTGCTCTACCTGTCATGTCGTTGTCGATGCCGATGATTTCGCGCGCCTGCCGCGCGCCAGCGAGGACGAGGAGGATATGCTCGACCTTGCCGCCGCCGCCACCCGCACCAGCCGCCTTTCCTGCCAGATCATCCTGGACGGCAAGATGGACCGGCTGACCGTCCGTATTCCCGGTGAATTCAACAATATGCAGGGCATGTGACCGTGAAGATTTTGACTGCTCTGGCGACGCTTGCGCTGTTGGCGACACCTTCGATCGCTGCTGAGAAGAAGAAAGCGCCGGCCAAGCCGCCCGAACCGACCGGGCGTCTCGATTCGCTGCTGCCGCCTGCGCCGCGCTATCTGGTGCCGCAATCGGCGTTGACGTCAGTGCGTAATCCGGCGGAGATCGAGAAGGAAGTCGGAGGGCGGCTGGGCGTCGCGCTGGTCGACAAATCGGGCGCGCTTTTGCTCGGTTTCAACCGTGACGAGCGCTTCGCGATGTGTTCGACCTTCAAAGCGCCGCTGGCCGCCGCCGTGCTGATCGGCGCGGAAGCGGGCAAGTTCGGGCTGGAGGGGGAGATACCCTTCAGCGGCGACGATATCCTCGATTACGCCCCGATGGTGAAGAAGAACAAGAAGCGTGGCCGCATGAGCATGGGCGAACTAGCCCAGGCCGCGGTCGAGGTGAGCGACAACAGCGCCGCCAACCTGCTGCTGCCGATGCTGGGCGGGCCGGAGGGGCTGACATCCTTCATGCGCGCCCATGGCGACGCCACGACGCGGCTCGACCGCAACGAACCGACGCTGAATGAAAATGCGCAGGGCGATCCGCGCGACACCACCACGCCGGCCGCCATGGCCGGACTGATGGGTCGGCTCTTCTTCCGCGACATGAAGCCGACCAGCGTCGACCGCCTGCGTAGCTGGTTCAACGCCAGCAGTACCGGCGACAAGCGGATCAAGGCGGGCCTGCCAGAAGGCTGGACGTCGGGCAGCAAGACCGGGACATGCGGCACCGCCTATAATGACGTCGCGCTGGTGAAGGCGCCCAATGGCGACGAATATATCCTGGCCATCTATCTCGACCGGCCGACCGTGGACGCCAAGAAGGCCGAGGCCGCGATCGCAGAAACAGCCCGCGCCGCGCTCGATTTCGTGGGCAAGGCGCAGAAGAGCGGGCTGGAGTAGAAATACAGGTAGGATTGTGCCCTTGCCATCCCGGTCCCCTTTCGCCATATGCCGCGCCGGGAGTCGGGCGGACGTGATCGTCGCGAACCTGGTCAGGTCCTGACGGAAGCAGCCACAGTGATTTCGTCACGGGTCGTTCCGGCTCCCACCCTCCATTTGTCATCCAGCTTCGACAATAGCCACCCGAACGGCTAGACCATATTCATGTCCGATTCCCCGCAGCCCTATCGCGTCCTGGCGCGCAAATATCGACCGCGCAGTTTTCGTGAGCTGATCGGGCAGGATGCGATGGTCCAGACGCTGGGCAACGCGATCAAGCGGGGGCGGCTGGCCCACGCTTTTCTGATGACTGGCGTGCGTGGGGTTGGGAAGACCTCCACCGCGCGGCTGATCGCCAAGGCATTGAATTGCATCGGCCCGGACGGGCAGGGCGGCCCTACCATCGATCCGTGCGGTATGTGCGAACCGTGCGTCGCCATCGCCGAAGGTCGCCATATCGACGTGGTCGAAATGGACGCGGCCAGCCATACCGGCGTGGACGATGTGCGCGAGATCATCGAGGCGGTGCGCTATGCCGCCGTGTCGGCGCGCTACAAGATCTACATCATCGACGAAGTCCATATGCTCTCCAAAAACGCCTTCAACGCGCTGTTGAAGACGCTGGAGGAGCCGCCCGCCCATGTGAAATTCCTGTTCGCCACGACCGAAGTGAACAAGGTGCCGGTGACAGTGCTGTCGCGCTGCCAGCGCTTCGACCTGCGCCGCATTCCCGCCGAACTGCTCGCCGCCCATTTCGCCCATGTGGTGGAGGCGGAAAGCGTCGCAGCCGAAGCCGATGCGCTGGCGTTGATCTCGCAGGCGGCCGAAGGATCGGCGCGCGACGGCCTTTCGATCCTCGACCAAGCGATCGCCCATGCGGAGATGGGGGAAGGTGCGCCCATGGTCACCGCCGCCCAGGTGCGCGACATGCTGGGCCTGTCGGATCGCGGATCGGTGCGGCGCTTGCTGGGCCTGCTCTTGGAGGGCGATACCGGCGCGCTGCTGGGCGCGGTGCGCGACCAATATGCGCTGGGCGTCGAGCCGCTGGCATTGATGCGCGGGCTGATGGAACTGGTCCATGCCGTGACCCTGGCAAAGGCCGGGCGCGACATCGCCAGCCCCGGCCAATCGGCCGAGGAGCGGGAGGCGCTGGCCGACTGGGCGTCGCAACTGGGCTTCGCGCCGCTCCATCGCCTGTGGCAATTGCTGCTGAAGGGGCATGACGAGGTGGCGGGCGCCATCCTGCCGATCGAAAGCTGCGAAATGGCGCTGCTGCGCGTCATGCACGCCGCGACCATGCCCGATCCGGGCGAATTGGCGCGGCTACTGCGGGAGGGCGCGCCCGCCGTGGTTGCACCCGCATCCGGCGGCGGGTCTGCGGCGTCATCGTCGGCCCCCGCCGCGCGGCTGCCCGCCACGATGCAGGAAATCGTGGCCCTGATCGACCGGCAGAAGCCGTTGCTGGCCAATCATTTGAACGATTGCGCCGCGCTCATCTCGCTCAGCCCGCCCGACATCGCCATTCGCCTGACCCACGCCTGGACGCATGGCGACTTCAAGCGCGACCTGGAGCAGGCGCTGAACACCGCGGCGCCCGGCCCGCGATGGATCGTGACGCTGGCGCAGAGCGGCGGCGAGCAGACCCTGCTGGAGCAGGAGCAGGCGGGCAAGGCCGCGGCGCGCGCCGATATATTGGAAACCCCGGTGGTCAAGGCGGCGATGGCCGCCTTCCCCGAAGCGGAGTTGGTCGACACCGACCGGCCCGAACAATGGAGTGCAGGACAATGAAGGACTTGAACGAAATCCTGGGCATGGCGAGCCGTGTTCAGGAGGAATTGCAGCGCGCGCAGGACAATCTGGACAAGCTGGAGGTCGAAGGCGCGGCCGGTGGCGGCCTGGTCAAGGTGCGGGCGTCGGCCAAGGGCCGCATCCTGGGCGTGTCGATCGACGACGCGTTGATGGCCCCGTCAGAAAAGCCGATATTGGAAGACTTGATCACCGCCGCGTTCAACGACGCGCGCAAGAAGGCGGACGAGATCAGCAACGCCGAAATGAGCAAGATGACGGCCGGCCTGCCGCTGCCCCCCGGCTTCAAACTGCCCTTCTGAGCATCCGTTAAGGCAAGGATGGATCGATCACCTTCCATTCATCCTTTTGTCATTATGACAGCTCGCAATTGATTGCTGCGACGGGCATCCCCATAAAGGCGGTGAACCGTAGGAGAGGGCCGCTTCTTTCGGCCCCGGAGATTGAATGACTGTGCAATATCCCCTTCTGCCGCTGCGCGACATCGTCGTCTTCCCGCAGATGATCGTCCCGCTCTTCGTCGGCCGCGACAAGAGCGTCGCTGCGCTCGAAGCGGCGATGGAAGGTTCAAAGGAAATCTTCCTCGTGTCGCAGCTTGACCCGGCAGAGGATGATCCGGGCCGGGATTCACTCTACGACACCGGCGTCGTCGCCATCGTGCTGCAATTGCTCAAGCTGCCCGACGGCACGGTCCGCGTGCTGGTGGAGGGCAAGCATCGCGCTCAATTGGAATCGATGGAGGCGCGCGAAACCTACCTCGTCGCCAATGTCGATGATGTCGAAGAGATTGTTGCGGAAGGCCCCGAAGCCTCCGCGCTGATGCGTTCGGTTGCCGAACAGTTCGAAAACTATGCCAAGCTCAACAAGAAGCTGCCGGCCGAAACGCCGGTGCAGTTGCGCGAGATCGAGGATGCCGGTCGTCTGGCCGACGCCGTGTCCGCCAACATCAACGTCAAGGTGTCCGACAAGCAGTCGCTGCTGGTGGAGGCCGATCCGGTCAAGCGCCTGGAGATGGTCTTCGCCTTCATGGAAGGCGAGCTGGGCGTGCTCCAGGTCGAAAAGAAGATCCGTGGCCGCGTGAAGCGGCAGATGGAAAAGACCCAGCGCGAATATTATCTCAACGAGCAGTTGAAGGCGATTCAGCGCGAGCTGGGCAATGGCGAGGGTGAGGAAGGCGACGAACTCGCCGAACTGACCGAGAAGATCGCCAAGACCAAGCTGTCCAAGGAAGCGCGGTCCAAGGCGACGGCGGAGCTGAAAAAGCTCAAGGGCATGCAGCCCATGTCGGCCGAAGCGACGGTCGTTCGCAACTATCTCGACGTGCTGCTGGGCCTGCCCTGGGGCAAGAAGGGCAAGGTCAAGAACGACCTCAAGAAAGCGCAGGACATCCTCGACGAGGATCATTTCGCGCTGGAGAAGGTCAAGGACCGGATCATCGAATATCTCGCCGTACAGGCGCGTACCAACAAGCTGAAAGGCCCGATCCTGTGCCTCGTCGGCCCGCCGGGCGTGGGCAAGACCTCGCTCGGTCGATCGATCGCCAAGGCGACGGGGCGCGAATTTGTGCGCCAGTCGCTGGGCGGCGTGCGTGACGAAGCTGAAATTCGTGGTCATCGCCGCACCTACATCGGCTCGCTGCCGGGCAAGATCGTCACCAATCTCAAGAAGGCTGGGACGATGAACCCGCTGTTCCTGCTGGATGAGATCGACAAGCTGGGCCAGGATTTCCGCGGCGATCCGGCGTCCGCTCTGCTTGAAGTGCTGGACCCTGAGCAGAACAGCAAGTTCCAGGATCATTATCTGGAGATCGACGTCGATCTTTCGGACATCATGTTCGTGACGACCGCCAACTCGTTGAATTTGCCCCAGCCTTTGCTCGACCGCATGGAGATCATCCGGCTTGAAGGCTATACCGAGGACGAGAAGGTCGAGATCGCCCAGCGCCATCTCGTCGCCAAGCAGATCGACGCCCATGGGCTGAAGGGCGACGAATTCGTGGTGACGGAAGAGGCCGTGCGCGACCTTATTCGCTATTACACCCGCGAAGCGGGCGTCCGCACGCTGGAGCGCGAAATTGCGCGCCTCGCCCGCAAGGCGCTGCGCAAGATCCTCGAAGGCGCCTATGACAAGGTCGTCATCACCCCCGACAATCTGGCCGATTATGCCGGCGTGCGGAAATTCCGCCATGGCATGGGCGAGGATGAGAATCAGATCGGCGCGGTGACCGGCCTGGCCTGGACCGAGGTTGGCGGCGAATTGCTGACGATCGAGGCGGTGACGGTGCCGGGCAAGGGCATGATCAAGACCACCGGGAAACTGGGCGAGGTCATGAATGAATCGATCCAGGCGGCCTTTTCCTATGTCCGGGCGCGTTCGCCCGGCTACGGGATCAAGCCCAGCGTCTTCAATCGCAAGGACATCCATATCCATCTGCCCGAAGGCGCGGTGCCCAAGGATGGCCCGTCGGCCGGCATCGGCATGGTGACCTGCATCGTGTCGACGTTGACCGGGATTCCCGTCCATAAGGATGTGGCGATGACCGGCGAGGTCACGTTGCGCGGGCGCGTGCTGCCGATTGGCGGCCTGAAGGAGAAGCTGCTGGCCGCGCTGCGCGGCGGCATCAAGACGGTCCTGATCCCGCAGGAAAACGAGAAAGACCTAGCGGAAATTCCCGCCAACATCCGCGATGGTCTGGAAATCGTGCCGGTCAGCCATGTGGACGAGGTGCTGGCGCGGGCGTTGGCGTCCGTTCCCGAAGCGATCGCATGGACCGAAGAGGACGACCTTGCCGCTCAGCCGAGCAATGCGCCGGGCCGGGACAGCGATCCTGCGCTGCGGCATTAAGTCAAGCCGAAACCGGCGGATAGCCGTCGGTTTCGGCATATTTTGCGCAGGTGGACGCAAATTTCGATCGAAGCGATGGACTTTGTCGCTTTCCCTTTGACAGGCGCAGAAATCCGCGCCTTATTGCGCCGCCTACGCCGCGATTCCTAAATCAACCAACAGCACAAGGGGGTTCCCAAGGCATGAACAAGCAGGATTTGATCAGCGCAGTCGCTGAAAGCAGCGGCCTCAGCAAGAATGACGCGACGAAGGCTGTGGAAGGCGTTTTCGACGCCATCACCGGCGCTCTGAAGAAGGGCGACGAAGTGCGCCTCGTCGGCTTCGGCACTTTCTCGGTTTCGCAGCGCAAGGCTTCGACCGGCCGCAATCCGCGCACTGGCGAGACGATGACGATCAAGGCTTCGGCGCAGCCGAAGTTCAAGGCCGGCAAGGGCCTGAAGGATTCGGTCAACTAACGGACGTGGCGCCTGCCATATGGCGGGCGCCCACCGTTAGATGACCTACCGGCATCGCGGCCGGAAAGTTTTTCAGGAGAGTGATGCGGCGACAGGAAGGTTATCTTCCACGACGTAAGATGCCGAAAGGCGAAGGGGCGAAGAGGCATCATGTCTTTTCGCCTCTTTCTTTTTGCCCGCCCGGCCTCGACCGGCTCGCCGGCCGGCGATAGGAAGGCGGTATGACGGGACGCGCGGGCAGGACGATCTGGATCATTTGCGGGCTGGCGGCCTTGTCCGCCTGCGCTGGCGGCGATTATCGGCCGGTGCGCGATACCCCGGTCAGGATCGGCCCGCCTTACACGGTGCGCGCAACCACCTATGTCCCGGCGGCGGACCCGACCTATGACATGCTGGGCTATGCCAGTTGGTACGGATCGGAATCGGGCAATCGCACTGCCAATGGCGAACGATTCCGCGCGAAATGGATCACCGCCGCGCATACCAGCCTGCCGCTGCCCAGCTATGTCGAGGTGACAGCGCTCGATACCGGGCGCACCATCCTCGTCCGTGTCAATGATCGCGGCCCTTTCGCCGGGCGCGGTCGGGTGATCGACCTGTCGCGCGGCGCGGCCGAGGAACTGGGCATCCGCGCCCAGGGCCATGCCGCGGTGCGCGTCCGTTTCGTCGATCCGCCGGAAAAGGACCGGGAACGGCTGCGCAAGGGCAAACCCGCATCGGATCGGCCGAGAGTGGGGGAACGCGCGCTCGTGCGGCTGCGCGCCCAGATGCTCGCTGCGGGCCTGTAACGGGCGGGAAAAATCCTTATCGGCATTTGTCCGCTTGACGGCCGGTAATGGGCCGCATATGTGGCCCTTCTCTAAAGGGGTCACCCCTTGTGGCGGTCGTAGCTCAGTTGGTTAGAGCGCCGGTTTGTGGTACCGGAGGTCGCGGGTTCGGATCCCGTCGATCGCCCCATTTTCTGATATTTCCCCGATCACAGGGGCATATTATCGCACCGGAACGGTCCCGTTTTGGCGTTATGGGATACGCAAAAAGCGGTTCCCACTTGTCTGCGCGATGCTCTATAGCGCGCCCATGACCGATGCGCGCGACCAGGGGCTGACCCTCAATCCCAAATATGACGATCATGGCCTGATCACCGCCGTCGTGACCGACGCGGCGACAAGCGAAGTGCTAATGGTCGCGCATATGAATGCGCAGGCGCTGGCGCTGACGGTCGACACCGGCCTCGCCCATTTCTGGTCGCGCAGCCGAAAGGCGCTGTGGAAGAAGGGCGAGACGTCCGGTCATATGTTGCAGGTCCACGACATCCGCATCGATTGCGACCAGGATGCGGTCTGGGTGAAGGCGGTGCCGGCCGGTCCCACCTGCCATACCGGGGCGCGCTCCTGCTTCTTCCGCCGGGTTGGGCCGGATGGCCTGACGCCCGTCGCGGTCGACCTGTCCATCGATGCCGCGGGCTAGCCTCGCACTGCTTCTTCTGCTGGCATCATGCCAGCGCCCGCCGACGGCCGCCGACGCCGCATCGGAACCGGGCGGCGCGCCTGCGTCCGGGCTGGAACGCGCCGCGATCGAAAGCGGGGCGATTACCGACACGGGCAAGACGTCGCCCGTCGGCCTATATCAGCGCAGCCATGAAGCGGGGCGCGACCTGCTCTGCGTCATGCCGGCCAGGGATGCGGCCTTTCGCTTCGGACTACAGGCCAATTTCGGCGAGGACCAGAGCTGTCGCGGGCAGGGGACGGCGCGCCGGGCGGGCGACAAGCTGATCCTGCGCTTCGCGGGCGGCGACCGCTGCATCGTGGTGGCCCAATATGATGGCGACCAGGTGGCGTTGCCCGGCGTGGTCGATATGGCCTGCGCGGACCTGTGCGAAGGGCGCGGTACGTTGGAGGGGGTCAGCTTCCCCCGGATAGCCAGTGACGCCGCCAGCGCCCTGCGCGCGCGCGACAGCGACGGCAAGGCGCTTTGCGAGGGGTAACAATGGTCAGTGCCCGATATAGCGGCCCGGCCGGTGGTTGACGATCAGCACCGCGTTGATCGCGGCGGCGGACAGGATCGACAGGCCGAACCGTTCGAAACTGAGCACCGGCAGCGACGCCAGCAGGATCGCGATATCGCATAGCATCTGGGTCCGCCCGGCGTTCCAGCCGCGCGATCGTTGCAGGATCAGCGCGATGACGCCCACGCCGCCCACGCCCGCGCCATGGCGGGCAATGGCCAATATGCCGAAACCGATGATCGATCCGCCGAACAGGGCGGCGAAAAAGGGACTGATCCGCGCGATTTGCAGCGCTGCCGGCATGGCCAGCCCCACGCCCATGATCGCAACATTGGCGAACAGCGTCTTCAACCCGAACGCCACCCCCATCGCCCGACCGGCGAAGAGGAAGAAGGGGATGTTGATGAGCAGGAACAGTGTCGCGGGCGACCAGTGGACCAGATAGGATAGCAGCAGCGCGATGCCGGCCATCCCGCCCGTCACTAGATTGGCCGCCTTCAGCATCATCAGCCCCAGCGCGATGAAGGCGCAGCCGATGGCGATGGCATAGCCATCCTCGGCCAGGCTGTGGGGACGGGGAGAAGGGGCGCTGATGGTCATGCGGGCAGGGTTCCTGGGATCGTGCCCGGCCATCCTCTTGCCCGTTGTCAGCTCTTGTCAGTGCTTATGCGCCGCTGATAGCGGGGCAGGGCGTCGCATTCAACCGCCGGTATCGACCTGCGCCGGGCCAAAGGCGTCGATCGCCTGGAACAGTCGGGTCAGCGCCTCGCGCTCTTCCGCGCCGATCTCCGGCCGCCATATTTCGAACAGCAGGACGACGCGGGTGTCGGCGCTGCGATTCCACGCCTCATGCTCGATGCTGTCGTCGAAGATCAGCATCTCGCCCCGGCGCCAGCTGCGCGTTTCGGCTCCGACGCGCAGCGCACAATCGTCCGGCGTCAGCAGCGGCAGGTGGCAGATCAGCCGGGTGTTGAGCAGGCCATGATGCGGCTGGATATGGGTGCCGGGCTTGAGCAGCGACCATAAAGCCATCGGGGACCGCCCGGCGATCACCGGCATGGGGGCGAGGGAGAAAGCGTCCATCACCGCGGGGCATCGCCGCGCATTGTCCGCGACCGGCGCGCCGCCCTGCCAGAAATAGAGCGCGCCCCAACTGGGATCGTCGCGCAGCGGATTGTTAGGCGCGGGGCGATTGGCGGCGGTCTGGACATAGGGCCCGAAGTCCGCCTCCTGCGCGCGCACCGCCTGCAATTCCGCAACAATCGCGTCGGTCATCGCCTCCATTGACGCGACCCAGTCGAACTCGGCCCGTTCGTAGAAGGCGCGCTGGGGCAGGCCGGGAAAATAGAACATGCTGGGCTGTTGCAGATACAGGTCGCGCTTGCCCAACAGCAAGTCGGTGGCGTGGGCGATGCGGGGCAGCGGCGGCAGGTCGGCAATCGCAGCGGTCAGATGATCCTCGAACCGCTTGCTCGACTGGACGATGCTGGCCTGCGCCTGTTGCAGCAATGGCTCGAGTTGCGGTGGCGCACCGGTCGCGGCCGCCTGCGCCAGCGCGGCGCGGAACCAGATGATGGCGTTGCGCTCATCGTCGCGCCGTATCGCATTCTGCCCCATGGCCAGCAGGGCGGGCAGGTTGCGCATGTCGCCGTCCAATATCCGCCGCAGCGCGGCCGCTTCGCCGTCAAGATCGCCCGCGCGACTATGCGCCTGCGCCAGCAGCATTGCCGGCGGATCGGCCATATCGCGCAATGTCGCCAACGCGCCATCGGTATCGCCGCGTCGCAGGGCGGCCACGGCCGCCTCCGCCAGTCTCGTCTCTCTCGCCATATCGTTCATGCCACCGCCATATCCGGGGGCGATGCGCCGCGAAAGCGGCTTATTCGGCGGCGGCGGGGATCAAGCCGGGTCCGCGGCGTTCTAGCGTGATCGCCAGCACGAAGACGGCCAGGCCGCCCAGCGCCAGTGCGGCGCCAATCCAGCCTGTCGAAACGAGGCCATAGCCCGCCGCGATCGACAATCCGCCCAGCCAGGGTCCCAACGCATTGGCCATATTGAAGGCGCTATGATGCAACGCCGCCGCCAGCGTCTGCGCGTCGCCCGCGACGTCCATCAGCCGTGCCTGCAATGGCGTGCCAAGGCCCCCGCCAATGCCGATCAGGAAAATGTTGAGGCTCAATGTCCAGATATTGCCGGCCATCAGCGGGAACAGCGCCAGCGACGCGGCGCTCCACAGCAGCACGCCGATCACGGTGCGGTTGCGCGCCTTGTCCGCCAGCCAGGCCACCACCAGATTGCCCAATGTCATGCCGATGCCGAATATCGCCAGGATCAGCGGCACATAGGTTTCCGACACATGGGTAACCTGCATCATGGTCGAGGCGACATAGGTGTAGACGGCAAACAGGCCGCCAAAACCGATCGCTCCCGTCAGCAGGGTCAGCCATACCTGTCCCTTGCCCAGCGCCGTCAGCTCGCGCATCGGGCTGGCCTTGATGTCGCCGGCGTCGCGCGGGGCATAGAGCGCCACCAGCGTCACCGTTGCCACGGCCAGCGCCGCTACGACGAAGAAGCCGGAACGCCATCCCAGCACTTGCCCCATCCAGTTTGCGACGGGCACGCCGATCACCGTGGCCAGGGTCAGGCCCGACATGACCTTGGCGATCGCCAGAGTCCGCTGCTCGATCGGCACCAGATTGGCCGCGACCAGCGCGGCGACACCGAAATAGGCGCCATGGGGCACGCCGGACAGAAAGCGGAACAGCAGCATCCAAGTATAGCTGGGCGACAGGGCGGACAGACCGTTGGCGATGGCGAACATCGCCATCAGCCCGATCAGCAGCGTCCGGCGCGGCAGGCGCGCGCCCAGGGCGGCGATCACCGGCGCGCCCGCCACCACCCCCAGCGCATAGGCGCTGATGGCATGACCGGCGGTCGGCAGGTCGATGCCCAGGTCGCGCGCGAAGAAGGGCAGCAGGCTCATCGACGCAAATTCAGTGGTGCCGATCGCGAACGCGCCGACCGCCAGGGCGAACAGGACGAGCGCGGGCTGCGCCTGTTGGGGAAGCGCGGTCTGGGAAGGGGCGCCCATGGCAAGCTCCATGCTGCAATGCAAAAAATATGCGGAAGCCCCGCAAATGGCCCTCGTGACAGCGGTGGTCAACCCTGCATTCGTATGAGTTTTCTGCACCTGCCTCGCTGCAACATGCAATCGTTCCCGCCTGGAAGGCGCTCGCGCGCGGCGACGGATCGGCTATAGGCTGGGCGGATGAACAGGGATGGCGGACAGGACAGGGACAGGGCGGCGCTGCTGGGGGCGGGCGCGGTGCTGGCGTCGCTCATCTCGGTCAATTTCGGCGCGGCCTTCGCCAAGACGGTATTTCCGTTGCTCGGCGCGGCCGGGGTTGCAGCGCTGCGCATCAGCTTGGCGGCGGCCTTGCTGTGGCTGCTGCGCAGGCCGTGGCGCCGGCGCGTGCCTGCGGGCGCGAGGTGGTGGCTGGCGGGCTATGGCGCGACGCTGGGCCTGATGAACCTGTGCATCTATTTGGCGTTCGAGCGTATTCCGCTGGGCGTGGCCATCGCGATCGAGGTGGCGGGGCCGCTGGGGGTCGTGCTGTTCGGGTCGCGCCGGCCACGCGATTTCTGCTGGCTGGCGGCGGCGGTGGCGGGCCTGCTGCTGTTGCTGCCGCTCCGCAGCGACGCGCCGCTCGATCCTGTCGGCGTTGGCTTCGCCTGCGCGGCGGGCCTATGCTGGGCGATCTATATCGTGGCGGGCAAACGGGTGTCGGGCGCGGTCGGCGGCGATGCCGTCGCCTGGGGTATGCTGGCCGCGGCGATCCTCGTTCTGCCGCTGGGCGTCGCCCATGCGGGCGTGGCGCTGCTGTCGCCGGGCATCCTGCTGATCGGGCTGGCCATCGCCATCCTGTCGAGCGCCTTGCCCTATTCGCTGGAGATGGAGGCGATGCGGCGCCTGCCCGCGCATGTCTTCGGCCTGCTGGTGAGCGCGTCGCCCGCCGTCGGCGCGCTGGCGGGCTTCCTCATATTGGACGAGCGGCTGACCCCGCTCCAGTGGCTCGCCATCCTCTGCATCATGGCGGCGTCGGCCGGCAGCGCACTGACGGCGGGCCACAAGCCCGCCATCGAGGACGCGCCGCAATAAGGCGTGGTTTATCCGCTAACCTGCGCCTGGCTGACGTCCAGCATCTTGCCGTCGGTGATAATCACCATGTCGCCCAGTTTGGTGACGCCGAACAGCTTTTCGGCGAACTCTTTGGGCACGCCGATGCAGCCATGGGTGCCGCGGCCCCATTGGACGTCGCTGCCATGGATGAAGACGCCGTCGCTGGTCAGGCGCTGGGCGAAGGGCATGGGCGCATTATCGTAGGTGCGCGAAAAATAATCGGCATGTTTCGCCATGATCGGGAAGGCGCCCTTGGGGCTGGGCTTGTCGGTGGCGCCATAGAGGATCACCGCCGCGCCAATCTCATAGCCCGCGCGAAACACCGACAATGTCTGGGCGCGCAGATCGACCGTGACGATGATCGGGCCGGTAGTGGGTGCGCCGGCTTCGTCCCAGGCATAATCGCCATGGCGAAACGGCCCGTCGATCTTGAGCACGCGCTTGACCCGCAGCGCGCCGGGATCGACCGCCATGCCCTGGTCGCTGCGCCGCTCGACCGGCTTGGCGGGGGGGGATGGCACCTGCGCGGTTGGCTGCGCCTGGGCCGTCGCGGCGGGCTTGGCATCGTCGCCGGCGGGCCGGTCGATCCAGTGCGTCGCCAGCAGCACGGCACCGCCCAAGCCCAGCCCGATCGCCAGCTTGGGTCCAGCGCTTTTCGCCAGTGATGTCAGGAAACCCGCCATTGTCGTCCTCATGCGTCTAATCCGGCACAGCATAGCTGCGAAAGGTTAGAGCATTCTGAAGTCGGCTGGAATTTTCAGCGTTCCCGCGCCACTTCCGCCGCGGCGATCGCGGTCAGGTTCAGGATGCCGCGCGACGTGACGCCGGGCGTCAGCACATGGATCGGCTTGGTCAGGCCCATCAGCATCGGCCCGACCGTGGGCGAGCTGGAGGAGGCCGACAGCGCAGTCAGCGTAATATTCGCCGCGTCCAGGTTTGGCATGACCAGCAAATTGGCCGGGCCTTCAAAACGCGAATCAGGGATCAGCCGCTCGCGCAATGCCTGGCTGAGCGCCGCGTCGGCATGCATTTCGCCATCCACCGCCAACTCGGGCGCTGCGTCGCGGACGATCTTGAACGCCTTGCGCATCTTGCGCGCGCTGTCGGTATGCGACGCGCCGAAATTGGAATGGGACAGCAAGGCCGCGCGCGGCGTCAGCCCGAAATGCTGGATCTCCGTCGCCGCCAGCAGCGTCATTTCGGCGATCTGTTCCGGCGTTGGGTCCGGCACCATATGAGTGTCGGTGATGAACAGCGCGCCTGCATCCAGGATCAGGCCCGACAGCGCATAGACGCGGCTGTGGCCTGGCGTGCGGTCGATGATGCGCAGCACATGTTCGACCTGACCCCAATATTCGGACCGCCCGCCGACCAGCGCAGCATCGACCCGTCCGGTCTGCAACAGCATCGCGGCGGTGATGGTGGGGCGGCGATAGACATGGCGCAATATCTCGTCCGCCGGCACGCCCCGGCGCGATGCGACCGTGCGATAGGCCTCGACCAGTTCGCCCATCACCAGATGGTCGGTTTCCGGATCGATCACCTCGACATCGCGGTCCAGGTCGAAACTCAGCCCCAGTTCGGGCAGCTTCTGCGCCAGGATGCGGCGGCGCGCGACGATGGTGGGACGGACGATGCCTTCGTCCAGCGCGTCGCGGATGGCGCGCAGCACCCGGTCGTCCTCGCCTTCGCCATAGACGATGCGACATTCGGTGCCGCGTGCGGCTTCGAACACCGGCAGCATCAACTGGCCCGACCGGGCGCTCTGGCGCGACAGGCTGCGCTTATACTCGTCCAGATCCAGCGTCTTCTTGGCGACGCCGCTCTCCATCGCCGCCCGTGCGACCGCGACCGCGATTTCGCCGATCAGGCGCGGGTCGAAGGGGGTCGGGATGATATAGTCGGCACCGAACACCAGCTTGCGTCCGCCATAGGCCTGCGCCACGCTGTCATGCGCGGGCATGCGGGCGAGGTTGGCGATGGCGTCCGCCGCCGCGACCTTCATCGCCTCGTTGATCTGCGTCGCGCCGCAATCCAGCGCGCCGCGGAAGATATAGGGGAAGCACAGGACATTATTGACCTGGTTGGGATAGTCCGACCGGCCGGTGGCGATGATCGCGTCGGGGCGCACTTCGCGCGCGGCCTCCGGGCGGATTTCGGGCTCCGGATTGGCGAGCGCGAAGATCAGCGGATTGGGCGCCATCAGCGGCAGCCATTCGGGCTTCAGCACGCCCGGCGCGGACAGGCCCAGAAACAGGTTCGCGCCCGGCAACACGTCGGGCAGGGTGCGCGCATTGGTGGTACGGGCGTAGCGCGCCATATTGGGCAACATGCCCTCGCGACCCGAATGGATCACGCCATCCTTGTCGGTCATGGTGACGTTTTCGACTGGCAGGCCCATCGATACCAGCAGGTCGACGCAGGCGAGCGCCGCCGCGCCCGCGCCCGACGTCACCAGCTTTGCATCAGCCAGCGTCTTGCCCTGCAACACCAGCGCATTGCGCACGGCGGCCGCGACGACGATGGCGGTGCCATGCTGGTCGTCGTGGAACACCGGAATGTTCATCCGGGCCTTCAACCGCGCCTCGATCGCGAAACATTCGGGCGCCTTGATGTCTTCCAGGTTGATGCCGCCGAAGGTCGGCTCCATCAGCACGACGGCCTCGACGAAGGCGTCCGGGTCGGTCGTGTCCAGTTCGATGTCGAACACGTCGATATCGGCGAATTTCTTGAAAAGGACGGCCTTGCCCTCCATCACCGGCTTGGACGCCAGCGCGCCGATCGCGCCCAGGCCCAATACGGCGGTGCCGTTGGAGATGACCGCGACCAGATTGCCGCGCGCGGTATATTCCATCGCCTTGTCGGGATCGGCGGCGATCTCGATACAGGGCGCGGCGACGCCGGGCGAATAAGCGAGCGCCAGATCGCGCTGGTTCACCATGCGCTTGGTCGGCTCTATGCGGAGCTTACCGGGCTGGGGATAGCGGTGATAGTCGAGGGCGGCGCGGCGGGTGTTATCGTCCATGGAAATGGGCCTTAGTGACTGCGTTTCGCCAGGGCAACTGCCGATAGCTCCCAAGGGGGCGTGGGGGCATATAGTCCGACAAGAAAATCGACGAAGGCGGTGATGGCGCGCGGCGGATTGGCTTGCGGCAATTGCACCGCGAACAGGCCGACTTCGCTCGATCCTTCATGCGTCGGCATGATCTGGCGCAGTTCATCCTGCGCCAGCGCCGCACTGATATCCCAGAGCGATCGCAGCGCGATACCGCCACCCGCCAACGCCAGTTCGCGCACCAGTTCGCTGCTGTTGGTGCGCACATGGCTGTGCCCCTCGACCACCACCGGCCCCTTCGGTCCCACCAGCCGCCAGGGCATTTGTCCGTCTGCGGCCAGCAGGCGATGGTTTTTGAGGTCGGCGATCGTGTCCGGCATGCCGAACCGTTCCAGATAGGCGGGCGCGGCGCACAGGATGCGGCGATTGGTCGCCAGTTGGCGCGCGGTCAGGGCACCCCCCGGATCGGCGGTGATGCGGATGGCCAGGTCCGCGCGGCTTGCGATCAGGTCGGTGAAATCGTCCGACAGGTCGATGCTCAGTTCGACCCTGGGATGCGCGTCGATGAAGCGCTGAAGATAGGGTGCCAGGTGCATCCGCCCGAAGGATGTCGGCGCGGTGATGCGCAACGGCCCGCTCGCCACCGCAGACGCGCCCGACACGCGCCGCTCCGCCTCGTCCAGCGCCGCCAATATGCCGCGCAGGTCGGCATGGAGCCGCTCGCCCGCCGGCGTCAGCGCCAGCCGCCGCGTGGTGCGATGCACCAGCTTCGCGCCCAGCCGCTCCTCCAGCCGCGCCAGCCGCTTGGACATCATCGCGGGCGAAATATGCAGCCGCCGCCCGGCCGCCGCCAACCCGCCTTCGTCCACGATCGCCACGAACAATTCATGGTCGGGGTCCATCATATTCGTTCACCACAAGAATGACTGTATTCGCATAATAGCGTCTACACGGCATAATGGGAATCGGATATTGCTTCCTTAAGAAGACGGACTTGGGAGAAGCAGATGACCGACCGCATGATCGACAAAGCCGGCCTTCAGGTCGCGCAAGAACTGGCCGATTTCATCGACAGCCGCGTATTGCCCGGCACCGGCATCGCGCCCGACGCCTTCTGGGCTGACGCCGCCGCCATCTTCGCCCGCTTCGCTCCCGAAAACGCCGCTCTCCTGCGCAAGCGTGACACGCTCCAGGCGCAGATCGATAGCTGGCACGAACAGCGCCGGGGCCAGCCGCATAACGCCGCTGCCTATCAGGCGTTCCTGCGCGACATAGGCTATCTGGTCCCCGAACCCGCGCCTTTCGCCATCGGCAGCGAAAATGTCGATGACGAAGTTGCGCGTATGGCCGGACCGCAACTGGTGGTCCCGATCCTCAACGCCCGCTTCCTGCTCAACGCCGCCAATGCGCGCTGGGGCAGCCTCTATGACGCGCTTTATGGCACAGACGCCATTCCGGGCGCGGCAGCGGGGAAGGGCTATGACGCCGCCCGCGGCGCGCAAGTCATCGCCTGGGCCAAGGCGTTTCTGGACGATGCGATTCCCCTGGCGGACGGAAGCTGGGCGGACCTGTCCAGCGACGCCATCGTTCTGCGCGATTCGACCCAGTATATTGGCGCCAGCGAGAAGGGCCGCCTGTTCCGCCATAACGGTCTGCATATCGAAGTCGTCTTCGACAAGTCGCACCCGATCGGCGCGACCGATCTAGCCGGCATATCCGACGTCATCCTCGAATCCGCGCTGACCGCCATCTGCGATCTCGAAGACTCCGTCGCCGCCGTCGATGCGGCGGACAAGGTCGCGGCCTATGCGAATTGGCTGGGCCTGATGCGTGGCGACCTGACCGAGACGTTCGAGAAGGGGGGCAAGACCATGACCCGTGCCCTCAACCCCGACCGCAGCTACGCAGCGCCCGACGGCGACAGCTTCACCTTGCCGGGCCGCAGCCTGCTGTTCGTCCGCAATGTCGGCCATCTGATGACCAACCCGGCCATTCGCTTGGCGCAAGGCGACGAAGCGCCCGAAGGCATATTGGACGGTATCGTCACCAGCCTGATCGCGATCCATGATTTGAAGCACGCTGCTGGCAAGGGGGGCGGCAACAGCCGCGCGGGCAGCGTCTATATCGTCAAGCCCAAGATGCACGGGCCGGAAGAAGCCGCCTTCACCAACAGCCTGTTCGACGCCATCGAGGACATGCTGGGCCTTGCCCGCCACACGATCAAGGTCGGCGTCATGGATGAGGAGCGCCGCACATCGGCCAACCTCGCCGCCTGCATCGAAGCCGTCCGCGATCGCATCGTCTTCATCAACACCGGCTTCCTCGACCGCACCGGCGACGAGATGCACACGTCGATGCAGGCTGGTCCCATGATCCCCAAGGGGGAGATGAAAACGAGCGACTGGATCGCCGCCTATGAGGATCGCAACGTCCAGATTGGCCTGGCCTGTGGCCTGTCGGGCCGGGCGCAGATCGGCAAAGGCATGTGGGCCGCGCCCGATCGCATGGCCGACATGCTGGAACAGAAGGTCGGCCACCCCAAAAGCGGCGCGAACACCGCCTGGGTGCCTTCGCCGACCGCCGCGACGCTGCACGCGACCCATTATCACCGCATCGACGTCTTTGGCCGGCAGGCAGAGCGCAAGGCCGAAGGCATCGCCTCGCTCGACCGCCTGCTGACCATCCCGGTCGCGGTCGGCCGCAATTTCTCGGAAGAGGAAATCGCGCAGGAACTGGACAACAACGCGCAGGGCATCCTTGGCTATGTCGTCCGCTGGATCGACCAGGGGATCGGCTGTTCCAAAGTGCCCGACATCCACGACATCGGTCTGATGGAGGACCGCGCGACCTTGCGCATTTCCTCGCAGCATATGGCCAACTGGCTGCTGCACGGCATCTGCACCGCCGATCAGGTCGACGCCGCGCTTGCCCGCATGGCGGCCAAGGTCGATGCGCAAAATGCGGGCGATCCGCTCTATCAGCCAATGAGCGGCCGGGAAGCGGAGAGCCTCGCCTACCAGGCCGCCCGCGCTTTGGTGTTCGAAGGGGTCGATCAGCCCAATGGCTATACCGAACCGCTGCTCCACGCCTTCCGCGCGGAACAGAAGGCGGAGGCGCTGGAAGACGCATAAACCACCTCCGTCCGCTTCGAGCGAAGTCGAGAACTGTCTAGGACCCACTTCTCGTTTCTCGACTACGCTCGAAACGAACGGCTATGGGCTTTTGGGTATATGGCTGCCTTGGCAACCCACCCATGCTGCGTTACGCCCTCCCCGGCGGGCAGCATGGGAGCCATCATGACGATCCTCGTCCATCATCTGAACAACAGCCGATCGCAGCGCATCCTCTGGCTGCTGGAGGAACTGGGCGAACCCTATGAGGTCCGCCGCTACGAGCGCGATCGTAAGACGATGCGCGCGCCCGACAGCCTGCGCGCCATCCACCCGCTCGGCCGCTCCCCGGTGGTGGAGGTGGACGGCCACCGCCTGATCGAAACCGGCGCGATCATGGAGCATCTGGTCGCCCGCGCCGGCGGGCGTTTCGGTGCGCCTGCCGATGCGGAAGGCGCGATCCGTTATCGCCAATATATGCACTATGCCGAAGGATCGATGATGCCGCCGCTGCTGGCGCTGCTCATCATCGGCAAGCTCGGCCTGCTCGGTCGCCCCGCACGGCCCACGGTGCAGAGGATGCTGGACGATCATCTCGACTGGCTGGAAACGGAACTGGCGAGCCGTCCCTATTTCGCGGGCGAGGCCTTCACCGCCGCCGACATGATGATGAGCTTTCCGCTGGAAGCGTCCCGCGCGCGTGGCGGCCTGAACGAATCACGCCCCAACATCATCCGCTGGCTGAGCGAGATGCACGCCCGACCCGCCTATCAGGCCGCGCTTAAGACCGGAGGCAAATATGCCTACGCCTGACCGCCGTACCCTGCTGCGCTACGCCGCCGCGACCCTCGCCACCGCCGCAATAAGCCCGCGCCTCTTTGCGCAGGACAGGGCGGCCGAAGCGCTGAAATCCCTGACCACCTCTGTCACCCCGATCGGCAAGGCCGAACGCGCCGACCGCCTCGCCCGCGCGCAAAAGATGATGCAGGCACAGGGCATCGACGCGCTGCTGATCGAGCCAGGCGCCAGCCTGATCTATTACAGCGGCATCCGCTGGCATCGCTCCGAACGCCTGACCGCGCTGGTCATCCCCGCCACCGGCACGCCGCTGGTCGTGTGCCCCTTCTTCGAAAAGCCCTCGATCGACGAATCGCTGGCCATCCCCGCAGAGGTGCGCGTCTGGCAGGAGCATGAAAGCCCCTACGCGCCGATCGCCGACTTCCTGACCGCCAGGGGACTGGCGAAGGGCCGCATCGGCATCGAGGAAACGGTCCGCTATTTCGCGGTCGACGGCCTCAAGGCCGCGCTGTCCGCCGCGATATTGGTGAAAGACCCCGTCACCCGCGCCGTCCGTATGCGCAAGACCGCCGCCGAAATCGCCCTGATGCAGACCGCCGCCGACGTCACCATGGCCGCCTATCGCTGGACCTACCCCCAGGTGAAGGCGGGCATGACCCCGGCCGACATCGGCGCGCTGATGAGCGCCGCGACGAAACAACTGGGTGGGCAGGTGGAATTCAACCTCGTTCTGCTCGGCGAAGCGGCCGCCTATCCGCACGGATCGGGCAAACCGCAGGCGGTGCGCGCGGGGGAGGTGGTGCTGATGGACTGCGGCTGCACGGTCGAGGATTATCAGTCCGACATCAGCCGCACCTGGCTCTACGACGCCGCCCCCACCGCGCAGCAGCGCAAGGTCTGGAGCGACGTATCCCACGGCCAGGCGATCGCCTTCGCAGCGGCGAAGCTCGGCGTCCCGGCCGGGTCGGTCGATGACGCGGTGCGCGGCTGGTATGAGACTCAGGGCTACGGCCCCGGTTATGCGCTGCCGGGCCTGTCCCACCGCACCGGGCACGGCATCGGTATGGAGGGCCATGAGCCGGTCAACCTGGTCCATGGCGAAACCACGAAACTGGACGTCGGCATGTGCTTCTCCAACGAACCGGGGCTGTATTTGCCGGGCGTGATGGGCGTGCGGATGGAGGATTGCTTCCACATGACCGCGCAGGGACCGGTGTGGTTCTCCAAGCCACCGGTGTCGATCGAGGTGCCGATCGGGTAAATGCGCGAACTGGTGCGCTTCATTCAGTGGGCCGGCCGCCTGTGTGCACTCGTTGCGCTAATTCGAGCTTTCGATGGTAATGCCGCGATCATAGCCGTGCCAGTTTTTTGGATATTTGCCATGTGGGCCAGCACCGTAGTCCACGAGGCTGGCCATGCAATCGCCGCAGCGGTTTGTGGAGGCCGAGTGACGCTCCTAGCCGTGAGGCCATTTAGCCTTCGTTTTGCGCCATTCAAATTTGAAGTTATTGGATGGCGCGGCAGCCGGAACATTGTGCCGGGATCGGGTCGCGCCGAATATCAATTTGAACGAAGGCATGGAAATCACTGGGGTTGGATTGCTGCGGCAGGCAGCATTGCCAATGTTGTTGCCGCTATTTTTTCCCTCAGCATGGTCGGGGCATTCGGAATGTCCGTGCCTTCGGGAATCCTGTTGGCCATCGGTTTATGCGCTCTAAGCGATCTTCCCCGAAACCTTTTGCCGTATCGCGGAAGCGACGGCCAACAATTAGTCAACATCATGCGCGCCGAACGCTTGAGCAAAAGGCGCAATCTATCTACATCGCCCCCATGACCTCGACCAACGACATTCGCCGCTCCTTCCTCGACTATTTCGGGGCCAACGGCCACACCATCGTCCCGTCCGCGCCTTTGGTGCCGCACAACGACCCGACGTTGATGTTCGTCAATGCGGGCATGGTGCCGTTCAAGAATGTCTTCACAGGCCTCGAAACGCGCCCATACAAGACCGCGACGTCGAGCCAGAAGTCGGTCCGCGCTGGCGGCAAGCATAACGACCTCGACAATGTCGGCTATACCGCGCGCCACCATACATTCTTCGAAATGCTGGGCAATTTCAGCTTCGGCGATTATTTCAAGGAACAGGCGATCACCCATGCCTGGACCCTGCTGACCAAGGAATGGGGCCTGCCCGCGGACAAGCTGACCGCGACCGTCTATCACACGGATGATGAGGCGTTCGATCTGTGGAAGAAGATCGCGGGCCTGCCCGATCACCGCATTATCCGCATCCCGACCAAGGATAATTTCTGGGCGATGGGCGACAGCGGACCCTGCGGTCCCTGTTCGGAAATCTTTTACGACCATGGCGACCATATCTGGGGCGGCCCTCCCGGCAGCCCGGAGGAGGATGGCGACCGGTTCGTGGAGATCTGGAACCTTGTCTTCATGCAATATGAGCAGGAAGCCAACGAGATCGTCAGCGAACTGCCCAAGCCCAGCATCGACACCGGCATGGGCCTGGAGCGCATCGCCGCCGTCATGCAGGGCGTGCATAATAATTACGACACCGACACGTTCAGGGCGCTGATCGCGGAATCCGGCGCGATCACCCGCACCGCGACCGACGGCGAGCATCAGGCGAGCCACCGCGTCATCGCCGATCATCTCCGCTCGACCAGCTTCCTGATCGCGGACGGCGTGCTGCCCGCAAACGAAGGACGCGGCTATGTCCTGCGCCGCATCATGCGCCGCGCCATGCGCCATGCGCATATCATCGGCGCGAAAGACCCGCTGATGTATCGCCTCGTCTCCAGCCTTGTGTCGGAAATGGGCGGCGCTTTCCCGGAACTGGTCCGCGCCCAGCCGCTGATCGAGGAAACTTTGCTGCGCGAGGAAACCCGCTTCCGCAAGACGCTGGAAAACGGCCTGCGCCTGCTGGACGATGCCACCGCCGGGCTTGGCGAAGGCGCGGCCCTGCCGGGGGACATCGCGTTCAAGCTGCACGACACGTTCGGCTTCCCCTATGACCTGACCGAAGATGCGCTGCGCACCCAGGGGCTGACCGTGGACCGCGCCGGCTTCGACGCCGCCATGGCCGAACAGAAAGCCGCCGCCCGCGCCGCGTGGAAGGGTTCTGGCGAAAAGGCGTCGGATGACATCTGGTACGACATGGCCGAAACCTTCGGCACGTCGGAATTCACCGGCTACAGCGGTACGCAGGGCGAGGGCGAAGTGCAGGCCATCGTCAAGGACGGCGTGCGCGTCGATAGCGCCACAGACGGCGATACGGTTGCGATCATCACCAACCAAACGCCCTTCTACGGCGAAAGCGGCGGCCAGAATGGCGACGCGGGCACGATCACGTCGCTCGGCGGCCTCGTCGCTGACATAGCGGACACGTCCAAGCCGCTGGGCCGTCTCCACGCGCATCAGGCGACCATCACCGCAGGCAGCGTCAAGGTCGGCGACACCGTTCAACTGACCGTCGACGTCGAACGCCGCGACCGCATCCGCGCCAATCATAGCGCCACCCATCTGCTGCACGCAGCCCTCCGCAAGGAATTGGGCGGCCATGTGACGCAGAAGGGCAGCATGGTTGCGGCCGAACGCCTGCGCTTCGACTTCTCGCACCCCGAGGCCCTGACCCATGCCCAGATCGCCAAGGTAGAGGCGGATGTGAACGCGCAAATCCGCCACAATGAGGAGGTCACGACCCGCCTGATGACGCCCGACGACGCGATCGGCGCGGGCGCGATGGCGCTGTTCGGCGAAAAATATGGCGACGAAGTCCGCGTTCTTTCCATGGGTCGGGGTGACGAGCACAGCTATTCGGTCGAATTGTGCGGCGGCACCCATGTCCGCGCGACCGGTGATATCGCTTTGTTCAAGATCGTGTCGGAAAGCGCCGTCTCCAGCGGCGTCCGCCGGATCGAGGCGTTGACTGGGGAAGCCGCACGCCTCTGGCTGGTCGATCGCGACGACAAGCTGCGCCAGACCGCCAACGCGCTCAAGACCTCACCCGACGAAGTGCCCGCGCGCATCGTCGCACTGGTCGAACAGAGCCGCAAACTGGAACGGGAACTGGCCGAAGCCAAGAAGGCGCTGGCGCTGGGCGGCGGTTCGGGCGCGGCCCCGGCCGGCCCCGAACAGGTCGGCGCTGTCAGTTTCCTGGGCCAAGTCATCGATGGCCTGGACCCCAAGGAATTGCGGGGCATCGTGGACGGCAACAAGAAGACCTTGGGCAGCGGCGTGTCCGCGATCGTCGCGGTCGTTGACGGCCGCGCCACCATCGCGGTCGGCGTGACCGACGACCTGACCGCCAGCATCAGCGCCGTCGATCTCGTCCGCGTCGGCGTCGAAGCGCTCGGCGGCAAGGGCGGCGGCGGTCGTCCCGATATGGCACAGGGCGGCGGCCCGGATGGCGACAAGGCGGCGATCGCGATCGACGCAGTCAAGGCGGCGCTTGCCAAAGTGCCGGCCTGATCCGGGGGCGGATGGCGGGTTTATCCCAATTCGCCGCCCTTCATGCCGTCACCAATAGAATATGGGCGAGGCTGCCGAATTTCTGGTCCGGGCCGCTTGCCGCCCATCTTTTCCGCAAGATGAATTTTGGCACCGGCACCACCTGCACGCACACGGTTCGGGTCATTTTCGGCGGCGGGGGCCGCACGACGCGACCGATCAATTTTTGCGGCAAGAATATTCTTTACGTCAGCAATGATGATATCTGGATCGAATGAGGATTGCCAAAAAGGGCGCCGGTGACGTGACGCCTCCGGCGCTGCGGCTGGACGGGGGACAAGAATGAAGCCGGCGCTTTCGACCATCATCGCCGATATCGTCGCCCAGATGGGTGAAGCGACCGATCGCGGCAAGGTCGCCGATTATATTCCCGAACTGGCCAAGGTCGATCCTGCCCGGTTTGCGATCGCCATCGCGACGGCGGATGGCGATTTGCTGACGGGCGGCGACGCCGATACCGGCTTTTCGATCCAGTCCGTGTCCAAGGTATTCGCCCTCACCCTGGCGCTTGGCAAGGTCGGTGACCAGCTCTGGGATCGGGTTGGGCGCGAACCGTCGGGGAACGCCTTCAACTCCATCGTCCAGTTGGAGCGGGAGCAGGGCATACCGCGCAACCCCTTCATTAACGCGGGTGCGATCGTCGTGTCCGACGTCAATCTGGGCGGCCACCAGCCGCGCGTCGCCATCGGTGAGATGCTGCGCTTCATGCGGTATCTGAGCGGCGACGACAGCATCGCCATCAACGAGGATGTCGCCGCGTCGGAAACCGCGACCGGATTCCGCAACATGGCGCTGGCCAATTATATGCGCGCCTTCGGCAATGTCCGCCATCCGGTCGATCTGGTGCTGGGTACCTATTTCCACCAATGCGCGATCGAGATGAACTGTCGCCAGTTGGCGCTGGCGGGCCGTTATCTGATGCTGGACGGCCGGCACCCGGACGGGGGCAGGGTAGTGTCGCCCAGCCGCGCGCGGCGCATCAACGCGCTGATGCTGACCTGTGGCCATTATGACGCATCGGGCGACTTCGCCTTCCGCGTCGGCATCCCTGGAAAATCGGGCGTGGGCGGGGGCATCCTGGCCATCGTGCCCGGCCGGGCGTCGATCGCGGTCTGGTCGCCGGGCCTCAACGACAGCGGCAATAGCTGCCTTGGCACCCAGGCGTTGGAATTATTGGCGCGTCGCACCGGCTGGTCGGTTTTCAGCCCGCCGGAGGAGGGGGATTAGGCCACAGCATGTTCCCGCCTGCGCAGGGCCAACATTGCCTTAAACGTCAACCGACCTCATCGGGCCGCAGCCGCCGCAGCTTGGGCGCGGTTTCCATCTGCGCCGCTTCCTTGATCCCGACGCGCAAATCCTCGCGCATCTGGTGGATCGACGCGATCACCGGGCCCATGGCGACGCCCAGGTCGACTAGCGCCGTCTCGGCCAGTTGCAGCGAGCTTTCCAGCGTTTCGGGCACCGCATCGCTCGCTCCGGCCTTATAGAGTTGGGCGGCATGGTCGGTATCGCGCGCGCGCGCGATAATCGGCAGGTCGGGCACCCATCCGCGCACCCGCTTGGTTACGCGCACCGACAGGACCGGGTCGTCCATCGTCAGGATGAGGGCACGGGCATGGCCCAGCCGCAGGCGGTCGAGCATCTCCACCCGCGCCACGTCGCCGAACAGGATGGGATAGCCCAGCCGCCGCGCCTCCGCCACGACGTCAGGGTCCGATTCGACCACGACGAAACGCTGCTTGTGGGACTTGAGCAGGTCGCACACCATGCGGCCCACGCGGCCAAAGCCGATGACCACCGCCGCCGCCTCGATATGGTCCTCTGTCGCTTCGATCCGCTCTTCGCCGATCGCCATTTCCAGCCGCCGGGCGACGTCATGG
Organism: bacterium; assembly: GCA_030824575.1. Taxonomy (GTDB): domain Bacteria; phylum Pseudomonadota; class Alphaproteobacteria; order Sphingomonadales; family Sphingomonadaceae; genus Sphingobium. The sequence continues at coordinate 4,004 of JAVBXL010000014.1, read as the reverse complement.
CCGATCCGCGCCAGCAGCGGCGTGATGGTCAGCCCAATGGCGGTCACGATCTGCCAGAAGGCGGCGGTGGACGGCAGGATCAATTGCGCGGCCGCGGCCGCCGACAGCACGATCAGGGTGGTTTCCGATGGGCTGGACATCAGCACGCCCACCTCCAACGCCACGCCCTTGCGCGCGCCGGAGAAGTAGAGCAGCGCCGCGGTCACCAGCGTCTTGGCCAGCACCACGCCGACCACCGCCATCATCAGGCTGGGCCAGTTGGCCAGGATGACGCGAATGTCCAGGCTCATGCCCACGGTGATCAGGAACACGCCCAGCGCCAGCCCCTTGAACGGGGCGGTCATCACCTCGACTTCGCTATGATAGTCGGTTTCGGCGATCAATATGCCTGCGAGCAGCGCGCCGACGATGGGCGACAGACCCGCAATCGATGTGGCTAGGCTGGACACGATCACGACAAGCAGGCTGGCCGCCAGGAAGACCTCCGGGCTTTTCGTGCGCGCGGCTTGGCTGAACACATGGGGCAGGACGATCCGTCCCAGCACCAGCATCACCGCGATGGTGATGCCGCCCTTCATCAGCGTCGCCGCCATCGCGTTCCACGCACCATCGGGACTGGCGGCGACGGACGGGGCGAGGGCACCCAGCATGAAGATGATCGGCACCAGCGCCAGATCCTCGAACAGCAGCATGGAGAAGGCCGCGCGCCCGACCGCGCTCTGGGTGCCGACCATTGGCAGCACGACCGCCGTGGACGACAGCGCCAGCGCCAGGCCCAGGCCGATCGCCCCGGCCGTCGGCTGTCCCAGCAGATAGAGGCCGGTCGCGATCAACACCGCGCCGCCGATCAATTCGGTGGCGCCCACGCCGAACACCTGGGCGCGCATCGTCCATAATCGCCGGAAACTCAGTTCCAGCCCGATCGAAAAGAGCAGCAGGATGACGCCCAGTTCCGCGAACGGCTCAATCGCTTCGCCGTTGGAGATGGTGACATGATAAAGCCAGGGATATTGGCTGACCAGCGATCCCAACCCTGCCGGACCGACCGCCAGCCCGACCAGGATGAACCCGATGACCGGACTGATGCGGAATCGGGCAAAGCCTGGAATGACGAGGCCCGCGGCCCCCAGGATTACGAGGGAGTCGCTGAAACTATTGGGATCAAATGCACCGGCCATGACGGCATCATCGTGGCTGCGCGATGAAATGACCAGCGCAGACTCGCGAAAAAACGCAAGAAGACGGTTCAAATACCGACGCTGGACGTGCCATGCATAATGGTGCGCAGCGATAGATGGACTTATGTGCGAGGTGGACCGGGCTTGCACAACCGGCACACCGAATATGTGTTGTAAACCGCATGCCGCTGCCGGGCGGACCGCCAGGACGGACTCCATTTACGCGCCTTCGATTAGGACAGGTTCGACAGTGACGGCTGACGCTCCGGCGGAGTGGGAGGGGCAGCGCGGCAGGATGGAGAGAAATTTGGTGCGTCAACGGTCGCGGCTGGAACGCCTCTGGTCGTTCCGAATCGGTCACCATCCTACTGATGATGAAGTTGCAGCCGATTGGGGCGATTGGTGGTGTGTCGGAATAGCTTGTCGAAACGCATAAATCTGGAGCCGCGATGCGGGTCGGGAAAGCCTTATGCGTCAAAGTGGTGCGGACGGCGGGACTTGAACCCGCATTTCCAGGGGAAGGCGGATTTTAAGTCCGCTGCGTCTACCGATTTCGCCACGTCCGCCCGATAGAGGGTCGCGTTTCCCCTGGCCGCTGCTGCGCGGCAGGTCAAGCCATCGATCGTTTCAAACGACCGATCGTCCCAAGCAATCCCGGCCGCAGGTGGACTCAGGCGTCGTCCTTGCCATTCAGCCGTTCGCGCATTTCCTTGCCCGGCTTGAAATAGGGCACCCGCTTGGCGGATACCGGCACCTGTTCCCCGGTACGCGGGTTGCGCCCGGTGCGCGCATCGCGCGCGCGGGTGGTGAATGCGCCGAATCCGCGCAGTTCAACACGACCACCGGTGGAAAGCCGGTCGACAATCTCCCTGAAGAAGAGATCGACGATCTTTTCCACTTCCGGCAGGCTGAGCCCCGGATTTTCCTCGGCCAGCTTCTGGATCAATTCCGAACGGATCATTGGTTCTCCAGCGCCCCTCTGCTGTGCCCCATGCCATGCATAGAGGTTCCGCAAGGCGTTGACAATCGGGCACATCAAGATCGTTACGTTTCCAAAAGGATGATGGCATCACGGACACGAAAAAGCCCGCCGGACATGGGTCCGGCGGGCTTTTTTTATTTTTCGGAGGAGAGGAAGGTTTAGCCTTCGGTCTTCGCCTTGAGCGCTTCGCCCAGGATGTCGCCCAGCGATGCGCCGCTGTCCGACGAACCATATTGCGCCACGGCCTGCTTCTCTTCGGCGATCTGCATCGCCTTGACCGAGAAGGTCGGCTTCTTGGCGCGGTCGAAACCGGTCACCATGGCGTCGAACTTCTGGCCGATCTGGAAGCGCTCCGAACGCTGCTCGTCGCGGTCGCGACCCAGGTCGCTGCGCTTGATGAAGCCGGCCGCGCCGTCTTCGCCGGCCTGGACTTCCAGGCCGCCGTCGCGGACTTCAAGGACGGTCACGGTAACGATCGCGTTCTTGTTGAGACCGGCCGATGCGGCGGCGGTGCCGCCAGCGGCCGGGCCGCCACGCTCAAGCTGCTTCATGCCCAGGCTGATGCGCTCCTTCTCGACGTCGATGTCGAGAACGACGGCCGAAACGGCTTCACCCTTGCGATGCAGCGCCAGCGCGTCTTCGCCCGAAATGCCCCATGCGATATCGGACATGTGGACCATGCCGTCGACGTCGCCGTCCAGGCCGATGAACAGGCCGAACTCGGTCGCATTCTTGACTTCGCCTTCGACGGTCGAACCGATCGGGTGACGCTCGGCAAAGCTATCCCAAGGATTGCTCTGGGCCTGCTTGAGGCCGAGCGAGATGCGGCGCTTTTCGGGATCGACTTCGAGGACCAGGACTTCGACTTCCTGGCTGGTCGACACGATCTTGCCGGGGTGGACGTTCTTCTTGGTCCAGGACATTTCCGACACATGGACCAGGCCTTCGATGCCGGCTTCCAGTTCGACGAACGCACCATATTCGGTGATGTTCGTGACGCGGCCCGACAGCTTGGCGCCGATCGGGTACTTGGCGGCGGCGCCTTCCCACGGATCACTCTCAAGCTGCTTCATGCCGAGCGAGATGCGCTGCGTGTCGCGGTTGATGCGGATGATCTGGACACGGACGGTGTCGCCGATGTTGATCATCTCGTTGGGGTGGTTGATGCGCTTGTACGACAGGTCGGTGACGTGCAGCAGGCCATCGATGCCGCCCAGGTCAACGAACGCACCGTAATCGGTGATGTTCTTGACGACGCCTTCGATGATCTGGCCTTCGGCCAGCGTCTGGATGAGGCCGCTGCGCTGTTCGGCGCGGGTTTCTTCCAGAATGGCGCGACGCGACACGACGATGTTGCCGCGGCGACGATCCATCTTCAGGATCTGGAAGGGCTGCGGGATGTCCATCAGCGGGGTGACGTCGCGGACGGGGCGGATATCAACTTGGCTGCCGGGCAGGAACGCCACGGCTCCGTCCAGATCGACGGTGAAGCCGCCCTTGACGCGACCGAAGATGACGCCTTCGACGCGGGCGCTCTCGGTGAACTCGGCTTCCAGCTTGTCCCACGCGGCTTCGCGACGGGCGCGGTCACGCGACAGCATGGCTTCGCCATGGGCGTTTTCGACGCGGTCGACATAGACTTCGACTTCGTCGCCGACCTTCAGGTCAGCCTTCTGGCCTGGCGCAGCGAATTCGCGCAGCGGCACGCGGCCTTCGGACTTCAACCCTACGTCGATGACGGCCAGGTCGTTTTCGATGGCGGTAACGGTGCCCTTGACGACGCGGCCTTCAAAGCCGCCGTCTTCACCACCGAGAGAATCATTGAGAAGCGCGGCGAAATCGTC
>JAVBXL010000212.1 GCA_030824575.1 bacterium | reverse complement strand
TGGCTGGCCTATGTCGCGATGAAGCGGCCCGGCTATGAAGCGGACCGGCAGGTGCTGATGCTGCGCAACATCGCGACTGGCGCGACGAAGGCGCTGACGGAAGGATGGGACCGGTCGGTGGCGTCGATCGCCTGGGAAGCCAATGGCAAGGGGCTGCTGGTCACGGCCAATGACGTGCTCGACAATCCGGTGTTCCGGGTCGATGCCGCGTCGGGCAAGCTGGTGCGCCTGACGCAGAAGGGGCATGCGGGGAGCGTCGTGCCCTTGCCGCAGGGCGGCTTCGTCTATGCGATGGACAGCATCCAGTCGCCCGCCGATTTCTGGAAGATGCCGGCTAAAGGAAAGCCGGTCCGCCTGACCGATGTGAACGCGGCCAAGCTGGCCGGGGTGGATGACGTGTCGGTGGAGCGGTTCAGCTTCAAGGGCGCCAATGGCGACACGGTGTGGGGGCAGATCGTCAAGCCGCTCAACCCGTCCGCCAGCGGCACGGTGAACAAGCGGCCGGTCGCCTTCCTGGTGCATGGCGGGCCGCAGGGCAGTTTTAACGACAGCTGGTCCTATCGCTGGAATCCCAAGGCGTTCGCGGCGCATGGCTATGCGGCTGTGATCGTCGATTTCCATGGCAGCACGGGATATGGTCAGGCCTTCACCGACGCCATCAACAAGGATTGGGGCGGCAAGCCGCTCGAAGACCTGAAGCTGGGGCTGGCGGCGGCTGCGGCCAAGGATGCCGAAGTCGACGCGGGCAATGCCTGCGCGCTGGGCGCCAGCTATGGCGGTTACATGATGAACTGGATCGAGGGGCTATGGGCCGACGGGTTCAAGTGCATCGTCCAGCATGACGGCGTCTTCGACGCGCGCGCCATGGCGTATGAAACCGAGGAATTGTGGTTCGATGAATGGGAGCATGGCGGCCCCTATTATGAGAAGCCCGAAGAGTTCGAGAAATGGAACCCGGTCAATCATGTCGCGGCGTGGAAGACGCCGATGCTGGTGGTGACGGGCGAGAAGGATTTCCGCATTCCTTATACGCAGGGGCTGGCCGCCTTCACCGCGCTCCAGCGGCGCGACATAGCATCGAAGCTGCTGGTGTTTCCGGACGAGAATCATTGGGTGCTGAAGCCGAAAAACTCGCTGCAATGGTATGGCGAGGCGCTGGGCTGGCTGGACAAGTGGACGGGGAAATGACCCTTTGAGCAGATCGCCCGGCCTGCTATATTGACCCCATGGCAAAGATGAAGGTCGATATCGTCGATGGTCCCATCGACCTCGGCAAGCCGGGCAAGCCGAAATACCGCACCGTCCACAAGGACGGGAAGGTCGTGAAGCTGCGCGTGGTCGATGCCGACAGTCCCAATTTCGGCGCGGAGTTTCTGGCCTCGTTCAAGGCGAGTGTGCGCAAGGCGCGGGAAGAGAATCGCGCGATCAAGGCGAAGGATTGAGCGGGAAGGGCCATGCCCGCCCGCGCCTGTGGATCGTGGCGGGGCCGAACGGCTGCGGCAAAAGTTCCGCTTATGGGCGCAGCGATGTGGCCGAATTCGATGGGTCCGTGTGGATCATCAATCCCGATCTGCTGACGGTACGCCTGCGCGATGGCGAAAACCTGGATCAGGAAGCGGCCAATCTGGCGGCGGTGCAGCGGATCGAGGCATGGCTCGATGCCTCCATCGATGTGCATCAGACGATCGGCGTCGAAACCGTCCTTTCCAGTCCCAAATATCGCCGGCTGGTGGAGAAGGCCCAGTGCAAGGACTTCGAGATTCTGCTGATCTATGTCTATCTGGATTCGGTCGAGCGGCAGTTGGAACGGATCGCCTATCGCGTGGCCAAGGGTGGCCATGATGTGCCGCCGGACAAGGTGGCGGCGCGCCGGGCGCGGTCTTTCGCGCAACTGCGCTGGTTCTTCGACCGGGCGGACAGGGCCTGGATTTTCGACAATAGCCTGTCCGAACCGCAACTGGTGGCGCGCAAGGGCGATGGCGGCATCACCATCCGGTCGGGATTGCCGCAGGAGGTCATGGTTAGCCTGATCTGACGCGTTGCCTCTCTTGCGTGTCGCGCCCCAGCCGTTAAAGCGCAACCATGACCGAACTGCCCAAAACCTTCGACCCCGCCGATATCGAATCCCGCTGGTACGCCCATTGGGAGGCGAACGGCCTGTTCCGTCCCGAACGACCGGACGCGGTGCCCTTCACCATCGTGAACCCGCCGCCCAACGTTACGGGCAGCCTGCATATCGGCCATGCGCTCGACAACACCTTGCAGGATATCGTGATCCGGTACGAGCGGCTGCGCGGCAAGGATGCGTTGTGGGTGGTCGGCACCGACCATGCGGGCATCGCGACGCAGATGGTGGTCGAGCGGCAGTTGAACGCCAAGCAGCAGAAGCGCACCGATTTCACCCGCGAACAATTTGTCGAGAAGGTCTGGGAATGGAAGTCCGAGAGCGGCGGCACCATTACCGGCCAGCTGCGGCGGCTGGGCTGCTCCATGGACTGGGCGAACGAGCGCTTCACCATGGACGAGGGCTTTTCGAAGGCGGTCGTGAAGACCTTCGTGGAACTGCACAAGCGGGGCCTGCTCTATCGCGACAAAAGGCTGGTGAACTGGGACCCGCATTTCCGCTCCGCAATCTCCGACCTTGAGGTCGAGACGGTGGAGACGAAAGGCGGCTTCTGGCGCTTCCGCTATCCGCTGGCCGATGGCGTCACTCTGGCGGACGGCAGCGACCATATCGTCGTCGCGACGACCCGGCCGGAAACGATGCTGGCCGACATGGCGATCGCCGTGCATCCCGACGACGAGCGCTACAAGGCCGTCATCGGCAAGGAGATTCTCCAGCCCATCACCGGCCGCCGGTTCAGGATCGTGGCCGACGAACATGCCGATCCGGCGCTGGGCACCGGCGCGGTCAAGATCACGCCGGGGCATGATTTCAACGATTTCGACGTGGGCAAGCGTGCGGGCTTCAAGGCTGGCGACATGCTGAACATGTTCGATGCCGACGCCAATGTCGTGCAGACCGCCGACGGGCTGATCCCCGATCGCTTCATCGGGCTGCACCGTTTCCGGCATGACGGGCTGGACGGCGCCCGCGAGGCCGTGGTGGCGGAGATGAAGGCGCTCGGCTTCCTCGTCCCCCATGTCACGAAGAACAAGGAAGGCGAGGACGTCGTCGCCGATTTCGAGCCGCGCACGATCCAGACGCCGTTCGGCGACCGGTCCAACGTGGTCATCGAACCCTGGCTGACCGACCAATGGTATGTCGATGCCGAAAAGCTTGCGGTGGCGCCGATGCAGGCCGTGCGCGACGGCGCGATCGAGATCGTGCCCAAGACATGGGAAAAGACCTTCTTCAACTGGATGGAGAATATCCAGCCCTGGTGCGTGTCGCGCCAATTGTGGTGGGGGCATCAGATCCCGGCATGGTTTGGGCCTGCGCGTCTCGGAGAAGAGCCGGATGAACATTCCGTTCGCCCTGTTCCTTTCGTTGCTGAAGGCGAGCAAGATCTCCTGCAACAGTTGCGGGCATATTATGGTGAAACTGCGGATTTCGAAGTTTATGGCAGCACCGAAGATTTTCTTAAGCGTGGCTTAGAGACAGAAAATACGCTGAAGCTGGACATTGTTCGTGATGATGACGTCCTCGACACCTGGTTCTCCTCCGCGCTGTGGCCGTTCGGAACGCTGGGCTGGCCGGAGCAGAGCGAGAAGCTCTCTCGCCATTATCCCAATGATCTGCTGATTTCCGGCTTCGATATCCTGTTCTTCTGGGACGCGCGCATGGCGATGCAGGGGATGGAGTTCATGGGTGAGGCCCCGTGGAAGAAACTCTATCTCCACGGTCTGGTCCGCGCGGCCGACGGGCAGAAAATGTCCAAGTCCAAGGGCAATGTGGTCGATCCGCTGGGCCTGATCGACAAGTTCGGCGCGGATGCGC
>JAVBXL010000160.1 GCA_030824575.1 bacterium | reverse complement strand
GGCGTGGTCGCCTTTGCCGGGCGGCATGGCGGCCATGGCAATTATGTCCGCATCCAGCATGGCGGCGGCCTGGCCACCGGCTATGCGCATATGAGTCGTATCGCGGCGGCACCGGGTCAGCGGGTGCGGCGCGGTCAGGTGATCGGCTATGTCGGATCGACCGGCCTGTCGACCGGACCACATCTCCATTATGAGCTGTATCGCAATGGCGCGACGGTCAATCCGCTGTCGGTGAAGTTCACCACGACGGCGCAGTTGGCCGGCGCGGAACTGTCCGCCTTCCGCGCGCGACTGGCGCAATATCAGGGGCTGCGTGTCGGCCTGCACGACAATTTTGCACAAAAGACTCCGGCCGCTCCCGTGGCTTCGGGCAAATAAGTCTCTTTCCGCCACGGGGTGGCTCCGCTAACGCGCGGCGATGACCTCTCCTCTCCCCGCCGCAGTCACCGCCATCCTGCTCGCGGGCGCGCGTCCCATTCCCGATCCTTTGGCGCAGGCCGCCGGCGTGGCGGTCAAGCCGCTCGTCCCGGTGGGTGGCGAGCCGATGATCAATCGCCCGGCGCGCGCGCTGCTGGATCATCCCGCGATCGGGCAGGTGGTGATCCTGACCCAGCGCGCCGACCTTTTCGCAGCCGATCCCGCCACCGCCTGGCTGGCCGACCATCCGCGCGTGCGCTTCGAAAAGGGCGGGCAGGGCATCGCCTCTTCGCTGCTGGCGCTGCTGGAGGGGGGCGAGGTTCCGTTCCCGATTTTGATGACCACGGCTGACCATGTGCTGCTGGACCGCGCCATGCTGGACCAGTTCGTGGCGGAAGCGAGCGGCGCGGATGTCGCGGTCGCCATGGTGGAGCGGGCGACTTTGTTGGCGCGCTATCCGCAGTCGCGCCGCACCTGGCTCAAATTCCGTGACGGCTGGTGGTCGGGCGCGAACATCTTCTGGTTCGGCAGCGACAAGGCCAGCGCGATCATCAGCCTGTGGCAGGAGGTGGAGCAGGACCGCAAGAAGGGCTGGAAAATCCTCGCCGCCTTCGGCCCGTTTGCGCTGCTCGGCGCATTGCTGCGCATCCTGACGCTGAGGGGCGGGATGGCGCGGATCGGCCGCAAGTTCGGCCTTGTCGCGCGGCTGGTTGCGATGGACAGTCCGGAAGCCTGTATCGACGCCGACAAGCCCGAAGATGTGACGCTGATCGAGGCGATCCTGCGGCGCTGACCGGCCGCCTTATTTCCGGAAACTCTCCGCTGCCGCGCAGGCCAGCGCATCGGCGCGCTCATTTTCCGGGTGGCCGGCATGGCCCTTCACCCATTGCCACGTCACCTTGTGCGGTGCGGCGGCCTTGAGCAGCAATTGCCAGATTTCGACATTCTTGACCGGCTTGTTGTCGGCGGTCCGCCAGCCCTTCTTCTGCCAGCCGAACACCCATTTGGTGATGCCGTCCATCACATATTTGCTGTCGGTATAGAGCGTCACCTGGCACGGTTTTTTCAGCATATTGAGCGCCTCGACCGCCGCCATCATTTCCATGCGGTTGTTGGTCGTCTGCGCCTCGCCGCCGGAGATATCCTTCTCCTTGTCGCCAAAGCGCAGCACGGCGCCCCAGCCGCCGGGGCCGGGATTGCCCTTGCACGCGCCGTCGGTGAAAATCTCCACTTTGGGAAGGTCGGTCATGCGCCCAGCAACTCCGCGGGGTCGGCCTTGGCGTAGAAATCCAGCCGGCGCAGATAGGCCAGCGGGTCTTTGCGCGTCACCAGCGCGTCGGCGGGCGTATTGATCCAGTCATAGGCGCGGGTCAGAAGGAATCGCAAAGCCGCGCCCCGGCACAGGATAGGGAAGGCGGCGCGTTCGGCGTCGCTCAGGCCATGCGCGGCGACATATCCTGCACCCATCGCCGCTGCCCGTTCGCCATGCCAGATCGCGCCGTCATTGCTGAAGCACCAGGCGCTGTGCGTGACGGCCAGATCATAGGCCCGAATGTCGGTGCAGCTGAAATAGAAGTCGATGAGGCCCGTCACCTCGTCGCCCAGCATCAGCACATTGTCGGGGAGGAGATCGGCATGAATGACGCTGCGGGGCAGGTCGGCCGGCCAATGGGCGTCGAGAAAGGCCAGTTCCGCCGCGACACGCACGCCAAGGCCGGGTTCGATCTGGTCGAAATCCTCGCCGCATTTGGCCGCCAGCGCGTGCCAGCCGGCCTTGTCGAGCGCATTGCGCCGTTCGCCGGCAAAGCCCTGCGCCGCCTTGTGCAATTCGCCCAGCGCCACGCCGGCCGCGCGTGCCTGCCCGGCGGTCGGTTCGGTGACGCTGATGCCGGTCAGGAACTCGATCAGGCAAGCGGGGCGGCCCGACAATTGCTGGAGCCGCTTGCCCTCCCGATCGGCGATGAAGCGGGGGACGAGGCATCCGCGCGCGCCCAGATGGTCGAGCAGGTCCATGAAGAAGGGCAGGTCCGCCTCATCCACCCGCTTTTCATAGAGCGTCAGGATATAGCGATGGCCGCGCCCGTCGGCACCGGTGGTTTCCAGCAGATAATTGCTGTTTTCCACCCCTTCGGCAATGCCCTTGGCCGATACAAGGCGGCCGGCGTCATAACGGGTGAGGAAGGCGTCGATCTCTTCGGCGGGGACGTGGGTATAGACGGCCATTATTTATCCTGAAGCTCGTCATTGCGAGCGTAGCGAAGCAATCCATCGTCGCGCCATTGGATTGCTTCGCTATGCTTGCAATGACGGATGAAAATCGGGTCAGGCCGTTTCGAGGCCGCGCGGCAGTTTGAAGGCGATCGTCTCGCGCGCGGTTTCCACCTGCTCCTCCTCGACGGCGAAGCGTTCGGCCAGCCGGTCCACCACTTCGCGCACCAATATTTCAGGGGCGGAGGCGCCGGCCGTCAGGCCCAGCGTCGTGACGCCCTCCAGCCAGTCGAAGTCGATTTCGGCCGCGCGCTGGATCAGGCGGGCAGGGGTGCCCTCCCGTTCGGCGACTTCCACCAGCCGTAGCGAATTGGAGCTGTTGGGCGCGCCGATGACATAAAGAGCGTCGCACTTCGCCGCGATCGCCTTCACCGCCGTCTGGCGGTTCGACGTCGCGTAGCAGATATCCTCGCCCTTGGGCGCGGATATCGTGGGGAAGCGGCGCTCCAGCGTGGCGACGATCGCGGCGGTATCGTCCACCGACAAAGTGGTCTGTGTCAGGAAGGCGAGATTGTCGGCATCGGCCGGCGCAAAAGCCTCTGCATCCTCGACCGTTTCGATCAGAGTCATCGTGCCTTCGGGCACCTGGCCGAAGGTGCCGATGACTTCGGGATGGCCCTTATGCCCGATGAACAGGATATGGCGGCCGACCGCGACCTGCCGTTCGGCCTGGCGATGGACCTTGCTGACCAGCGGGCAGGTGGCGTCCAGATAGGACAGGCCGCGCTGTTCCGCCTTGGCCGGCACCGCCTTGGGCACGCCATGCGCGGAAAAGACGACCGGTACGCCATCGGGCACCTGGTCGAGGCTTTCCACGAAGATCGCGCCCTTGGCCTTCAGCCCGTCGACGACATATTTGTTGTGGACGATTTCATGGCGGACATAGACCGGGGCGCCATAGGCCTCGATCGCCTTTTCCACGATGATGATCGCGCGGTCGACTCCGGCGCAAAAGCCGCGCGGAGCGGCGATCAGGAGCTTCATCGGCGGGCGGGCAGTGGGCGCGTGCGTCATGCCCTGTCGCTTAGGCGAATGTGGCGCCGGATGAAAGCCGCTTCCTTTTGGTTGGAGGGGATGGGCAGTTGCGTGGCAGGCGGCGGATGGATAAGGAAGCGCAAAGCGTCTGGTCTTGTGGGCCAATCGAAGGAATATCTGCCTGTGAAATTGTCTCATATCGCCCTGACCGGAATGTTGGCCCTGGCTCTGGCGGGCTGCTCGCGGCGTGGTGAGATTGATGCGACCGGCGGTATCGTCGCGGTACGTTCGGCCTGCCCGACGGCGGCGATCCCCGCGCAGACCGGCGA
>JAVBXL010000008.1 GCA_030824575.1 bacterium | reverse complement strand
CCCTCGATCTTGCCGCCCGCATCGAAGTCGAGCTGTCCGCCCGACAAGCGATAGAGCGCGAACTTGATGCTCGACGAGCCGGCATTGAGACTGACGATCGCCTTCATGCCGGCTTCGCTATCGGGCCGGGCGTGGCTCTGGGGGCGGCCCGCGCCAGCAACAGCGCGATTGCGCATGACGCTACGCTGGTGCGGAGCGAATCCGCCCGGCTGGTGAGAATGATGGGTACCCGCGCGCCCAGCACCACGCCGGCCGCGTCCGCGCCGCCGAGAAAGGTCAGCTGCTTGGCAAGCATATTGCCGGCTTCCAGATTGGGAACGACGAGGACTTCGGCGCGCCCTGCAACGGGGGAGACGATGCCCTTGTCCTTTGCCGCCTTCTCGCTGATCGCGTTGTCGAAGGCGAGCGGACCGTCAAGGACGCCGCCGACGATCTGTCCGCGATCGGCCATCTTGCACAAGGCGGCCGCATCGAGCGTCGAGCGGATCGCCGGATTGACCGTCTCCACGGCAGACAAGATCGCGACCTTCGGACAGGCGATGCCGATGACATGCGCGAGGTCGATCGCATTGCGGATGATATCGGCCTTGTCTTCCAGGCTCGGATCGATGTTGATCGCCGCGTCGGTGATGATGAGCGGCGCCGGATGCCCGGGGACGTCCAGCAGATAGGCATGACTGATGCGGCGCTCGGTTCGCAGGCCCGTCGCAGCCGGAACGACAGCACCCATAAGTTCGTCGGTGTGCAGCGATCCCTTCATCAGCAGCAGTGCTTCGCCCGAGCGGACCAGTTCGACCGCACGCGCCGCGGCGGCATGGCTGTGGGGCACGTCGATCAGGCGGAGGGCACCGATATCCTTGCCGGCGTCCTTGGCAGCCACACGGATGCGAGCCTCGGGGCCGATCAGGATCGGCACGATCAGGCCGGCTTCGGCAGCGGCTGCCGCAGCCAGGATCGCGGCGGTGGTGCAGGGATGTGCGATCGCCGTGGGAACGGGCTCGACGCTTCTCGTCATCTCGATCAGCCGGCGGAAGCCGTCATGATCCGAGAGCTGGATATCGGGCAGCGCCATGCGCGGGCGCCTTACTTTCTCGGTTGGCGCTTTGACCTCAGCCTCGCCGTTGATCACCTCCTCGCCGGCCTGGTTGATGCAGCAACAGTCGAAGACGACGATATGATGCTTGGCGCGCTTCTCGCGTACCGTGACCGACGCGACAATCGTATCCCCCAACCCTACGGGTCGCTTGAACCGAAGGCTCTGGCTCAGATAGATCGCGCCCGGCCCAGGGAGCTGCGTGCCGAGCACGGCCGAGATCAGACCACCACCCCATAGGCCGTGCGCGATCACCCGCCCGAACATGTCGCCGGCGGCATATTCGGCATCGAGATGGGCCGGATTGACGTCGCCCGAAACCAGGGCGAACAGCTGAATGTCCTGCTCGCCCAAGGTCCGCGTGACGCTCGCCGTCTCACCCACGACGATCTCGTCGAAGGTCCGGTTCTCGATCATTTTGAGGCTGCCCATTGCTCAGCGCTCCAGCACATAATGGCCGGGTGCATCGCAGAGCGCTACGAGGCCCCTGTCCGGATTACCCATCGGCGGCGGGGCCTGCGGCGCGCCGGAATGATCGCCGAGCCAGGCCACCCAGTCCGTCCACCATCCCTCGCGCGCCTCGGCCTGGTCCAGCCAATCGTCCGGATCGAGCGCGGGGCGGTCGAGGACGCGGGTCGCGACATGATAGCTGCGGTGGCGATGCCCGGGCTCGGACACGATGCCGGCATTGTGGCCGCCGCTGGTCAGGACGAAGCGGATCTCGGCGCTGCTCAGCCAGTGCAGCTTGTGGACCGACCGCCACGGCGCGACAAGATCGCGCTCGGTCCCCACCACGAAGATCGGCTGACGCAGCGACGAGAGCGTGATCGTGCGCCCTTCGACCTTGAACCGGCCTTCGGCCAGATCGTCGTCGAGAAAGAGCGTGCGCAGATATTCGCTGTGCATGGCGTAGGGCATGCGGGTGCCGTCCGCATTCCATGCCATCAGGTCGGTCATGGGTTCGCGCTCGCCCATCAGGTAGGTGCCGAGGATGTGCGACCAGATCAGGTCGTTGGACCGCAATATCTGGAAGGCGCCGCCCATCTGGCTACTGTCGAGATAGCCACGGCTCCACATCATATTGTCGAGCAGGTTGAGCTGCGCCTCGTCGATGAACAGGCCGAGCTCGCCCGGCTCGCTGAACTCGGTCTGCACCGCGAACAGGCTGAGCGATGCGAAGCGTTCGTCGCCGTCGCGAGCCATGGCCGCCGCCGTGATCGCCAGCAGCGTCCCGCCCAGGCAATAGCCGACGCCGTGGACCTTGTCCGAGCCCGTGATCGCTATGACCGCGTCGAGCGCCGCCATCGGCCCGAGGCGAAGATAGGCGTCGATATCGAGGTCGCGGTCCGCGCTCTGGGGATTGTGCCAGGACAGGACGAACACGGTATAGCCCTCGGCCACCAGCCAGCGGATTAGCGAGTTCTCCGGCGACAGGTCGAGAATGTAATATTTCATGATCCAGGCGGGAACGATGAGGATCGGCTCGGGGCGGACAATCCCGGTCGTCGGCGCATATTGGATGAGCTCGACCAGCGCGTTGCGGAACACCACCTTGCCGGGCGTGATCGCCACCGTCTCCCCGGCGCGGAACGCCTCAGTCCCTACGGGCGGCTCGCCTCGGGCGCGCCGCTCCGCATCCTCCATCCAATGCTTCGCACCCTCGACCAGGCACTCACCACCGGACTCGATGATCTTGCGCTGGAGCACGGGATTGGTCGCGAGGAAGTTGGTGGGCGCGATGACGTCGAGCATCTGCCGTGCCGCGAACGCCACCATCTCTTCATGATGCCTGGACACGCCGCTGATGCCGGTGGTCGCCGCATGCCACCATTGCTGGGTGAGAAGGAAGGATTGCGAGATCAGGTCGAAAGGGAACTGCCGCCAGGCCGGATCGATAAAGCGCCGGTCCTGCGGTAGCGGCTCGATCGCCGGCGCGGCATCGACCTGCCCCACACGTCGCACGGCATAATCGGCAATCCGCTGGACCTTTCGCCCTGCCTTGCCGGCAAGCTGCAGCCGCTTGCCCGGCGATATGGTGAGATGAGCACACCAGTCCAGCCACGCCTGCATCATTGTCACCGGCGACAGGCCAGAGGTCATCTGCGCGATTGCCGCGGCCGAGGCATGGTCGAGCGTCCGAGCGATGCCGTCGAGTGGGTCGCACTTGGCACAGTCTGCGGACGTATCGATCATGCAGCGTTTCTCCGGGGGACGTCGCGGCATGCCCGGCATGGCTCGAAACAACATTACGTGATGTCCCCAGATGCTTGTCCGTTAACGAGCGCACGCGCATAATGCCTGCCATGTCTCTCGAGGCGGGGCTCTCCCAAACCGCCCGTCTCGGTGACCCCTCAGGCTCCAGAGGGCCACCGCCAGTCGCGAACGGCAGGCATATCGATCCCGTGTGCCGCGATGTACCGCTTGTGCTCGACCAGCTGATCATCGATCGTCTGCTTGGCGTAGGCGGCCGCGCTATCGGGCAGCTCCACATGGTCGATAACCTTCCCCATGAGATGGAAGCGGTCGAGATGGTTGCGGACCACCATGTCGAACGGCGTCGTCGTCGAGCCCTCCTCTTCGAACCCGTGGACGTGGATATTCTGGTGGTTGGTACGCTTGTAGGTGAGCCGATGAATTAGTGCCGGATAGCCATGATAGGCGAAGATGACCGGCTTATCCGTCGTGAAGAGCGCGTCGAACGCGCTGTCGCTGAGCCCATGAGGGTGCTGGCTGTTGGGCTGCAACGTCATCAGATCGACGACGTTGACGACGCGGACCTTGAGCTCGGGGAGTTGCACACGCAACAGGCTGACCGCGGCCAGTGTCTCCAGCGTTGGAACGTCGCCAGCACACGCCATGACGACATCCGGCTCTCCGCTGCGATCGTTGCTGGCCCAATCCCAGATACC
>JAVBXL010000146.1 GCA_030824575.1 bacterium | reverse complement strand
TGCTGGACGAGCCGACCAACCATCTGGACATCGCCGCGATCGACTGGATCGAAAACTGGATGGCGCGTTATAGCGGCGCCTTCATCGTCATCAGCCATGACCGCGCCTTCCTGACGCGGCTGACCCGCCAGACCCTGTGGCTGGACCGGGGCCAGATGCGCCGCAACGAAATCGGCTTCGGCGGGTTCGAACAGTGGATGGAAGCGGTCTATGCCGAAGAGGCGCGGGCGGCGGAAAAGCTGGACGCGAAGCTGAAGATCGAGGCGCACTGGCTGGAACGCGGCGTCACCGCGCGGCGCAAGCGCAATCAAGGGCGGCTCGCCAAGCTGTGGGAAATGCGCGAAACGCGCGCGGCGATGCAGGGGCCGCAGGGCACCGCCAAGATCGCGGTGGCGAGCGACGACAGCAAGACCAAGAGCGTCATCAAGGTCGAGCATGTCACCAAGACATTCGGTGAGCGCACGATCATCGACGACCTGTCGATCCGTGTGCAGCGCGGCGACCGGATCGGCATCGTGGGCGGCAATGGCGCGGGCAAGTCCACCTTGCTGAAGCTGCTGACCGGCGAACTGGCGCCCGATAGCGGCAGCGTGACGCTGGCCAAGACGCTGGACATGATCTTCATCGACCAGCAGCGCAGCCTGATGCAGGGCGACAAGACGGTGCGCGATGTGCTGGCCGAAGGCGGCGACTGGATAGACGTACGCGGGGTGCGCAAGCATATCCATGGGTACCTCAAGGACTTTCTGTTCGACCCGTCTCTGGCGGAGGCGAAGGTCGCGACATTGTCCGGCGGGGAGCGCTCGCGGCTGTTGTTCGCGCGGGAATTTGCGCGCGAATCCAACCTGCTGGTGCTGGACGAGCCGACCAACGACCTGGACCTGGAAACGCTGGACCTGTTGCAGGAAGTGATCGCGGATTATGACGGGACGGTGTTGATCGTCAGCCATGACCGTGACTTTCTGGATCGTACGGTCACGGTGACTTTGGGGCTGGATGGCACCGGGGTCGTGGATGTGATCGTGGGCGGCTATGCCGACTGGATCAACAAGCGCGACCCGCGCAAGGCCGCGAAGATCGAGAAGAAGGAAGCCGCGCCGCCTCCGCCGCCAAAGCCCGTGTCGGCCAAGCTGACCTATAAGGATCAGCGCGATCTGGACCTGCTGCCCAAGCGGATCGAGGAGCTGGAAGCGGCGATCCTGCGCGACGAGGAAGCGCTGGCCGATCCGGTGCTTTATACGAAAGATCCAAAGAGGTTCGCGGCGCTGACCGGGGCGATCGAAAAGGCGCGCGCCGACAAGGATGCGGCCGAGGAGCGCTGGCTGGAACTGGCGGAGAAGGCCGAGGGGCTGGCGGGGTAAACTCTCGCTCATATCCCCCGTTCGGATTGAGCAACTGGCGTCAACAGCTTGGTGGTAAAGGGAAGCCCATGGACACGCAAAACACGCCGATCCCCCATCATGCGGTCCATTATGTCAACCGGGTCGGCTGGCTGCGCGCGGCGGTGCTGGGGGCGAATGACGGGATCGTGTCGACCGCCAGCCTGATGACCGGGATCGCCGCATCGGGGGCGGGATCGCAGTCGATCCTGCTGTCGGGCGTGGCGGCTTTGGTGGCGGGCGCCATGTCGATGGCGGCGGGCGAATATGTGTCCGTCAGCGCGCAGTCCGATACAGAACGCGCGGACCTTGCCAAGGAAGAAAAGGCGTTGCGGACCCAGCCCCATGCCGAATGGGTGGAGTTGCGCGACATCTATGTCGATCGTGGGCTGACGCCGGATCTGGCAGGGCAGGTGGCCGAGCAGTTGATGGCCGCCGATGCGCTGGGCGCCCATGCGCGCGACGAACTGGGCATTTCCGATTCTGTTACGGCGCGACCGGTGCAGGCGGCGCTGGCGTCTGCCGCGAGTTTCGCCGCTGGCGCTGCGCCGCCGGTGGTGGCGGCCGGGCTGACGACGGCGGAGAGTGCGATCCCGGCGATCGTGGGCATGTGCCTGCTTTGCCTCATTATATTGGGCTATGCCGGCGCGAAGCTGGGCGGGGCGAAGCCGTTGCGGTCGATCGTGCGGACGCTTTTCTGGGGTGTGCTGGCGATGGCGATCACGGCGGGTGCGGGGCATCTGTTCGGCGCGGCGATTTGATGCCAAGGTCCGGCGCAACCTGATTCCCACAAGGAGACGCCCCATGACCGATATCCAGCAGATCCCGCTCAAGACCATCAAGGGGGCGGACGCCAGCCTGGCCGACTATGCGGGCAAGGTTGTGCTGGCGGTCAATGTGGCGTCCAAATGCGGCCTGACCCCGCAATATGAGGGGCTGGAAAAGCTCTATGCCGAATATCAGGACAAGGGATTGGTGGTCGCCGGCTTTCCCACCAATGATTTCGGCGCGCAGGAGCCGGGCAGCAATGACGAGATCGCGACCTTCTGCACCACCAATTTCGGCGTCGAATTTCCGATGTTCGAGAAGATCGTCGTTACCGGGCCGGACAAGCATCCGCTCTATGCCGCGCTGACCAGCGCGCAGCCCGATGCGCAGGGCGATGGCGCGGCGTTTCGCGAGAAGCTGACCGGCTATGGCATCACGCCCAATCCGGAGCCGGAAGTGCTGTGGAATTTCGAGAAATTCCTGATCGCCAAGGATGGCCGCGTGGCCGCCCGCTTTGCGCCGACCACCGCGCCCGACGATGCGGCGCTGGTCGCGGCGATCGAGGCGGAACTCGCCAAGTGATGGTGCGGAGTCTGATTGCAAGCGCGCTGCTGCTGGGTGGCGCGCCGATGGCGCATGCGGCGCTCAGCCCGGCGGAGCAGAAGATCGGCGCGACCGTGGAGGCGGGCTATGAACCGTCGGTCGGCTTGCTGGAAAAGCTGGTCAACCAGAATAGCGGGTCGATGAACCTGGCGGGCGTGAAGGCGGTGGCCGACATGCTGCGGCCCGAATTCGAAGCGCTGGGCTTTGCCGTGACGTGGAAGCCGATGGATGCGGCCAAGCGCGCGGGCCACCTGGTCGCGGTGCACAAGGGCAAGACGGGCAGCACGAAAATGCTGCTGATCGGGCATCTGGATACTGTGTTCGAGCCGGATTCGCCGGTCCAGAAATTCGTCCGTGAGGGAGATTTTGCGCGCGGTCCGGGCGTCGCGGATGACAAGGGTGGCGTGGTGACGATGATCCTCGCGCTGAAGGCCATGCAGGCGGCCGGGACGCTGAAGGGCGCCAATATCGAAGTGGTGCTGACCGGGGACGAGGAGGATTCGGGCGATCCGGTGGAGATAGCGCGGGCCGATCTGGTTGCTGCTGGCAAGCGGGCCGATGTGGCGCTCGACTTCGAGGGGCTGAGCCAGGAGGGCGGCAAGGATATGGGGTCGATCGCCCGCCGCTCCTCCAATAACTGGACGCTGACCACGACGGCCAAGTCGGGCCATAGTTCGGGCATCTTTTCCGCCGAAGCGGGGGATGGCGCGGTCTATGAGCTGGCGCGGATATTGGTCGCCTTCCGCAAGGAATTGCCGGAGCCGAACCTGACCTTCAACGCCGGGCTGATCGGCGGCGGGCAGAGCGCGGAGATCGACAAGGACGGCGTGCGCATCGCAGTGACGGGCAAGACCAATATCATTCCGTCGATCGCGGTGGCGAAGGGGGATTTTCGCACGTTGAGCGAAGAGCAGACGCAGCGTGTGCGGGGCAAGATGCAGGGAATCGTAGACCGCGAGCATTTGAACGGCACGTCGGCGAAGATCGCTTTCGATCAGGGCTATCCGTCCATGGCCCCGACCGAGGGTAACAAGACGCTGCTGGGCAAGTTGAACGGCATCAATCGCGACCTTGGCCTGCCGGAAATGGCGGCGCTCGATCCGTTGAAGCGCGGTGCGGGCGATATCAGCTTCGTGGCGGCCGATACGGACGGGCTGGTGGGGCTGGGTCTGGCGTCCAGCGGCGACCATAGCCCGGCGGAAAAGGCCGACCTTTCCACCATGAAGCGCCAGGCGAAGCGCGCTGCGATATTGATGAGCCGGCTGGCGGCGGAGAAGGGACGGAAATAGGGGGGGCTTTCGTGTCCCGCGCTCAAGATAA
>JAVBXL010000113.1 GCA_030824575.1 bacterium | reverse complement strand
CGGTCGAGCTTCACGTCGAGCGCCGGCGCGCCACCGACCTGTTCGGCCTTGACGCTGGCCGCACCGGGTATGGTCTGGAGTACTCGCACCATCTCATTTGCCGTCAGCGCCATCTTGTCGAGATCGTCGCCGTAGAGCTTGATCGCAACATCGCCGCGAACACCCGCGATCAGCTCGTTAAATCGTAGCTGGATCGGCTGACTGACCTCGTAAAGATTGCCAAGGAGACCGCCGGTCGCCTTCTCAATCTTGGCGACCACATCGGCTTTGGTTGTACCTTCCGCCCACTGGTCCTTCTCTTTCAAGATAACGAAGCCATCCGAGACGTTCGGCGGCATCGGATCGCTTGCTACTTCCGCAGTGCCTGTCTTCGAGAACATTAAGGCGACTTCCGGAATTTTGATTACCGCCTCCTCGACCTTGCGTTCCATCAGCAGCGATTGGTCAAGACTAACCGAGGGCACACGCGTAGAGGCAAAGGCGAGATTCTTTTCATCTAACTGCGGAATGAATTCCGAGCCTAGCAGCCCAAACGCCGGAATTGCCGCTAGAAAGAAGGCCAACCCGCCGAGGATGAATGGCCACGGGCGCTTGATCGCCTGATCCAGCAGCGGCAGGTAGCGTTCCTTGGACTTGCGGATCAACCACACGTCCTTCTCTGCGACTTTGCCGCGTATCATTATCGCGACCAGTGCTGGCACCAGCGTGATTGCCAGCACAAATGCGGCTACCAGCGCGAGCATGATCGTTACCGCCATTGGCGAGAACGTCTTCCCTTCGGTGCCCGTGAACGTGAGCAGCGGGGCGAAAGCGAGCAGGATGATCGCCTGACCGAAGACGGTCGGTTTGATCATCTCCTGTGCGGCTCGCATCGTCTCTTCCAACCGTTCCCGGAGTGAGAGCAACCGACCTTCATGTTCTTGCCGGTGCGCCAATCTGGCGAGGCAGTTTTCAATGATGATGACCGCGCCGTCGACGATCAGACCGAAGTCGAGCGCGCCCAGGCTCATCAGGTTGCCAGGCACGTTGAACGCGTTCATGCCCATGGCCATCATCAGGAACGAGAACGGGATGACCAGCACCGCGATCACCGCGGCACGCCAGTTGCCAAGCAGCAGGAACAGCGCCACCGCAACGAGGATCGCGCCTTCGGTCAGATTGCGCTGGACCGTCGCAACCGTAGCGCCGACCAACTCAGCGCGGTTCAACACCACCTTGACCTGGACGCCGGGCGGCAGTGTTTTCGCAACCTGATCGAGCTTGGACGAGGCCTCCGTGGCAACAATCCGGCTGTTTTGGCCGATCAACATCAGCACGGTGCCGATGACCGCTTCCTGGCCGTTCATGCTCCCGGCGCCGGTCCGCAAGTCACCGCCAACGCGAACATTGGCAAGTTGACCGATCGTGACTGGCGTCCCGCCCCGCGTCGCAGCGACAGCGTTGCGGATTTCGTCGACGGTACGCACGCGAGAGTCTACGCGGACGAGATAGGCCTCGCCGCCCTTGTTGTAATAATTGGCGCCGACCGCGAGATTGGCGTTCTCGAGAGCTTGGCCAAGTTCGCTGTAAGAGATGCCGAAACTGGCGAGTTTCGTCGGGTCTGGTTCGACCACAAACGTCTTCGCATAACCACCAATGGAGTCGACGCCGGCAACGCCTTTCACCGAGCGAAGCTGTGGGCCGATAATCCAGTCTTGGACAGTTCGCAGATAGCTCGCCTTGGCCACCGCGTCCGTTAGTCGTTCGCCTTCGGGCGTCAGATAACTGCCGTCCGGCTGCCACCCCGGTTGGCCTGCGACTTTTTTGGCGCCCTTGCCGTCCGGATTGGCATAGCCGACTGTGTACATGACGATCTCACCGAGACCGGTTGAGACCGGTCCGACCTGCGGTTGCACGCCATCCGGCAGGTTCTCAGTCGCCTGACGCAGGCGCTCACCCACCTGTTGACGCGCGAAGTAAAGATCAGTGCTGTCGGTGAAAATCGCACTGACCTGGCTGAAGCCGTTGCGCGAAATCGAACGCGTGGTTTCCAGACCGGGGATACCGGCGAGCGCGATTTCAACCGGATAGGTGACGAGCTTCTCGATTTCGACCGGCGACAGGCGCGGGTCGATCGTGTTGATCTGGACCTGTTTGGTGGTGATATCGGGCACCGCGTCGATCGGCAGCTTGGTGAGCTGCCATAGGCCTAGGCCGGCGATGACGAGGAACAATGCGAGGACCGTCCAGCGGGCGCGGACGGAGAGCGCCATGAGATTTGCGATCATGGTCTATTCCTCCTCGCCCGCGCCCTTGCCGAGTTCGGCTTTGAGCAAAAATGCGTTCTTGGTGGCGACCTGGGTTCCTGATGTCAGACCCTTGACGATCTCGACCCGCCCATTGCTGCGCTGGCCGATCGTGACGTCCTGAGTGCGGAAGCCTTTGGCGGTTCGCACGAACACCACATCACGACCTTCGAGCGTCTGGACCGCGTCTTCGGGGACCACTATAGCGTTCGACGTCTCGCCGTGGCTTGGCAGGAGCCGCACGCGGACGGCGAGCCCCGGCTGAAGGACTCCCCCGGTCACATCGAGCACGGCTGTGGCGGCACGCGTTTCGCCGCTCAGCGTTGGCGTGACCGCGCGAACCCGGGCATCGAGAGTGCGACCATCGGGAAGTTCGACAATGGCTCGATCACCTGCAACGAGGCGAGACGCATCGGCGGGGCCAACGGCCGCGTCGATCTGGATTTGTCGAGGATCAGCGACCCGAAACAGTTCGGTTTCAGGTTGGACAAATGCTCCGAGGCTCACCTTCATCGATGTTACACGGCCTGAAATCGGACTGGCGAGGACCACGCCCCGGCCATCCGAAGTGACGTTGGCGGCGCCCGCCGCTACTCTTGCGCGCTGGGCCTCGGCGCTAGCTACTGCCGCCTCAGCTTGCGCCTGCTCCAGATCGACTCGGGCGGAAACCTTCTGGTCGAAGAGATAGCGTTCTCTGGCGAGTGACTTTTGCGCAAGAACTGCCTTGGCGCCGGCGGCAGTGCGATCAGCGGCGATTTGTGCTGCATCGCGGCTCTCAACTACGGCGAGCGCTTCGCCGGCGCGGACCGAATCACCGAGGCGCTTGAAAATCCGCGTTACAGCGCCGCCCGCGCGGGCCGTCACGATGGCTTCGCCGGTTGGCGATGGTGCGACGATAGCCTGGCTCACGATCTCAGCCCCAAGACCGCCGGCATTGATCGTCTCGATGACAACCCCGGCATTTTTGATCGACGCTGCGGTCATGGCGAGGGTGTCAACGTCGCCAGCCTTCTTTTCCCCATCTGGTTTCGCTGCCGCTTCGGTGGCGGCCGGTGGGGCATCGGTTGTGCATTTTGCTACGCTGAAGCCGCCGATCGCAGCTACGAGCACAGCGGCGGCGACGCCGCCATAAAGGCGCTTGTCTTGTTCGATCATAAATAATCTCCGGAATTTGGCTGGGCCGGACAGGTGGGCCCGGCGATCGGCGGCACGGCCGCGACCGCGATTGGGGAAACGGACGCATCGGCTGGCGCCGCGGAAGGAAAGAAAGGAAACATTCAGAGGCTTCCCAGCTCTGGAGCCGGTGCCGTTAGACGCTCAAGGCGAGCCTCGGCATCGTGATAGGCTGCAAGCGCATCGGTGAACGCCGCCCTTGTTTCGGCCAGCGTTTGCTCCGCCTGGAGGAGGTCCAATTGGCTGAACTTGCCTTGCGCATAACCGACCCGAGCAATCCGTGCGGCTTCGGAAGCGGCCGCAAGGCCTGGCCCGCCAGCCGCTCTCGCTGTCGCCGCGGCGTTGGCGAGTTCTGCCTGGGCGCTCGCGATAGCCTGTTCAGCGTCGATGATAGCTAGGCGCCGGTTGGCGTCGGCCCTTGCCTGCTCAGCCCGCGCCTGGCTTACGGCCGCCGCTCCGTTGTTGAAGAGCGGGAATGGTATGGCGATCCCGATGACCGCCGCCGTGTCGTTGGTCTGAGATAAGCGTCGTGCCCCGGCACTGACTGTAATGTCTGGGATACGCTGGGATCTAGCAAGACGAACCTGCGCCTTCGCGGTGTTCAGATCGGCTTGTGCTGCTGCCAACGCGAGGGTTCCGCTAGGATCGAACGGCAGCGTCGGGCCATAGCCGCCCACCCGATCGAACCACGCCAGATCGAGCGCGCCATCAATGGGTTGGCCGATGAGTCGAGCGAGGTTTCCCCGCGCAACCTCGGCCTCACGAACCGCTCGCTCCAGGCCGACATCAGCGTTCACGCGCAGGACATCGGCACGCTGCTGATCGATCGGTGCGCCTGCGCCAGCCGTCACGCGAGTTCGCGCCGCCTTAAATGCGTTGCCGGCGATACCCGCCTGCTGACGCGCAACGTCCACCCGTCGTTCGGCCGCAGCCGCTACAATATAGGCTTGCGAAATGCGCAGGTTCAGATCGGCAAGTGCTGTTGCCGCATCGATCTGGGCCCGCGCGGTCCGCGAGTCAGCGACGGCAATTCGCGCGGACCGCTTGCCCCCCAGTTCGATAGGCAATGCGAGGGTCGCCGTCGTCTCGGCGCTTCGAATGCCGCGGTATAGGCCGGACCCGGCGATATTTTCAGTTTGGACTTGGACCTGGGGATTCGGACGAAGACCCGCAATCGTGCGGCCAGCCGCCGCGGAACGCAGTCCAGCCGCCGCCGATTCGATCGTGGGTGAGGTGCCCCCGGCAATTGTTCGTGCGCGGTCGAGTGAAAAAATGGGCTGATTGGCAGACGGTGGCGATGTCGCCGTCTGCGCCTGCGCGATCGACGCGCAGGACGTGACGGCCATAAGGGCCGCGATGACACGGTGCATAGATGATGGACTCCTGACGAACCTGAAAGCCCGCCGGCGTTGCCGACAGGGACTAGAGATTCATCAGACTATCGGGGGTCGCAGCGTAGGACCAGACGGCGCTCGCGCCATACGGTCGAAGACCAAGGGACGAGGGACCACGCGTGGTTCAATGCTCTGAGGGACGACCTCTAACTTGGTAGGAACCCCGATCTGGTGTCCGTGACAACCACCATGATGATGCGGATATCCCTTCTCGGCATCAGCCGGGACCTGATCACGATCGCCGGCAACATGCTCGAGAGCGACCGCTGAGCGGGCGTCCAGGCATTTCGGGCCCTCCGCCGAATGCGCGACCGATCCTATCCCCAGGGAGAGGAGAACCGCGACATACAGGAAGAAGGTGGACAATCTTGACATTCAAGAAGGGCGCCTAGCAGATAATTGTACCGATGTAACCGCGAAATGAGTTTCGTGCGCAATGCGCGATAAGATATTCATGTTGCTATGATGTGAATGCCCCGGTGGAGGCGATCGAGAAAAGTTGTACGACATGCAACTTGGCACGCCTATCGGCGTTTTCCGAACGGCCTTGATACTCCGATAGCTGCTCAAAGGTTCCAGATAAGGAGATTGCTCGGATGCGACATGAAATCGGCTCTGCAGCGCCCTTTCCCCAGAACGCGCCTGTCAAAAAAGAGAGGCTTTCGTTGCCGATCATCGTCGTCGCAGCGGGCACCCTAATTTTCGCCGGCTTGTTAGCGGGCTTACCCACCCACGCGCTCACCGCCGCCAGCACCTTGCTGTCCGTATTCGTACTTGGGTACACTCTCGTCGCTTTCCTGCGCGCCCGGCAGCGGACGAAAGCGACCTTAGCCCTCGTCGCGAAAATCGAAGCAAATCTTGTTCGTGAGAGAAGGCCGCCGGGACCGAGACTGTAAGAGTGTGCGTGGAGAAGGTGACGTGCAGGCAAGCCGTCTGCAGTGACGGAAACCATAGCGGTGGTCGCAGACCACCTTACTGTCATGTTCGCATTACCCTATCCGAGGCAACGGCTCTTGCCTGCCTCGCCCACGCGTTACTTTTGACACGCGAAAATAGCGGTAACGACGGCCAAGGTTTCCTCTGGATCCCGCACTCGTACCGTGTCCAGGCCAAGCGTCTTCGCAGGATAATCATTTCCCCCAGGGAATATCGCGTCCCCGATGAACATCATCGCATCAAGGGCAAGTCCGCTAGACACGCTCAGTTTTTTAAGACCATAGGCTTTATCGACGCCCTGGGTGACGTCGATGGACGTAGCGCCCCCCCATGTTGATAGATAGACCGGGTAAGCGCCCCGCAAGATCGGATCGTATGATCTTGCGTTTGGCAAAATCAGGATCCCATTTTTCTTTCGCATCCAGCGGTGCCTCCTGTCCGAGCGCGGAAAAAGTGATCTGGCTGCCGCGATCTTCTATCCGCTCGCCCCATATCTCCGTCGGGGTAAAACCGGTTGCTGCAAGAGCTGCATCGAACGCTTCAAGAATGGCGCGCCGCTGCTTATCATCAAAGAGTTCGGCATAGATGCGCCGCCAGCCACCATCATATCGATATAATTTTGTTCCGGTGGTAGGCATGAGCCAGAGTTTCGAGGCGTCAGCTCTCGCCGGGAGCCGTTGCGCGACCTGCTTTTCAAACTGCGGCCAATCTCCCCCAGAGATGACCGCAACTTGCGCAACGTTGAGCAGGTCGGCGAGGGCCTCGCCCATGCTGTCCCTTATCGGCCTCTTACTCTCCGCCAAGGTTCCATCAAGGTCGAACACTATGAGTTGTTTCACACAAGGTCCTCAAGCTCTAGGAGATCGGGTTGTCATGCGCAACGACGCCGAGCTTTTCGTCTCCCGAGCGCTAAGTTCAAGCAGCTTCTTTTAGTGACCTTTTGCGATTTCCAAAAGACAGGATTTTTATGAAACTTGGCGCCCGCTTGCGGTCGATCGCACTCTTCAAGCAACTCGGTCCTGGCCTCGTCACGGGCGCAGCGGACGACGACCCTAGCGGGATCGCGACTTACTCCCAAGCCGGTGCGCAGTTTGGCTTTGGGCTGCTTTGGACCATGGTGCTGGCCTACCCGCTCATGTGTTCCGTTCAACTTGTTAGCGCACATATCGGCCGGGTGACCGGCTGCGGGCTCGCCAAAAATATGGGCGACATATTACCAAGGTGGTTGGTGACGGGTTTGGTCTCACTCCTGTTTATCGCCAACACCATCAATATCGGTGCCGACATTGCAGCAATGGGTGCCGCAGCCGAAATGGTTGTGGGTTGGGGCTCGCATATTTTTACGATCCTGTTCGCTCTCGTGTCCCTCACTCTGCAACTCTTTGTCCCCTACCGCCGATATTCCAGTCTGTTGAAATGGCTCACGCTGGTCCTCTTGGCCTATGTAGCAGTATTATTCATGGTAAAGCTTGACTGGAGTCTCATAGGCCTTGGCTTGATCATGCCCTCCGTTAGCAGCAAGGAAGCCGTCGTCACGATTGTCGCGATCTTCGGCACGACGATCAGCCCATATCTCTTTTTCTGGCAAAGCGCGCAGGAAGTGGAAGAGGTCACCCAAGATGATGATGCTGAGCCGCTCGTCGAAGCACCCTGGCAGGCCAGGCGGGAGTTTCGCCGCATGCGGCTCGACACTTTCTCTGGCATGGCAATTTCCAATTTGGTGGCCTTGGCGATCATGATCGCGACTGCGGCGACCCTTCACGCGTCAGGTCAAACATCAATCGGAACCGCAGCCGACGCGGCGAAAGCGCTTGAGCCTGTTGCTGGTAGATTTGCCTTCCTGCTGTTCGCGCTCGGCATCATCGGCACCGGCTTGCTCGCGGTGCCGGTCCTGGCAGGTTCGGCAGCATATGCCATAGGTGAAAGCCGCGGATGGAAGTGCGGCCTCGAACATAAACCTTGGGAAGCCGTCGGATTTTATGTCGTCATAGGGCTAGCCACGCTACTGGGAATTGGCATCGACTGGTCAGAGCTGGATCCCCTGAAGGCACTCTTTTGGAGTGCTGTTATCAACGGGGTTACGGCGGTACCGATAATGGTCGCTATGATGATCGTCGTATCAAAGCACTCGGCCATGGGTAAGTTTACCGCCCGCCCACAATTGCTGGTCTTGGGTGGCTTGCGACATGCGTGATGGCAGCCGCCGCAATTGCCATGCTCGTCGTGCGATGATTGTCAACGCTGGAAACGATGCCCACCATGAAACTGTTAATTCGTTCAGCCGGCTACTACGCCGTATCCCAAGATCCTGCTTCTGTTCCAGCGGGCTCTTAAAGAAGAGGGGAGCGACACCGGCCTGGCGAGCAGCATTAAACATGAAAGCGTCGTGTCTTCGATACACGGTCATTTGAGAAGTTGTGACGCCTCATCCGTCATCGGGTCATTTTTGCCTGTAATTAGTTTAGTGTTGTAAAATCGTCCAAGCATTAAACGGTTCCCGCCCCTGCGTAACTAGCCCTGACCCGCGGCCCCGCCGCCGTTCTCGACTGGATGAAGGCGTCGGCGAGAGATCTAGAGCCATACCCCCCACGGCTTGCTCCGGCTATCGTCGGCCACCCCTCTCTCCGGCTGATTCACGCTTCCGGTGGTGGTGGTGCCTCAAGCGGGACAACAAGCTCTCACGCTGGGAAAAGGTTTCGAACATTTCGTCGGGTCCTTCTGGATCGAGCAGCTTGGTATCGGCCAGCCACTGCTCAGTAGGCGCCAGGGCGGGCAGCTCATACTCGCGCAGCGACCTTGCCGACGTCTTCAACGCAGAAATCGTGGCGATGAGCGATCCGGTTTCGGCAAGTTTCGCCTGCACGATCGCGCAATCGCTGTGGAGATGTTCTGCAAGGAGGGAATTTCGGATGCCGGCGATTGCCATGCGCTCGGTCTCCGGATGGTCGCTATTCGTGGCGTCGATCGTCACATCGCACTCAGAGTCGAGACGGAGCGAGCGGTTGTTGAAATTCGACGATCCCACGCGCAACAGCTCATCATCAATCACCGTCACCTTCGCATGGACGTAGATTGGCTCGCCCGCCGCTGTGACGGGATGATACATCCGGAACCGGCCATAGGTGTCGCAGTCGCGCAGCGCCGCGATCAGACGCGCTCGGGCTGAGTCCATGGCGATCGGCTCAAGCCACCCGTTGGCGGTGGCAGGATTGATGATGACGATCTCGGGGCCATCGGGCTCGTGCAACCGCTGCGCGATTGCTTCCGCAATGAGACGCGAGGCGAAATACTGACTTTCCGCATAAATCCACCGCCGCGCTTGCTTGATCAATGCAACATAGAGCGCCTCGATCTCATAGATTGGTTCGCGATCGGCCATTTTTGGCAACGTCCGCGATATACCCACAGGCACGTTTGTGAAATCGGCAGACAGACCGTCCGGCCAGCAATCGGCGCCGCCGCGCACAGGTTCAAGCGCACGACCACCGGCAGCCTGCCACCGCGCCCGGCACATGTCCCCCAGCGCGATCGCCACGGGCCCTTCAAGCGCCGTCGTCGCATCATGCCAGGGACCGTAGGGCCGGCCGCTCGGTTCGACGCGTCGAGGCTCGTCGTCGACGTGTTCGCGCGTATCCCAGCGGTCTTCCGTCATGTCGATGCCGCCGCAAAACGCCACAGCGTCGTCGATCACCACCACTTTTTGATGATGCGACCCGGCGAAGGGATGATGTCCATCAAGCTTGAGGTGGATTTGCGGGTCGCGGATCCAGCGAAGGATTGTGAGCAGAGTGCGACCGTGAAAGAGTGTCTTGAGAGCGCCAGTATCCCAGCGCAAGATATGAACGTGAAGGCCAGGCTTCTGCTTCACCAGCCAGCTTATGAACGCCCCCACGGTCGGCGGACCGCCATCTTGCCCGCCGTGTGCGAAATTGATGCGCGCGTCAAAATCCCAGCCGACCAGCAGGATGCGCCTTTCGGCTTTCAGCATCGCCGAACGTAGGGCTGTGAAATAACCGTCCGCATCCACGATTACGGTGGCGCGTGTCGCCCGCTCCACCCGCCAATAGAAATCCGCGGCCGCAGGAACTTCATCATGAACTTTCATTTTACGCCGCCATGCTCATTGGCTCGCGCAAGCGCAAGCGCCACTCTGTTAAGCTCGCGCGTCATGGCTTGCGGTGCCAGCGCGCGACCCGCCAGCCGTAGCCAATTGCCAGCAGCACGATGATAGCGGTGGAGACCGGCCCGACATAACGCTCCACCTGGGTATATTGTTGTCCCAGCGCATATCCGGCAACCGTCAGCGCCGTCGTCCAGGCGACTGTTCCAACTGCAGACCAGGCCGCAAAACGAGGCAGCGGCATCTTAAGCATTCCTGCCGGAACCGACACGACTGATCTGACCGTCGGAATGAGCCGCCCGAGGCACACAAAAGCGGCGCCGTTTCGGTCGAACCAGTCCCTCGAGCGCTCGACCTCCGACCAATCGAGTGCCAGCCATCGCCCATGGCGCTCGAGCAGCCAACGAAACCGGCGAGCGCCTAGCGATCGCGCAGCGAAATACCAGCAAAGGTTCCCCGCCATCGCGCCCACGGAACCCGCAGCGACTGCGCTCGCCAGCGACAGCGATCCGCGCGCCGCGCGGAGCCCAGCAAGCGGCATGATCAGCTCGGATGGGAGGGGCGGAAAAATCGTCTCGGCAAACATCAGGATGGCAATGCCGACATAACCGAGTTGGTCGATCAGTTGTTGAATCCATTCCCCCACATCGGCTCCATCTGGCGCTTAACGTATCTCCGCGACGGCGGGTAGGAACCATGTGCCGCTACTGGCGGCAAAAAACTACCCATGCTCTAATTGCGCAGCGCCGGCGCATTTCGACGCTGTGGGCTGCATGACCATAGTCTTCAGCGCGTGAAGCGGCGAAATGGCCAGCTCTGCCGTTTCGGCGAGCTGGCCACGCCCCCCGCAGCGCCGAGGTGCACCGCTCTTGGTTGCGCGGTAAGGATGCCTATTCGTCCGTGGACAACTTGACCCACGAATCGAGAGCCCGGCCCGACACTTTCAGACAACAAGCCTAGTAGCGATCATCGCGGCGGTGCTCACGGCGCTCCTGTCGTTCGTGACGCCATTCGTTGCGATATCCCCGATCGTTGCGATATTGTTGATTGTTGTGCCTATAGGCCTGTCGGCGCTCGTTGCGATATGTCTGGCGATAGTTGCCATCATAATCATATGCCCCGTTGTAACCGTAACCGCCTGAGTTGCCGTAGCCACGCTGCGCACTATGGTCCTGGCCACCGCGATATCCATCCCGAGACTGGGCCATCGCCGCTGGGGCGTTGAAGGCCAGGAGCGCTGCAGCTGCGATCAAATACTTCCTCATGATCTTTCCTTCACTGTATGACGGATCGTCATGGATATGTATTGAGCCCGTCGGGATGAATACTTCCGGAATAGTGGCTGCAGCAGCCGTTCATTTAAGGCGCTTATTGATAGCGGCTTAGTGGCTCGCGATGGCGGTGACGCGGCATCGGTGGCGAATTGCCGATGCCGATCCCATTTTTGATTAAGCAACGCCAGTCAATCTTGGGAACACTGGTGACCATTTTCGTAACCGGCAGGCTCATCACTGTGGCTCGGCGTTAAATGAAACGGAAAGAACTGAAATGATCGACTTAGCGCCCGCCGCGTCCGGGGCGGTCGCTGCTATCACCACCGGCGCGCGGCAGCGCCGGCATCGGGCGGACATTGTCGGGTCTGACGACTTGACCGCGGCGCTGCGGCGTGTTCGCAGACTGCTGGGCTACAGGCAGGCGATATGTGGGTGGCGAATTGCTCGCAGGATAGCCGCGATAGCTCCCCCCGCCATAGCCGTGCCCACCGTCCCAGCTGACGCCGCCATGTCCTCCGCTCCAGTTGACACCTGCTCCGTGAGATTGCGTCTGCGCGACGCTCGGGGATATAAGCGCCGCCGCGAAAGCTGACATCGACAACATCTGCGCTATCTTCATGTTCATATTGTCCTTAATCCGCTGGCCGATCGACCCATTCCTGCAATTTGTGTCAATGATGCCGCTCTTCCCGCCGTCTGTCATGATGGTCACGGCGATAGCCTCGATTATCGTCGTAGTAGCCCCGTTGCCGGTAGCTGATGCGCGGATCTTAAAAATAAGGGTCATCGTAGTAGGCGGACAGGGGGGCATAGCGGTAGCCACCGTAATATCCACCTCCGTGACCAACGTTGATGCCAACCCCGCCATGCCCGCCCCGATGGTGGCCGCCGCCATGCCGGTCCCGCGCCAAGGCGGGAGACGCAGTCAATGTCGCGAGGGCGCACTAGCGAGGGACGAGAAGGATCTTTCGCTGCATCTTTTCTCTCCTTAGCGGTTCGAGCCAGCTATTCTTGCCGATCTCCTTAGCCATGCACCACTGAACTCATCGTGAACCGCAAAGCCTGATATTGTCTGTCCCTCCGCCAGCTCATCGTGATGGCATGACAAGTAAAAGGTGGCCGACAGCAGGACGAGCGCCTCGCCGACGGATGGCGCACTCTTTTCGGTGAAGCGATAGAACCGGCGCAACAATATAAATGAGTATGCAAGATGCTGCGGACTTTGAGTCTGACAGTGCTGAGAATGTCGTCGATCGCCTTGCGGGGCGATTGCACGACCATGCAGGGCGAACCTCGCTACGCCTACGCCTATTAACGGGTGCCCTGCATACCCCGAGTGCCGTCGTCGCGATCAGAGTTACGCTTCAACCTGCGAACGGAGCCGCCCGAACGAGGCGCCTTCAGCGGTCGCGGTCGAAGCGACAAAAGCGGAAGCCACGTGCGTGGTCGAGGTGTCGGACGTCGGCCCGGTCGTGGACGATCCTACTATCCATTCTATGGCGCCTATTCCGGGCAACCTTATTTTGGCTCCGTCTGGTTGGAATCGGCGTAGGCGGTCACGGTGGCGGGCATGGCTATCGCGGGCATGGTTTCTCCGGTGGTCACCGCTCCGGTCCTCATCGTTAGAGGCGGATCGGTTTTTGACCAAAGTGCAACCGCCAGCCTGCGCCATTCGGGTTAGGTTCATTGCGAGACACGCATCATGCTCTGGTCAGTGGCCGTCGCGGTGTCCTGTTGTCAGTCGCAAGCCGCGTCCGAACGAGCGAGGAATTCAGCATGTCCGATATCGTCCCAGCATCTGCATCCACGGCCCGCGCGCAGGGGATGCTCTGCCCGGTATGCAGAGTTGATCTCCTGCTTTCCGATCGACAGGGGATCGAGATCGATTATTGTCCGCAGTGCCGGGGCGTCTGGCTCGATCGTGGCGAACTCGACAAGATCATCGAACGGAACGCCGCTTTCGAGGCCGATGCACCGCCGCAGTCTATCGGCGGCGGCGCACCTGGGCCCGGCTACGGCCAGTCAGCCCCGTGGGGTGGAGGTCATGGCGAGGATCGTTACAGTGGCGGGCACGGAGGGGGCCATGGCGGAGGTCACGGCGGAGGCCACGGCAGCGGCCATCAGCGAGGCGGCTTTCTGGGCGGTCTGTTCCGATAACACCAGCATCCGCTCGTGACACGTTGCCGCTCGGGTCTGATCAGGTGGCCGGAGACTGATCAGACCGGCATGTTCATTATATCCTTGTAGGCAGAAAGAAGCTTGTTTCTGACCTGCAAGGTCGCTTCGAAACTGATTGATGCGCGCTGCTGCATGAGTACTACGGACGCGATGTCGGTCGTTTCACCTCGTTCATAGGCCTCGGTCGCGACATCTTCCTGCTCCTGGAGGGTGTTGACCTGCTGTAGGGCATTTTGAAAAGTCGTCGCGAAGGATGGCGAACCGGCAGCGACACCATCAACGCGGGCCGTATCGATCGTTTGGACAGTGTTCGCAAGCGGGCGGGCGGCGGCATCCCGCAACGCTGCATTTCGCTGCAACACTGCATTGCGGATAGCCATGATATCTGCAGCCCCGACGCTCGTCACTATAGCTTCCTTCAAGACATCAGTGGGACCGGGACATCTGTAGCACTGGAATGATCCGCAAAGACTGTAAGAGCGCCCCGCAGTCCTTGGTTACGCCGGATGCGTTACGATCGCGTTAACCATAATGATCGGGCCAAGGGTCCCGCACATCGAAACGCGCTGAGTAATCGCGTTTCTCGTCTGGTTGGCGATTACCACTGATCGAGCACGCATTCATAAAAAGAAGAACCACCCTTTCAGACGCGTGCACAATCGCAACCACATTGGCTGCGCCTGCCTGCCTAGTGGACTTTCGACGCTACCGCGCCCTAAATGCCGGCCATTGAGACGTCACGTCATTGCGCTGACCAGCGCGTCGATCGAAACGGTCGCGAAGCGCGTATAGTTGTCGGCGACGCCGTAGGGCAGGAGTAGCGACCGACCGCGCACCAATCCGCCGCAGCTATAGACGACGTTGGGTACATAGCCATCGCGGTCGTCCAGGCTAGGCTCGATGAGCGGACTGGCGAGGCGCCCAAGAACCTTCGAAGGGTCGTTGCGGTCGAGTAGCGCCGCGCCGATGCTATAGTTGCGGACCTCCCCCACCCCGTGGGTGAGTAGCAGCCACCCTTCATCGATCTCGATGGGCGAGCCGCAATTGCCGAGCTGGATAAATTCCCACGACTCGACCGGCTCGAGAATCTTTCTGCCGCCGACCCAGTGGAACCGGTCGTTTGAAGCAAACAGCCAGAGGTTCTCGCTGTCCTGCCGTCCGATTGCCATGTAACGCCCTCCGATCTGACGCGGGAACAGCGCCATACCTTTACCGTCAGCGAGGTCGCCGGTGACCGGGCGCATCGCAAAGCGATGGAAGTCGTCGGTTTCGAGCATCTCCTGCCGCACGCCGCGCAGGCCCAGCGCGGTATAGGTGCCGGCATAGGTGTACGTGCCGTCGGCGCGCTCCACGCGGGTTAGCCGCAGGTCCTCGATCCCGCCGCTCTGGCTTTCGACGAAGGGGAACAGGACGGTCTGCGACACATCGTGGCTGGCCGAGCAATCGAGCGAGAAGGGATCGCCGTCCTTCCAGTCGTCCGGCAGGATCAACTCCGGCGGAACCGAGACCGCACTGGGCGTATCGAGCATCACCGATCCATCCGCCGCCCAGATGCCCGTGCGGAACGTCACCGACGAGAGGTGGCCCTCACCTATCCCGCGCAACGACAAGATAAAGCGTAAGGCGCCCGCGGGCGTCGCACCCTGGTCGGGGTGGGCGACCACGCTGGGGTTGAACAACGCGGCCGATTCATAGGAATACTCCGCACTGAAATAAGCTCCGATGAGCAAGCGCTGGTCGCGCCTGAGCGCAGCCTGGCCGGGTACGAGGTCCGCGACCGCTTCGAAACGGCGAAGCAACGTCGCCTCAACATCCGGATAACGCGCATCGAGCGAGAGGCGGACCCGCGCGAGGTCCCGATCGAGCTTCGCGGCGTCGAGGGAGAGTACGCGCGCAATGATGCGCGCGCCGCGCGACCGGCCAGCTATGGCGTAACGCGGGGGATCGGAGGGTAAGAACGGACGAGTCACCGTCCGCGCCGGATCGGGACGCAATAGGATCGGCAGGTGGGACACGGGAACGGTAGTCATCTGAACACTTATGCTCCCGTAACCCCATATGTTGGCTCGTGAAGGATGGGCATGATTGTGCCAAGCGCCGTCGTGCTCGCGTCCCTGCAAGCGGGTGGACGTCTCGGGCTCTTGAACGGCTCTACTGCGCAGTGAGGCGTCAGCGTGTCGCTTGATCCTGGATGCTGCCTGAGCCCTACGGCGTTCCAGAAGCCGGGATATCCTCAACGCTCTCCCGGCCATCGTCGTCGGCGGGGGCGAGCTGCTCCGGCGTCTCGTCTGAACCGCTAGGAAGCGAGTCGGGGTGGGGGTCGGGCGGCGCGCTTGCCATTGAGTTTCTCCTCTAGCCTAGCTTCTCAAACTTGTGATTTTCCAGATTAGTTCCGGTACTGCAAAGAGAATAAGGGGGTTGCTGGCTGGCGCAGCCGCATCAATCGGCAGCCGCGGCGGCACGGCGACGGTTCAGGAAGAAGCCGCCGAGCACCGCGATCAACATCAGAAGCTGGGCGGCCATCGATTGCAAGGTCGGGAAGATACCGAGCATGGAAACGCGGATCCCGCCTCCAAGCGGCGCAATGTCGATGATGCCGGCTTCCTGAAGCGCGGCCACGCCCTTGCCGGCGAGCACGACGGTGAGGATCGCCATCAGCCACGCACTATAGGCGAAGAATTTCGCGATCGGCAGGTCGCGGCTGTAGCGCAGCATGGCCCAGGCGATGAGGCCGAGCAGAACGACAGCCGAGCCGGCGCCCGCCAACATCGTGCCGCCATTGCCCTGGGTCCAGAGCGCGGCGTAGAACAGGATCGTCTCGAACACCTCGCGATAGACGACGATGAAGGCCAGGCCGAACAGGAACCAGGCCGACTGCTTCGACAATGCGTGCGACATCTTCTGGCGGATGTAGCGTTGCCATTGGTCCGCCTGCGCCTTGCCGTGCATCCAGATTCCCACAGAGAGCAGGACGACGGCCGCGAACAGCGATCCGAACCCTTCGGTAAGCTCCCGGCTCGCGCCGCTTATCCCGATCGCATAGGTCGCGATTCCCCAGGTCAGACCGCCTGCCGCCAGCGCCCCGATCCAGCCGCCATGGACGTAGGGCAGCACCTCGGGCCGCTCGGCCTTGCGCAGGAAGGCGATCATTGCAACGACGATCAACAGGGCTTCGAGCCCTTCGCGCAGCAGGATGGTAAACGCGCCCAGAAAGGTCGATGCACTGCTTGCTGCATCGGGGGACAATGCCGCATCGGCGTCGTCGAACAGGGCGCCGAGCACCTGGACGCGGGTGGCGATCTCGTCGGCGGGGCGACCTTGCTGGAGCGATGCCCGCAATTCGCCCATGGCGCTTTCGATGTGCCCCATGAGCGTTGCGTCGCGCGCGGTCAGCATCGGCTCGAGTGGCTCGAAGCCATCGAGATAGGCGGAGAGCGCGAGTTCCTTGGCGGCGTGGCGGTCGCCACCACGATAGGCCGCAAGGCTCTGTGCCAGCTTTGCGCGCGCGATGGTCAGCGAACCGGGTGCCTGCCGGATCACCGCGTCCGGGTGACGGCGCAGATAGGCGATCACCGCGTCTGCCTTGTCTGGTCCGATCGTCTTCGCAAGCACCTCGGGTGTCAGCCCCGCTAATGTCGTCAGGTCGGGGATCCTGTTCCGCAAGTCCGGATCGGACTTCCACAGCCGCTCGCCCTGGCTTGCAAGAGCATCGGGAAAGGCGAAGCGACCGGCATAGAAGGCCAACGCCCAGCGATCGTCGCTCGGCAAGGTCGCAAAGCTTTGCATCGCCGTCCCGTCGATGCCCTGGTCGATGACCTGGTAGAGCGCGAACGGGCTGCGCTGCCGCGCACGCACTACCTCGCTAAAAGCGATCGGCGGCGTCTTGAGCTTTGCAGCATCGGGGCCATGCCCATCCCCGGTCATGCCGTGGCAGCTCGCGCAATTCTGCGCGAACAAGGTAGCGCCGCGGGCCAGATCGGGCGCCTTGCTCGGCGCGAGGGGCACAGGGTACGCCTTGAGCAGATCGGCGGCGAGGCCATGGGCGATGCGGGCGACCTCCTCGGGCGTTCCTTTCGCGGCGATGACGCCCTGAAGTCGAGCTGCACCCGCGATCAGCTGCTTGCGCGCCGGCGTGGGCGACAGCGTCGAAAGGCGGGTCGATACCGAAGCCGCGAATTCGGTCATCTCGGCATATTCGGAAGGACTCTTCACCCGTCCGCCGCTGACAGCACCGCCATAATCGACCGCTATATAGTCGAGCAGCCGCCATGCCGTCTGCACGTCGGTCGTTTGCGCATCGGCAGCGACGCTTGTGGCAAGGGCAAGCAAGACGGCACCGAGAACCGCCAACACGCGCCACAGCGCAACCGTCCGCCGACGAATCGATAAAAGGTGAAGGCTGCCAGAAAGCGTGAACATACGTCGCGTCTACACCCTCTAGCTGCTAGAGGGTCAAGCAGTTTTGCGACTTATTTGCATTAGCTGCTGATAATTGCGAACGGTGACACCATCGACCGCCCTGCTCAGCCGAACGCGGTGCAATCCGGCGCCAATGTCTCGATGATGCGGCACTCGGAAATGGTGCCATGTCCGCACTGGACAATGACGTTGCTCAATTCGGACCTCAGCGTGGTCAGATCGCGAAGCTTTCGGTCGATTTCGGCGAGATGCTCCCGCGCGATCGCGTCCACCGCCTTGCAAGAAATATCCTTCTGGTCGGCAAGCTTGAGCAACTCCTGAACCTGGTCGATCGAGAAACCCAGCGCGCGAGCCCTGCGAATGAAACTGAGCCGTGCGAGATGTTGGGCGGTGTAGGCGCGATAGTTGTTCTTTGTTCGGGCGGGCGCCGCCAACAAGCCGATGCTCTCATAATAGCGGATCGTCTCCACCTTGGTGTCGGTGGCTTTGGCGAGACTCCCGATGCTGAGCGGCTCGGTGGACATATCGTTTGACCCTCTAGTTACTTCAGACTGTATAGAGGGTGTCATATCGAAAAGTCGAGGTGACGCTATGTTCGATCAAATTGGGACGAGCCCCATAGCGATAGGGTGCCGGTGGCGCTTCAAGGTGCAGGGGCTAGACTGCCAGAACGAGGTTCGGTTGCTCAGGGAAGCGCTGATCCCACTCGTTGGAGATGAACGGTTTTTGTCGT
The DNA here is from genome assembly GCA_030824575.1 of bacterium. GTDB lineage: Bacteria > Pseudomonadota > Alphaproteobacteria > Sphingomonadales > Sphingomonadaceae > Sphingobium. The sequence goes on along the minus strand of JAVBXL010000113.1, from coordinate 14,100 downwards.
TCCAGCCGAAGCTTGGCCTGCTCGACGTCGATGTCACGTCCGACCTCACAGTCGAAGCCGTGATCGCGGCCGTATCGGCCACCGGGATGACCGCCGAGCTAGTTGGTCAGAGCGGTATCTCAAAAGATGCCGCGGGAGCCGACGGTTGCAGAAGCTGCTCGGGTGAACCGATGCCCGTGGCCCAGGCCCTCCCGGACCATCCGGACGGCGTCATTTTCGAAATCCATGGCATGGACTGCGGTGACGAAGTCGCGGTGCTCAAGCGCGAACTCGGTCCGATCGTCGGGCCGGAAAATCTGTCGTTCGATCTTATCAACGGTCGCATGTCGATCGCGAGCGTCGCCGATCTCTCTCTTCACGCCGACATCCTAAGGGCAGTCGAACGCACGGGGATGCGCGCCGAACCGTGGAAAGAAGGCGAGCGCAGTGCCGGTGCGCCAGAGGAGCAGCGGCGACGCCGTGTTCAGGCCGGGCTGACCATCGCAAGCGGCGCTTTGGTCCTGGTCGGTTTTGCGATTCACGCGCGCGCAAACGGCTTCGCTGCGGTACTGCACGAGAGTCTGGCACGCGAGGCGCACCCCCCGCTTCTGGCGATGCTCGCTTATTCCTTGGCAATCCTGTCGGCAGTTCGATACGTCGCGCCCAAGGCGATTCTTGCGGCGCGGCGGCTCAGGCCGGACATGAACCTGCTCATGCTTGTCGCGGTGGCCGGCGCCCTCGGCATCGGCCAATGGTTCGAAGCGGCGACTGTCGCGTTTTTCTTCGCCCTAGCGCTGGCGCTGGAGGCATGGAGCCTGGGACGTGCCCGCCGTGCTGTCGCCGCCCTTATGGAAATCGCGCCGGATACGGCCCGGATACGAGATACGGCAGGCGTCGAGAAGGACGTACCCGTTGCCGAAGTTGCGGTCGGAACCCATGTGATCGTTCCACCGGGCGGAAAGATACCGCTCGATGGCTATGTGGTTGCGGGGACTAGCGCTGTCAATCAGGCGCCAATCACGGGCGAAAGCGTGCCCGTCACGGTCGCGCAAGACGCAACGGTTTATGCCGGAACCATCAACGGCATGGGTGCGCTCGAGATCGTAACGACCCGCCCGTCTTCCGACACGACGCTCGCGCGTATCGTGCGCATGGTCGGCGAGGCGCAAAGCAAACGGGCTCCGACCGAACAGTGGGTGGAACGCTTCGCGCGGATCTACACGCCGGTCGTGATGGCACTTTCGCTGGCGGTATTCCTCGTGCCGCCACTTCTGCTCGGGGGCGATTGGGCCGCATGGTTCTATCAAGCGCTGGTGTTGCTCGTCATCGCCTGCCCCTGTGCGCTGGTCATCTCGACCCCTGTCAGCATAGTCGCCGGATTGACGGGCGCGGCCCGGCGGGGCGTGCTGATCAAGGGAGGTGTCCACCTGGAAACGCCTGCCCGCCTCACAGCGATTGCGATGGACAAGACCGGCACGCTCACGCTTGGGCGCCCCAAGGTAATCGAGCTTGTCCCGCTTGGCGGTCGGGGCGAGATGGAGATGCTGGCGCTCGCGGCTGCCATCGAAGCGCGAAGCGAGCATCCGATTGCCCACGCGATCCTTGATGCCGCAGCAGAGCGCGGCGTCGATGTCGTCCCTGCAACGTCGGTGACGGCCTTGCCCGGGCAAGGAGTCGTTGGCGCGATCGATGGTCGCGAGATCTGGGTCGGCTCCCCTGGCTATCTCGGCGAGAGGCTGGGGGGGGGTGCAGGCGATGATGAGCTTGCCGCCCAGTTGCGTCGAATCGCTGCGGCCGGACTGACCGGGATCGTTGTCGGCGAGGCCCAGTCGGTCATCGGATTGATTGCGATTGGTGACGCAATGCGTCCTGAGGCCAGGCGAATCGTCGCGCAACTGCATGAACTTGGCATCGCACAGGTCGTCATGCTGACGGGAGACGGCCGCGCGCCCGCGCAGGCCATCGCGCATGAAACCGGCGTGGATGAGGTTTACGCCGAGCTGCTTCCCGAACAGAAGGTCGAGGCGATAGAAAGACTGGTGGCGCAACATGGCCTTGTCGCCATGGTCGGTGACGGCGTCAACGACGCGCCGGCGATGGCGCGGGCGAGCCTCGGCATTGCGATGGGCGCGATCGGGAGCGACGCGGCGATCGAGACGGCCGACATCGCACTGATGCAGGATGATCTCTCCCAGCTACCGTGGCTTATTCGGCACTCACGAGCGACACTCACCGTCATCCGGCAGAACATTGGCTTCTCGCTTGCGGTTAAGCTCGTCTTCGGGGGGCTGACGCTGCTCGGGATGGCGTCGCTCTGGGGCGCGATAGCGGCGGATGTCGGTGCGTCGCTCCTGGTCGTGCTCAACGGGCTGCGTCTTATCAATCGCGACCAGCGGGCGCGATAGCCCGGTTACGGATTGTGCCGAAGCCACGATCTTCGCTCTTCCATCCCCCAAAGGGACACATTGATATGGCCGGACAATGTACCGCGAGCATCGACACGGGCTTTGTGACATTGGGCTATGCCAAGGTCGCCATATTGGGCGTGGTGCAGGGCATTACCGAACTTCTGCCGATTTCGTCGACAGCCCATATGCGTGTCGTGCGTGCCGTGCTGGGGTGGCGAGATCCAGGTTCGGCCTTTTCGGCCGCGATGCAGCTCGCGGCGCTCGCCGCCGTTATTAGCTATTTCTGGCAGGATGTTCGCCGTCTCGCGGTCAGGTCGGTGTCGGCGATCAGCCGCCTCGAGTTCGCCGATCCCGATCTTCGTCTGGCGACCTGGATCGTGTTGGCGACGATCCCTATCGCGCTGGCGGGCGCTCTCCTTTCAAGCAGCCTCAATACATGCAACTCGCCCCTTCGCGCATTACCGGTGATCGGCTGGGCGTGCATCTTGATGGCGGTGCTGATGGCGCTCACCGAAATCCTGGCACGCCACCGCCGCAGCGTTGAGAATGCATCACTGGTGGACGCGCTGCTCGTCGGCCTCGCGCAGGTCGGAGCCCTCATCCCAGGCGTCTCACGCTCCGGATCGACCCTCACCGCTGCGCTCGCACTCGGATTTACAGTAAGCGTGAAGAAGCTGCGCGCTTTTCATTCCTGTTGGGCATCCCCGCTATCGCTCTCGCCGGACTGAAGGAATTGTGGGAGCTGCACAAAGTCCATCTCGATATGCATGGCTGGTCCGTTCTAGCGCTCGGCCTTGTTGTTGCGTCCGTTTCCGCATTCGCGGCGATCTGGGCGCTAATGCGTGTCCTCGAGCGCTTCTCCGCCTGGCCGTTCGTCATCTATCGCGGAGTGCTTGGCGTTCTTCTGGTCATCGCGACCACGAACACCTGGCTGATCTAAAGCGTCAGTCTCGCCGCACATCGATCAAATCGTGCTTAATTGGGCAGGAGCAGACAATGTCGTGATCAACGGGCACCCGACCTGGTCGCCGGCGTCGCAGGCACGAACGGTGTCGGCAAGCACGCGCTCCACGCGCTTCAAGTCGGTAATCCGCGCGCGCACCTGCCGGAGGTGCGAAGCTGCGATTTCGCGGGCATCGTCACATATCATATTTTCGGCAGTGGCTATCACGAGCAGCGCTCGGATTTCGTCTAGCGTAAAGCCCAGCTCGCGCGCACGCCGGACGAAATGGACCCGCGCAACATCCGCGAGGCCAAAGCTCCGGTACCGGCCCCGGCGGGCCGGCATGGGCAGCAGTCCGATACGCTCATAATAGCGGATCGTCTCAATGTTGCAGCGCGTGCGCCGCGACAGCTCTCCAATCGCGATGGTTTCCATGGCCGCCCCTCGCCTTTCGAAATTGGGGGTTGAGTCTGTAGTCGCTGCAGATGGTAGGGTTCCCGCCAATTGATCGCAAGGAGGCGCCGATGAGGTTCAAACCATATGTTCTAGCCCGCTTTTCGAGCGCGCGTGGGGCGCTGTTACTCGCCTTCGGCGCAATAGCGTCGGCATTCGGCGTAGCCTCCTGCTGCGCCTTGCCGATCTTGCTGACCACTGTTGGCATCAGTGCGGGGTGGCTGGGCGGCATCGCCGTTGCCGCAGCTCCCTACCGGACGCTTCTCCTGGGCTTGAGCGCACTCTGCCTTATCGGTGGTGCGATCATGCTCTGGCGGCAACAGCGCTTGGCGATGAGCTGTGGACCCGACGGCGCCTGCACGCCGCCTGCCTTGCGTGTTGTGGTGTTCGTCGGCTTGACGGTCGGCGCGATCCTGCTCTGGCTTGGATATTCCCATGTTTGAGCGCGCCCCCCTTCTCGAATCGACCATCACTTGCCCGCAATGCGGTACGATGAAGACGGAAACGATGCCGACGAACGCCTGTCAATATTTCTACGATTGTACAGGCTGCGGTGCCTTGTTGCGCCCGAAGGCAGGAGATTGCTGCGTGTTCTGCTCCTATGGGACGGTAGCGTGCCCACCGATTCAATTTTCGGGTCCAGGCGCTTCTTGCTGCACCTGACTGATCTCCATGGGGTCAAGCTATTCTGCAAGACATCTCCCCGAGGCGGGCGGACTCAAATGATGCCCGCCTCGGGCAAATAGTGCCTATTGCGGTCGAACGGCAGTGACCTCGGCAGCCATGCCCTGGATCTTGACGTCGAACCCAATCCGCTGCCCCACCCGCAGGCCGCGAAGCAACGTCGGCGGATTAGCCTTGAACGCCATGGTCATGGCGGGCCAGCCCACCGCCGGAATCGGCTCATGCTGGATTGTCAGCTTGGCCGTTTTGGGATCGATAGCTGTGATCACGCCGGTGCCATGACCGATCTTCGCGGGAGGCGCCTTTTTGCCCATGACCGCCATACCGGACATGCCTTTCATATCTCCGCTCATGGATTGAGCGAGGGCCGGACCGGTGGCCAAGATGGCGGCGGTACACAGTGCGATGTGCGGCGCTCTTATCATGACCTCCTTTTGCTAAGCGGCTGGGGTAGTTTCGGAAGATGGACGTAGCGGTCTACGCAGCAGCAGCCGGTAAGCGGCCGCCAAAACGAACATTGACACCGGCGAGGCTGCCAGCATGCCACCGACTGAGTACGGCGATCCGGCTCATCACCTCCAAACCCGCGCCCGACCCGAGAAGTATCCGCAGGTTCCCTTTGCTTTCCTGCCGGACCGCTCAGTAGTAATCGGCAAGCTTTAGAATCCGCGTCGTTCCGTCCGCGAGCTTAAGCGTTACCCGGCTTCCCGCGGGGCCGTAGCGCCACTGCCAGAGCGTTTCCCGCGTATAGGAGCCGTCGATAGGGCGACCGTCCACGGCTACGATGTGCTCACCGACAGCCCATCCCGCTTGATCCGCAGGGCTGCCGGATGCCACATGCACCACAGTCAGGTCAGTAGTGGAGGCGGCGAGGCCGAGGCCGCTTCGATCCTTCAGCATCGGCAGGCGCGCCCGAGGAGGGGCGGAACGCAACCACAAGTGCCCTTGAGACACGTCCAGCACGATATCGAATTGTCCAAACAGCGGCATCCCCACATTGCCTACGGTGCTCGCCGAGGTCCAATGATCAAGGGCGAGCGCCGGAACAGAGGCGATCGAGAGCCCACCCAGGCTCACTGTGTCGGCGATAAAGGACTTGACGATTTGCACACCTTCCACCCCGCCAATGGCGGCGGTGGAAACAGGTTTTCCAGCCAGAAGGTCATGCGCCCCTGTATAGGCGGAGGATAACATCAGCGCCGACGAACTGCCGAAATCGAGCATCAGCGGCACCGGGTCCAAACCGGCAATGGACGCGAGCACGAACAGTTCCCGTTTGGCTCCGTGCCCGAGCGGAAGTACAGTCCATTCCGGCCCCGCCACAAAGCTGGCGGTCTTCTCAAATGCAAACCGCCGTGTCGTGAAATCGAGCGCCAGGCAGCCACCCGCTAGTACGTCTGACCCGAGGATCATGTCGATCGGCCGACCAAACGCGGCCGAAACCGCCCCCAAGTCTGCAACCACCGCGGAGGGGAGGACGGGTGCATAAGTGCCCAGCATCACCGCGACATTGCGGACCAGACTACCCGGAGCCTTGCCGCTCAGGCCGTTAATCCGTCGCGGCTCCAGGTTTGTCATGCCGAGCTTCGCAGCAAGCGGCTTGCTGATAATAGACGCGCCGCTTCCGCTGTCGAGCACCGCGTCGATCGCTACGCCGGACACCTTGGCCGGCACGATCAGCGTGTCGCCGGTTCCGACTTCCAGGGAGCGCCAGGTCGGAGGCGTGGCGAAGCCGCCCCAAGACTGACCCCGATCGGTCCTCGCCGCCCATAGCGGAAGCGGAATACTGGTTACGACAAGCCCGGCGGCCAGACATTTGAGTGCCGTTCGCCGGTTAGTGTGACAGGGCGTCACCTTTTCAGCCCAGCTTTCCACCAAATTTGTCGGAGGGGACTCCTTCACGCCGCCACAACCGTTCTCGGAGGCTCCTGGACAGTCTTCCCTTTCGCCAATAACCGGAACATCAGCGCCGATATCGCCGGAAGAACCAGCAGCGTCAGCGCCGTCGAGGTGACGAGTCCCCCGATCACAACGGTCGCAAGCGGCCTTTGCACCTCGGCTCCCGTGCCTGTGGCGAGCGCCATCGGGATGAAGCCCAGACTCGCGACCAGCGCCGTCATCAGAACCGGCCGGACTCGTTCCATCGCGCCACCAATGATCGCGCCGTCGATCCCTTCGCCGTCATCAAGCCGCTTGCGAATCGCGCTCATCATGACAAGGCCGTTGAGAACCGCCACGCCCGAAAGCGCGATGAACCCGACCGACGCCGTGATGGAGAAGGGTATCCCGCGCAGGGCCAGAGCAAACACACCTCCGGCCAGCGCCATGGGAACGGCCGTAAACACGACCAGCGCCGGCCAGGCACCGCCCAGTGCCATGTAGAGCAGCGCGAAGATCAGGACGAAGCAAAGCGGCACGACGATCGCCAACCGCTCGGAAGCGGACTGAAGGCTCTCGAACTGGCCGCCCCATTCGGTGAAGGTGCCGGCGGGCAGCTTCACATCGGCGATCTTCGCCTGGGCTTCGGCGACGAATCCGCCAAGATCGCGGCCTCGCACATTGGCCTGGATGACGACCATCCGCTTACCGTTCTCCCGGCTGATCTGGTTGAGCCCCTCGGTGTAGGTGAAACGCGCGACTTCGCTGAGCGGGATGGAACGCGCGTTCCCGGCACCGTTGGATGGTAGCATGACCGGGATCGAGCCCAGGGTGTCGATATCGTCGCGCTGTGCGTCGGGCAGACGCACCACGACAGCGAAGCGCCGATCGCCTTCGAACAACAAGCCCGCTTCGCGTCCACCCAGGGCGGCAGCGACCGTACTGGCGACCTCCTCGACCGACAGGCCGTAACGGCCCGCCGCCTGGCGATCGACCTTGATGTCGAAGGTCGGCGCGCCAGATGTCTGCTCCGCCTGCACGTCCGCCGCGCCCGGGATTGTCCGAAGTGCGGTTGCGATCCGGCCCGCCGCTTCGCTCATGGCATCGAGATCGTCGCCATAGAGCTTGACCGCCACATCCGAGCGAACGCCCGCGATCAGCTCGTTGAACCGCATCTGGATCGGTTGCTGGATCTCCGTGCGGTTGCCGATCAGCGGCTTCATCCGCTCCTCAATCCGCCGAAGGATATCCTCCTTGGTTTTGACCTCGGCGGGCCACTCCTTTTCAGGCTTTGGGATGACATAGGTATCGGACGCATTAGGCGGCATCGGATCGGTGCCAAGATCGGCGTTGCCGTTCTTGGAAAAGACCAATGCCACCTCGGGCAACGTCTTGAGCGCATTTTCGATCTGGAGTTGCATCGCGGTCGACTGGTCGATCGAGGCTGACGGAATACGGAAATTAGTGACCGTGATGTCCTTCTCGTCGAGCTGCGGCATGAATTCCTGTCCGAGTGTACCGAACAGCAAAACGGCCGCCGCAAATACGCCTCCGCCGCCGAGGATGAACGGCACTGGCCGTGCTACGGCGCGGGTGAGCGCCGGCTGATATTTCTCCTTGAACCAGCGGATCGGTTTGACCTCCGTCTCGCTGACCTTCCCGGTCACCAGCAATGCGACCATCGCCGGCACGAACGTGATCGACAGGATGAACGCGCTGGCGAGCGCCAGCATCAGAGTGATCGCCATCGGCGCGAACGTCTTGCCCTCCACTCCCTGGAAGGTGAGCAAAGGTATGAACACCAGGAAGATGATCGCCTGGCCATAGACGGTTGGCCGGACCATCTCCTGCGCGGCGTGAGTGGTTTCGGTGAGACGTTCGAGCCGGGTTAAGAGCCTTCCTTCCTTGTGCTGCCGCTCGGCGAGGCGCCGGAGCGCGTTTTCGACGATGATGACCGCGCCATCGACGATCAGGCCGAAATCGAGCGCGCCCAGACTCATCAGATTGCCCGAGACACCAAGCTCATTCATGCCCGCAGCAGTCATCAGCATGGTGATCGGAATCACCGCCGCCGTGATGAGCGCCGCGCGGATGTTGCCGAGCAGCAGGAACAGCACGACGATGACCAGCAGTGCGCCTTCGACCAGATTCTTCTCGACCGTGGCGATGGTCGCATTGACCAGCTTGGAGCGGTTATAGGCTTGGCTTGCGACAACGTCCGGCGGCAACGTCTTGTTGATTTCGACCAGCTTTTCGGCGACGCGATTGGCAACGATGCGGCTATTCTCGCCAGTGAGCATCAGGATAGTCGAGATGACTGCTTCCGACCCGCCGACGCTGCCAGATCCGGTCCGCACCGCGCCACCGATGACGACCTGGCCGACGTCCTTCACGCGCACCGGGACGCCGGCACGCGTGGCGATCACCGCCTCTTCTATGTCGGCGACCGAGCGCAGCCGCGCGTCGGCGCGAACGAGAAAGGATTCACCGGCACGGCGGACATAGTTGGAGCCCGCCGACAGGTTCGACCGTTCGAGCGCGTCGGCGAGGTCAGTGACCGAGACGCCATAGGATGCAAGCGCGGTCAGATTGGGCTCGACGACATATTGTTTCACATAGCCGCCGTTGGAATCGACACCGGCAACACCCTGCACGGTGCGCATCTGCGGCCTGATGATCCAATCCTGGACCGTTCGCAGATAAGCGGCCTTGGCAACCACCGTGGTCAGTTTCTCGCCCTCGGGCGTCAAATAGGAACCATCGGACTGCCAGCCCGGCTGACCGTCGACCACCTTAACGCCCTTGCCGTCGGGATGTTCGAATGCGACGCTGAACATGAAGATCTCGCCGAGGCCCGTCGTGAGCGGCGCGAGTTGTGGTTGAACGCCGGCCGGCAGGCTGTCCTTGGCCTGCGCGACCCGTTCGGTCACCTGCTGCCGAGCAAAATAGATGTTGGTGCTGTCCTTGAAAACGGCGGTGACCTGGCTGAATCCGTTGCGCGTGAGCGAGCGGGTCATTTGTAGGCCGGGAATACCGGCAAGGGCGGTCTCGACCGGGAAAGTGACCTGCTTCTCCATATCGACCGGACCCAGGGTGGGCACGAAGCTGTTGATTTGCACCTGGCGATTGGTGACGTCCGGCACGGCATCGATCGGCAGCAATGTAATCTGCCAGGCGCCAAACAGGACGACGAGAAAGGTGACGAAGGCGACGGCCCATCGCGCCCTGACCGAGAGGCCTAATATCCGCGCGATCATTCCGCCGACTCCTTGCCAAGCTCGGCCTTGAGCAGAAAGGCGTTGGTCGTGGCGATCATGATGTTTGCAGGAAGGCCCGAGACGATCTCGACTATGCCGCCGCTGCGCGTTCCAACGCGCACGGTCTGCGCCTTGAACCCCTGGCGGGTCCGCACGAACACCACCGAGCGGTCGCCGATCGTCTGGACCGCATCCTGCGGCACGTTAACGCCCGAGGCTGCCCCGCCGCCGCTGGCGAAGATACGCGCCTGGACGAGCTGGCCCGGCGTGATCAGGCCGCCGCCGCCGCTAGGTGTCACGATGACCGTTGCTTGCCTCGTCTGCGGGTCGACCACACCGGTGGCGGAGCGAACCCGGCCTTCGACCTTCTGGCCGTCATTGGGTGTCAGCTCGACCCTGTCGCCTGCCTTCACGCGCGAGGCGCCTGCCGCCGGTACGCTCGCTTCGATCTGCAAGCGGCGCGGGTCCGCGACACGAAACAGCTCGGTCTCGGCCTGGACGAACGCGCCGAGATTGCCGGGTGCGGATGTTATTCGGCCAGAGATCGGGCTCACCACCGCAACCGATCTGCCATCGCCCGCGACCTTTGCCGCACTGCCAGCAGCACTCGCTTGCCGGGCTTCGGCCTGGGCGACCGCGAGATTGGCTTCGGCGGTCTCATAGTCGGCCCGGGGCGAGACCCCTTGGTTGAGCAGCGTTCGCTCGCGCGCCAGCTGCCGGCTCGCAAGCGTAACCCGCGCGGCGGCGGCACTGCGATTGGCTGCGATCGCCGATGCATCGCGGCTCTCGACCAGGGCGATCGTCTCACCCGCGCTGACCGGATCGCCGATCCGCTTGAAGATCCGGGTAACCGTGCCCGATGCCCGGGCGGTGAGCACCGCTTCGGCGTCGGGCGTTGCCTCGACGGTTGCACTGGCGAGAATGATGCCGGCGATGCCGCCGGCTGCTGCGGGTGCAACGCCAATCCCGGAGGTCTTGATGCCGTCCTCAGTGATCGCGATGGTGTCGGTTGGAGCAGCAGTGGCGGCTGTCTCCGTATCGGCGCTCGGCCCCGTCGGCCCCGTCATTCTGGCGATGCCGAAACCGGCAAGGGCAGCGAGGACGAGACCGATCGCGGCCCCGGCATAAAGCTTGTTGTGTTCGGGGTTCATTGGATCTCATCTCCGGAAATGGTTCGCCCCTGAAGGCGGGCGAGTTGCGCGCGTGCCTGGAAGCTGGCCACCTTGGCATCGAGAACGATGCCTCGCGCCGCACCGAGGCCCTGACGGGCGTTCAACAACTCGACGAGCGGGGACTTGCCGGCTTCATAAGCAATGCGTGCCAGGCGATAGGCTTCTTCTGCGGTTCCCTGCGACGCCTCGGCGGCAGCGACGCGCGACTGTGCGGCTACAATCTGCGCTTGTGCTGCGCGGGCTTCGGCAATCGCGTCGTTGCGGGCCATGCCCAACCTTGCGGCGGCTGCCTGTGCCTCCGCTTGCGAGGCGGCGATGTTGCCGCGATTGCGATCGAAGATGTTGAGCGGGATCGAGACCCCCGCTGTCAGAGCGGTGGCATTCTCATAGTCGAGACGCCGCACTCCGACGATCGCCGTCAGATCTGGGATTGCCCGCTTCTGTTCGGCGGTCAGGCGGCGCTCGGCGGCCTCGCGCTCCGCCTGAGCGGCGAGATAGGATGAACTCGTCATCGGATCGATGGGGCCATAAGTCGATGCCGCGACGGGCACGGCCAAGAGCGACTCTGACAAGCCGGTAAAGGTCTCCTCGACGCCGGAAAGTGCGGAGAGACGGGCATAAGCGGCAATGCGATCCGCTTTTGCCGCCTCAAGATCAGCGCTGACCGCATTCAACGCGGCTTCTGCTTGCAAGGCGCGCAGTCGCGCTTCCTTGCCGGCATCGACCAGGGCCCGAGCGGCGCGCAGGATGTTGTGCGCTTGCTCGACCTCGCCTTCGGCCAGCGTTATCCTCTGGTCGGCAACCTCAGCTGCCGCATAACCGCGCGCGAGATCATAAGCGTAGCGGATCTGCTCATCACGATCGCGGGCGCGGGACGCGGCGACGCCCGCCTCTCCGGCCGCAATCCTCGCCGAACGCTTGCCGCCGATTTCCAGCGGCTGGCTATATTGCAGCGTCGTCTCGGCGCGGTCGAACCCCCGATAGGGCGATGATCCGGCTATATTCTCGGTCAATATGCCGATTGTCGGATTGGGTCGGGCGCGGGCCTGGCGCGCAAGACCTTCCGACCGACGGACCTCGGCTTCGCTTTCGACGCGCCGAGGGGCCTCGGCGGTCTGGCGTAGCAGTGTAGCGAACGGCGGCGCCACTTGCGCCTGTGCGGGTCCGCACAGTGCCGCAACGCACGTCGCGACCATTATGCCGGACACCACGCGACGCGGCAGCCGGCCTATATAGGCTCTCATAACTATTTCCTCTGAAAAGGCTGTAATGACGGCACGCGCACCGCGCGTGAGTCAGCCTCGCGGAGGACGCAGGATCGCCGAGGGATCGAGGGAATGCGCCGCTTTGGCTGACGCAAGCGTCCAGATCTCCGCGGCAGGCTTCATCAGTGCCGCAACCACGAGCGGCGCGGGTACGTCGATTGTTTGGAGCACCGCATGGGCCACCAGATGCATTAGATCGGCCGTGTCGGGCTTCTCTGCCGGAGCCTGCTCAGGATGATCGCCATTGACGCTGACGACATAGCCGGCATCGTGGACGTGCGGCTTTGCGTCATGCCAGGTGGCAAGCGCAAGCATTCCGAACAGCGCCAGAATCGCGAAGGACGCAAAAAGCCGCACGCGGGCGGATACCCGCGCGGAAGTGCGCGATCTGATCGACGATGCCGTCATGGCATTACGGGTATCGCGAACATGGCCGGTCCACAAGCACGCGGCGTGTCGATCATGTCAGTCCAGACGAAAGTCATTGGCGTGGCCAATGCTGATGAAGATCGTCGATCACGAACGCATGCTCCCGCGCGTTGCGGTGATCCCCGTGCAGATGCGGATGATCGGGTGCGAGGTCCGCATGGTCGTGGGCCAGCTTATCGGGATCCGCGCTGGGCCAGAGCCACAAGGCAGCGAGCGTTCCAACAGCCGAGATCACGGCCATCGCCGCGAAGGCGGCCGTCTGCCCGATACTGGCACCCAACAGTCCCACCAGGGGATAACAGATCAGCCAAGCGCAATGGCTAAGCGCGAATTGCGCGGCAAACAAGGCAGGTCGGTCGTCGGCATTGGCCGACCGTCGAAGCAACCGGCCCGCTGGCGTCACGCTCATCGAATAGGCGATCCCGAGTATGAACCAGCCAATCAGGATCATCCGCCAATAGACAGGCGCTGCTCCAAAGCTGGCCGTCAGCACCGCCAGCACGGCAAGACCGACTGTCAATGCAGCGGCCGCACCAACCATGATTATACGATCGGCAACCCGGTCGAGGATGCGTGGCAATGTCAGCGCAGCCAGGATCGAACCTGCGCCGAAAGCGGCAAGCGTGAAAGCGACATCGCGCTGCGTGAGGCCGAGATTGCCACGCACGATCACCACCGTGTTGACGATGACCATCGAGCTGGCCGCCGCGGACGCAAGCGTGAGCGCGAGCAGGCCGCGCAGACGCGGCGTCTTCAGATAGATGCGCGTGCCGCGCGTGGTCTTGGCATAGATACCACCATTCTTTGGTCCAGATTTCGCAGCACGCGGCAGGACTGTCGTCACGACGAGCAGCGCCGAGCACAGAAACCCGATCGCCGTTCCCGAAAATAGCCAGTGGAAGTTGATGACGGTCAGCAGCCCGGCAGCGAGGATCGGGCTGGTCAGGCTTTCCATGTCATAGGCGAGCCGCGACAGCGACAGCGCGCGGGTATAGTCGCGCTCCTCGGGCAGGATATCGGGGATGGTTGCCTGGAAGGTCGGCGTGAACGCCGCGGAGGCCGATTGCAGCACGAAGATCAGGACATAGACCTGCCAGACCTGGCTCACGAACGGCAGGCAGATCGCCACCACCATCCGCACGAGATCCATGCTGACGAGAAACGCGCGACGTGGCAGGCGGTCGGCAAAGGCGCCAACGACCGGCGCGACACCGATATAGGCAACCATCTTGATCGCGAGCGCAGTGCCGAGCACCGCGCCAGCGCTGCCGCCGGCGATGTCATAGGCAAGCAGGCCGAGCGCAACTGTTGCGAGCCCCGTGCCGATGAGCGCGATGACCTGAGCCATGAACAGATGGCGATAGGTGCGGTTTGCCAAGACAGAGAGCACGTGACGCTGATCCAGTTCGCGTGGAATGTATCCCCCAGGGGGGATATCGACCATGCTTGAGCTATCCTCCTGGGGAGGATATGTAAAGCCTTGCTGCGCGTCGCACGGAGTTTGCGGATGACCGAACACAGGCACGAAAGTCACCCCGCGATCGTTAAGCGGCTCAACCGAGCGGGCGGTCATCTGCGGAGCATCGTCGAAATGATCGAAGCCGGGCGGTCGTGTGTCGATGTTGCCCAGCA
>JAVBXL010000126.1 GCA_030824575.1 bacterium | reverse complement strand
CGACCGGGGCGGAGGGGCCTGGCGCGCTGGTGGCGGTTGGTGTGGGGCAGAAGCCCGACGACAAGCCGAACTGGACCGGCGGCCAGGTGGCAGGGTGGATTTCGGAGGAGCCGGACCATCGCGCGCTGCTGTCGCGCATCGGCGGCAAAGTGACGCCCCTGCGGCCGATGTTGATCGCCCGGGAAGCGCCTCCGGGCCTCAAGGCCGCCGCGCCGCCCAGCGCCGCCGACGTGCCTAACAACCATCTGGCTTATGCGATGCAATGGTTCTTCTTCGCTGGCGTCGCGGTCGTCATCTACATATTGGCGCTGCGCCGCCGGAACGGGCCGAAACCCTCCTAAAGGCTTGCTCCGCAGCGCGCGGGTCGTTACCGCGCTTTCCCATTATGCAATATCAAAGCACCAGGGGAAGCGCGCCCGCGCTCGGTTTCGAAGACGTCACGCTGGCGGGACTCGCGTCCGACGGCGGCCTGTATCTGCCGACCAGCTGGCCCGCCTTTTCGACCGATCAGATTCGCGGCCTTGCCGGCCTCTCCTATGTCGAAACCGCCGTGCGGGTGATGGCGCCCTTCGTTGCGGGGTCGCTCAGCGAGGACGAACTGCGCGACCTGTGCGTCGCTGCCTATGGCCGCTTCAGCCATCAGGCCGTGACCCCGCTGGTGCAGCTCGACCATCAACACTGGCTGCTGGAACTGTTCCACGGCCCCACGCTCGCCTTCAAGGACGTCGCGCTCCAGCTGCTCGGCCAGCTGTTCGAACGCTTCCTCTCGCGCCGGGACGATCACCTGACGATCGTCGGCGCGACGTCGGGCGACACCGGGTCGGCGGCGATCGATGCGGTGGCGGGGCGTGAGAAGATCGACATCTTCATGCTCCATCCCGAAGGCCGGGTGTCGGACGTGCAGCGTCGCCAGATGACGACCGTGCTGGCCCCCAACGTCTACAATATCGCGATCGACGGCAGTTTCGACGATGCGCAGGCGCTGGTGAAGGCGATGTTCAACGACGCCGCGTTCAAGGGCCGCTTCAACCTGTCGGCGGTGAACAGCATCAACTGGGCGCGGCTGATGGCGCAAGTCGTCTATTATTTCTACGCCGCCGTGCGCCTGGGCGCGCCGGAACGTGAAGTAGCCTTCTCGGTGCCTACCGGCAATTTCGGGGACGTGTTCGCCGGCTATGTCGCGGCCAAGATGGGCCTGCCGGTCGCCAAGCTGATCGTCGCGACCAACGTCAACGACATCCTGCACCGCGCCCTGTCCGATGGCGATTACAGCCAGGGCCAGGTCGTGCCGACGGCCACCCCCAGCATGGACATCCAGGTCAGCTCCAATTTCGAACGTCTGCTGTTCGACGCCGGCGGTCGCGATGGCCTCGCGCTGGCCGACCAGATGCGCGGCTTCGAAACCAGCAAGGCGATGCGCCTGACCAACGCGCAGCGTGAGGGCGCGGCGCATCTGTTCAGCTCCGCCCGCGTCGATGCGGACGGCATGACGACCGCGATGCGCTGGGCCTATGACGGCGCGGGCCAGATCCTCGACCCGCACAGCGCGATCGGGCTGGCGGCGGCGCGCGAAGCCGGCATCGATTCGTCCATCCCGGTGGTCACGCTGGCGACCGCCCACCCCGCCAAGTTCCGCGACGCGGTCGAGCGCGCGACCGGCACCCGCCCGCCGCTCCCGGCGCGCATGGGCGACCTGTTCGCGCGCGAGGAAAGCTATGTGAAGCTGCCCGGCACGTTCGAAGCGGTTACCGCCTATGTCGCGCAGCGCGCGACCGCGCGCGGCTAAGCCAAGTGGAACTGAAAACCCTTATCGGCGAACCCTGGTCCGACTATGGCCTGCTCGATACGGGCGACGGGCGGAAGCTGGAGCGCTATGGCCGCTTCCGCTTCATCCGCCCCGAACCGCAGGCGATGTGGAAGCCCGCGACGACCGACTGGCGCGCCGACGGCGAATTCATCCCCGGATCGGACGAGGATGGCGGCGGCCGCTGGTATTATGAGCGGCCGGTCCCGGCCGAAGGCTGGCCGCTGCACTGGCGCGAAGTCACCTTCCAGTCCAGTTGCACCCCGTTCCGCCATCTGGGCTTCTTCCCCGACATGGCGCCGATCTGGGACGATCTGCGCGCCACCTATGCCGACAAGCCGGACGCCGAGGTCATGAACCTGTTCGGCTATACCGGCGTCGGCACGCTGGCGCTGTCGGCCGGCGGCGCGCGCATGGTCCATGTCGATGCGTCGAAGAAATCGGTGGCGCAGGCCCGCGCCAATGCCGACCTGTCGGGCATGGCGGACAAGCCCATCCGCTGGATCGTGGAGGACGCCGCCAAGTTCGTCGCCCGCGAAGTCCGCCGCAATCGCCGCTATGACGGCATATTGCTCGACCCGCCCAAATATGGCCGCGGTCCCGATGGCGAAGTGTGGCGGCTGGAGGAAGACCTGCCCGGCCTGATCGCCAATTGCCGGGCGCTGCTCGACGCGGACAGCCGTTTCCTGTTCCTGACCGTCTATGCGGTGCGCATGTCGGCGCTGGCGATCGGCGAATTGCTGCGCCAGGCGTTTGCGGACCTGCCCGGCACGGTCGAGGCAGGCGAACTGGCCGTGCGGGAGGAAGCGCGCGGCATCGCCCTGCCGACGGCGATCTGGGCGCGCTGGAAGCGCTAAATCGCGCGCGTCTGGCTCAGGCCAGCGTCAGGTAGATTTCCGCCTCGATCACCCATTGTCCGCCGACCATGCGCCATTTGGCGCTATAACTGCCCGATGCCTGGGCGACGCTATCCACGACCCCCTGCCAGACGCCATGCTCCATCGCGATCGGTTCGACGGGCGACGCGATGATCCTTTCGGGCGTGCGGGTGTAGATCATGCGCGCCTTAGCCGCGAACTCGCGCTTCCACGCCATCAACTGCGCCTTACGTCCAGCGATGACCGCGCTGTCGGTGCCCGTCACCATGACGACGTCCATCGCCAGCAGCGACCCGATGGCGGCCAGATCCGCGTCGGCGAGCGCCCGGTTGAACGCGGCGCGGCGCATACGAATGGCAAGGTCGGCGGCGGCGGTCATCTCCAGATAAAACTCTCGATCCGTTCGTTTCGAGCGTAGTCGAGAAACGCTCGCGCTGTGCTATCCGCTTCTTGGCTACGCTCGAAGCGAACCGGGTTTGCTCACCCGCACCGCGCGGACGTAATCGCCATCGTCGCGTCATAGCTGACCGTCAGCCGATCGGGCCGAAAATCCATCGTCATCGCCATGCCAGGCCCGCCCCAGCGCAGCGTCTTCGCGCCCGACGCCTTGAGCAAGGCCGTGCCAACCTCGGCGCTCGCCTTCTGCCCGACAAACCCGTCCAGGCCGTCATTCTTGCACGGCCCTTCGGCCACGGGGGGCGGCGTGCCCGGTCCCGCGCCATTCGCGCCCACGCAGGCGGTCAGGCCCAGCGCCATCAGGCTCGCACCCATCCACCGCATCGCCGCTCTCCTATTCCGTGCGCGTCATCTTCAACCGGCCATTTTTGACCGCAAAGGCCATGCGGCCCTCGACCAGGTCAACCGCGTCGCGGCCAAATTGTTCATAACGCCAGCCCTCCAATATAGAGAGCCCCTCGCGCACGCCCGCGGCCAGCGCGTCGATATCGTCCGTCCGCGCGATCAGCCGCGACGCGACATTGATGTCGCGCGACCGGATTTTCAGCAGCAGCTTGAGCAGGTCCGCCACCAGCGCGCCGTCCTTGCCCAGCCCCGGCCGCTTGGGATCGCGCTCGGGCATCTCGTCCTTGTCGAGCGGCTGGTGCTTGGCCAGCGCCCCCATCAGCCGCGCGCCGATATCATTGCTGCGCCAGGCCGCGCTCAACCCGCGCACCTTGGCCAGATCCTCCTGCGTGCGCGGCGGGTGGCTGGCGATGTCGGCCAGCGTTTCGTCCTTCACGATGCGTCCGCGCGGCAGGTTCTTGTCCTGCGCCTCGATCTCGCGCCAGGCGGCCAGCGCCTTGAGCCGCCCCAGCACGTCCGCCTTCTTGCTGGCGATCCGCACCCGCTGCCACGCCTGTTGCGGGTCGTTTTCATAATGGGACGGATCGCTGATCCGCTCCATTTCCTGGTCCAGCCAGTCGCC
>JAVBXL010000203.1 GCA_030824575.1 bacterium | reverse complement strand
AGCAGATCGATGCCCTCGGCCTCTTCCGCCGCCTTGTTCCAGGCTTTAATCTTGTCGAACGCTTCTTCGACGTCGCGCTCGCTGGCGACGTTGGCCCGGATCGCCATAAGCTTGTCGGTCGGCATTTCGTCTGAAAGGTCGCGAACCGCTTCGGCATCCTGGTCCAACACCGCCACTCTCCAGCCCTGCGTTAACAGGCCTGTGTGATGCCTTTGCCGATGCCCTGAGCACCCCCTGTAACGACCGCTATCTTCATGTGGCGCACGCCCTCTTGGTGGCACGACAATCTCAGTGCCGCAGATCAGATTGATCGACGCAATGTCGGGGCGTTAGTTCCGCTAAGCGCCAATGCTTTCGAGCAGGTCGGTCACCCGTGCGAGCCGATCAGCCTCATCGGCCTGCGCCTTTAAAAGCCAGCGGCCGTCTTTTTCTAACAGCCCTGCACATTTGCTCATGTCGCGACCCGTTTCACGCGGCGTCAGCGCTATCGCGGCCGGGCCTGCATCGACGCGTGCAATCCCGGCCGCCCGCGCGAGGATAGCAATTCTGTTGGCATCGATGAGACGTTCGGCAGCGGGGGGCAGCGGACCAAATCGATCCGCCAGTTCCTCCTCCAGAGCGCTGAGCCCAGCCTCATCGACAAGCCGCGAAAGCCTGACATAGAGGCCCAGGCGGATGTCGGGGTCGGGTATCCAGTCCGATGGCAAGCCACCCGCGCTGCCCAGATTGAGTTCAGGCGTCCACAGTCCGGCGTCCTCCCCCCGCGCCTCTTTCAAAGCCGCTTCGAACAGATGTTGATAGAGGTCGATCCCGATCAGCTTCATATGCCCGGCCTGCGTGTCGGCCAGAGGATCGCCAGCGCCCCGTTGATCGAGATCGGCTGCGCTGATCGCAAAGCCCGCACCCAGCCGATCGTAGGTCGCCAGCGTGCGCAGCCGCTTCATGGTGCGTTCGGCAATCTCTCCCGCTTCGGTCAGCAAAATGACCTGACCCCGGCGATTGCCGCGGCCCACCCGCCCGCGCAACTGATGAAGCTGGGCGAGGCCAAAGCGGTCTGCGCGCCAGACGATCATCGTGTTGGCGCGTGGCACGTCCAGTCCTGCCTCGATGATATTGGTCGCCAGCAGAACATCGCCTTCGCCAGCGCCAAAGCGGACCATGACATCGTCGATGGCGGCCACCGGCATCTTGCCATGCGCTTCGATCAGCGCGAGGTCCGGCACGATGCGCGCCAGCCGCTCGGCCAGCGGCGCGAGATCCTCGATACGGGGCACGACGACAAAGCTCTGTCCGCCCCGCGACCGCTCACGCAAAAGCGCCGTCCTGATCATCGCATCGTCGGGGCTGGGAAGGCTCGTCCGGATCGGCTGGCGACGGGCAGGCGGCGTCGCGATCACCGACATCTGTTGCAGGCCGATCATCGCGCGGTGCAATGTCCGGGGGATGGGCGTCGCGCTCATCGCCAGCAGGTGAAGGTCGGTGCGTCCCCGCAGCCTTGTCTTGTCAGCCGCGCCGAAGCGCTGCTCTTCGTCGATGATGACGAGCCCCAATTGGGCATAGCGTATATCCTTCGCCATCACCGCAGCCGTGCCGATGACGATGCCGATGGATCCGTCGGCCAGCCCGGCCTTCGCCGCCTTTTTCTCCGCCGCGCTCGAAAGGCGCGAAAGGCCAGCGATGACCACGCCCGTGTCGGCAAAGCGGCGCCGGAACGTCTCGATATGTTGCCTAACGAGAACCGTCGTCGGCGCAGCTAATATGACCTGATAGCCGGCCAGCGCGGCAAGCGCGGCGGCCCGCAGGGCGACCTCGGTCTTGCCATAGCCCACATCGCCGATCACCAGGCGATCCATCGGCCGTCCGCTGGCAAGGTCGGCCCGTACCGCCTGGATCGCCCGGGCCTGATCTGCCGTTTCGTTGAAAGGGAAGCTGGCGACAAATCGTTCATAAGCGGCGCTATTGGGTTCTATAACGGCGGCTTTGACATCGGCCCTCTCCCGCGCCAGTCGAAGAAGAGCGCGCGCGCTTTGGGCCACCGCCTCGTCAATCGCCCCGCGCCGCTTTCCCCAGGTCGATCCATCCAGCTTGTCGAGCCGCACCGCATCGCCATCTGCGCCGTACCGCCATAACAGGCCGGCCTCCTGGCACGGAACGAGCCGCCTGGCGCCATTGGCATATTCAAGCGCAATCAGTTCTGCGTCGTCATCGTCGGTAGCTGCCTCCAGGCCCAGCACACGCGCGACGCCATGATCCTCATGCACGACCAGATCGCCCGCACGAATGTCGCCGCCCGCCTGGGCAAGCCCGGCGGCAACGCTGTCCTGCGTCGCGCCAATCAACGCCCGGCTACCCAGAAGATCGGCGGCAGCGATCATCACGAGCCTTGCGCCAACAGCCCCCCGATCGATCGGCGCAACCAGCGCAGCTATCGCGCCCGGCGCAAGCATATCGACAGCCGCGATCGCGTCGATGGCCTCGACCGTAGCCTTGAACGTCTTGGCGATCTTGGGCCGGAGGAAACGGACATCCCGCTCGCTGCCGACCAGCAGCAGACGCTTACCATCCTGCACATGCGGTGCCGCAAAGCGCTTCAGCGCCGGTAGGGGTGATCGCTGCTCCGCAAAGCGGGGAATGGGCGATATGGCGAAATCCGCCGGATCGCCTGAACGCCAGGCCGTAAGATCCTTTGCCCATAGCGACTGGGATGCGGCATCGATCACCGAACTCGATTGGCCGACGGCCTCGGTGGCCAGGCGAATGAAACGCGCGCGGCGCTGCTCGGCCTTTGCCGAAACGTAAAGCCGCCCCGGCCGCAGATGGGCGAGGATGGTAACTTTCCGCTCGGGCTCCGGTTCGGCAGCCCGGCCGATCTCTAGCAACTCGCACGGCGCCTGCGTGCGCTGCGTGATCGGATCATAGCGGCGGATGCCGACGACGCGCCCATCGGCGACATCGATCCGGGCCGGCAGCCCGGCATCTGCCGGAAAAATGTCGATCACCTCCCCGCGGACCGCCACCTCGCCTGGTTCATCGACGCGATCGTCGGCGACATAGCCAAGTCTTTCCATGTCAGCGGCGAAATTTGTCGGATCGATTGGTTCGCCAACGCGCAGGCTGGGAGGCGCGGCGTTGAAGGCGGCGGGGTCTGCATAAAGCCGCGCAGCCCCTTCACCGCTCGTGATGGTAACAAGAGGACGGCGCTTGGCGTCTTCCGCAAGTCGCCGAAGGTGCCGCAAGGCGGCGACACGTTTCCCGATGTTCGAGGGCGATGCAGGCGCGCTGTCGCCGGGCAAGGTGTCGCTAGACGGCAGGAAGACCACATGATCGTCAGGCGCGAGGGACATGAGTGCGTCGGCTACCGCTTCGGCGTGCTGCTCGTCATCGGCCAGATAGAGCAGATCGCCCGCGTCCAGCGCGTCGAGCAGCATGAGTGCGGTCTCACCAATTCCCTGGGAAACGCTCATTTGCCCACCAAAGCGCAAAAATCGACCGGGTCAGGCCCGACTGTAAACCGGCTCAAAAGCCTTCTTCGCCCTGATGATCGCCATGGCCGGTCGCGCGCAACGCCGCCCGGTCACGATCGGCGCGTTCACGCGCGGCCTCGATCATTGTACGTTCCTCCTCAGATGGGGGAGCGTCGGATTTCGGTGCGGCTTGCTCGTAAAGACGGCCCGTCGCGCCCGGCGGTTGATCCGCTTCGAGATCCTGACCTTTTCTCTTCTCTTCCATCGACTAGAATTCTCCTGCAGGTGGGCAGCTAACTGCGCGACGATGTTGCGGGTTCCGCCAGCGTCAAAAAGTCTGGCCTAAAAATCAACAATCGGAAGACATGCGATAGGTTGCCGCTCCAAGGATCGAAATGTCCGATTGGTAATCATCTGCTTGGATTAGATCGACACGAGGTCGGCTTCCACGGGCCGCAATCACATAAGGCGATCGCGGCCCGTGGAACTGAAATCTCGTCCATTCGTCCCACGGGGATGGACAGCCAATTTCAACAACAGCGCAGGGCCGCGCCGAGGCCTTTTCTGCCCGAGTTCGAGCACGCCGTCGCCGATCTCGCGTCGCGCCACGAAGTGAGCGCCGAGGCGGTCAGGATGTTATTTGTGTGGATCGGCGTGCAAAAAGGACCCCGTTAGCGGGGTGATCGGCGTCTAAAAGGGACCCCTCATTTCGATGGTTTAAGCAGCCGGCTGGATTTTCAGGCGGCGAGATCGGGATGTTG
>JAVBXL010000152.1 GCA_030824575.1 bacterium | reverse complement strand
ACATGGAAGCCTATATTTACGACGCCGTCAGGACGCCCCGTGGCCGGGGCAAGGCCGACGGGTCGCTGCACGACATCACCCCCATTCAGCTGGCGACGCAGGTGCTGGAAGCCGTGCGCGACCGCAGCCAGATCGACACGGCGGACGTGGACGACGTGATCCTGGGCTGCGTCAGCCCGGTCGGCGAACAGGGCGCGGACATCGCCCGCGTCGCCGTGCTGAACGCCGATTATGCGCAGACCGTGCCGGGCGTGCAGATCAACCGCTTCTGCGCCTCGGGCCTTGAGGCCGTGAACATGGCCGCCGCCAAAGTCTATTCGGGTGAGGCGATGTTCGCGATCGGCGGCGGCGTGGAATCGATGAGCCGCGTGCCCATGGCGTCCGACGGCGGCGCCTGGGCGATGGACCCGGCGGTCGCCTATAAGACCTATTTCGCGCCGCAGGGCATCGGCGCCGACGTGATCGCGACGAAGTTCGGCATCAGCCGCGACGATGCGGACGCCTATGCGGTCGAAAGCCAGAAGCGCGCCAAGGCGGCCTGGGACGAAGGCCGGTTCAAAAAGTCGATCGTGCCGGTCAAGGATGTGATCGGCGGCATCGTGCTGGATCATGACGAACATATGCGCCCCGATGCGACGATGCAGTCGCTGGGCGCATTGAAGGCCAGCTTTACCGCGCTGGGCGAGGATATGCCGGGCTTCGACACCGTCGCCCTGCTGCGCTACCCCGAACTGGAAAAGGTCAACCATATCCACCATGCCGGCAACAGCAGCGGCATCGTCGATGGCGCGGCCGCCGTGCTGGTCGGCAACAAGGATATGGGCGACAAATATGGCCTGAAGCCCCGCGCCCGGATCAAGGCGATGGCCTCGATCGGGTCGGAGCCGCTGATCATGCTGACCGGGCCGGAATTTGTCGCGGGCAAGCTGCTGAGCCGCGCGGGCATGACCGCCGCCGACATCGATCTGTGGGAATTGAACGAGGCCTTCGCCTCGGTCGTGCTGCGCTACATGCAGGCGATGAACCTCGACCATAGCAAGATCAACGTGAATGGCGGCGCGATCGCCATGGGCCATCCGCTGGGCGCGACCGGTGCGATGGTGCTGGGGACGGCGCTGGATGAACTGGAACGATCGGGCAAGGGTACCGCGCTCATCAACCTGTGCGTCGGCGCAGGCATGGGCACCGGCATCATCATCGAGCGTATTTGAAACAAGAATAAAACCGTTCGTGCTGAGTAGGGACTGAGCTTGTCGAAGTCCCGTATCGAAGCATCCTTCGATACGCCATTTCGACTTCGCTCAATGGCTACTCAGGACGAACGGATGTTGGGAAAGGTAGCCATACCAATGAACACCATCACATTCGACATCGACGCCGACGGCATCGCCACGCTGACCATCGACGTGCCCGGCCAGTCGATGAACGTCATCGGCCCGGACTTCCTGGCGGACATGGATGCCGCGATCACGCGCATCGCGTCGGAAGAGGGCATCAAGGGCGCGGTCATCGCGTCGGGCAAGGGCAGCGGCTTCATGGCCGGCATGGACCTGAAATATTTCGGCGCGACGCTGGCGACCAGCGATGGGGAACGCCCTGCCCCCTCCGCGATCTTTGACAAGCTGTTCGTGCTGAACGCTTTGTTCCGTCGCCTGGAAACCAGCGGCAAGCCGATCGCCTGCGCCATAGAAGGCACCTGCGTCGGTGGCGGGTTCGAACTGGCGCTGGCCTGCCATCGCCGTTTCGTCGGCGACAGCAGCAAGACGCAGTTGGGCCTGCCCGAAATCCTGATCGGCCTCTTCCCCGGCGGTGGCGGGTCGCAGCGCCTGCCGCGCCTGATCGGCGTGCAGGCCGCGCTGATGTACATGCTTCAGGGCAAGCTGTTCCGCCCGGCCGAAGCGGCGATGCTGAAGGCGGTGGATCAGGTCGTGCCGCAGGGCACGGCGGTCGAAGCTGCGCGTGCATGGGTGAAGGCCAACCCGACCGCCAACACCCAGCCCTGGGACGTCAAGGGTTTCAAGGTTCCGGGCGGCGCGGGCGGCTTCAACCCCGCCTTCGTCCAGACCATGGCCGGCGCCCTGCCGATGACGCTGAAACAGACGCAGCGCAACATGAACGCGCCGATCGCTTTGCTGTCGGCCGTCTATGAAGGCATCACCTTGCCGATGGACCGGGCGATCCGGATCGAAAGCAAATATTTCGCCAAGGTCGCCGCCGATCCGCAGGCATCGAACATGATCCGCACCCTCTTCGTCAACAAGCAGGCGGCCGAACGCGGTGCGCGCCGCCCCAAGGATCAGCCCAAGGCAGCGACGACCAAGCTGGCCATGCTGGGCGCGGGCATGATGGGCGCTGGCATCGCCACCGTCGCGGCGCAGGCGGGGATCGAAGTCGTCCTGTTCGACCGCGACCTGGCCTATGCGGAAAAGGGCAAGGCCCATGTCGAGGCGGTTTTGAAGAAGCGCCTGGGCAAGGGCATGACGCCCGAAAAGCTGGAAGCCACGCTGGCCCGCGTGACCCCCACCACCGACTATGCGGCGCTGGCCGGCGCGGATTTCGTGATCGAAGCGGTGTTCGAGGATGTGAGCATCAAGGCGGAAGTGACCAAGCAGGTCGAAGCCGTGCTGGGCGCCGACACCATCTTCGGCTCCAACACCTCCACTTTGCCGATCACCAAATTGGCGCAGGCCTGGACCAGGCCGGAGAATTTCATCGGCGTCCACTTCTTCTCGCCAGTCGAGAAGATGCCGCTGGTGGAAATCATCCTGGGCGAAAAGACCGGCCCGGCCGCCATTGCCAAAGCGCTAGATTTCGTCGCCCAGATCAAGAAGACGCCGATCGTCGTGCATGACAGCCGCGGCTTCTACACCTCGCGCAGCTTCGGCACCTATGTGCAGGAAGGTGCGGAGCTGGTCGGCGAAGGCGTCAACCCGGCGCTCATCGAAAATGCCGGCAAGCAGCTGGGGATGCCCACCGGCCCTCTGGCCGTCAGCGACGAAGTATCGATCGAGCTGGGCTGGAAGATCATGAGCGCAGCCAAGAAGGAACTGGGCGACGCCTATGTGCCCCAGGGGTCGGACGACATCATGGTCAAGATGGTCGAGGCCGGACGTCTGGGCCGCAAGAATGGCAAGGGCTGGTACGATTATCCCGAAGGCGCGAAAAAGCATCTGTCGCCGGCACTGGGCGAGATGTTCCCGCGCGCGGCCGAACAGCCCGATGTCGAGGCGGTGAAAGAACGCCTCCTCTATCGCCAGCTGATCGAATGCGCCCGCTGTTTCGAGGAAGGCGTGCTGGAAACGCCGGAAGATGGCGACATCGGCGCGATCTTCGGCTGGGGTTTTGCGCCTTATACCGGGGGGCCATTCAGCCATATGGACACGGTCGGGATCGCCCACGTCGTGGCCGTGCTGGACCGTCTGGCCGCCGAGCATGGCCCGCGCTTTGCGCCCACCCAGCAGTTGCGCGACATGGCGGCGAGCGGCGGGCTATTTTATCGGCCGGCACCCATACAGGCTGCCGCATAAGCTGTTCCCCGGCGAAGGCCGGGGAACAGCCCCTATAAATCGCAACGACACTCGGCTAGGTCTTCCCGAATATTTCGGGGAGACTTTTTTCTTATGAGCAAACCCACGGTACTGGTCACGGGCGGCGCGGGCTATATCGGCAGCCATGCTGTGCTGGCGCTCAAGGACGCCGGCTATGGCGTGGTGGTGATCGACAATCTGGTCACCGGCTTCGATTGGGCCGTACCTGAAGGGGTACCGCTGGTGCGCGGCGACATTGCCGACCAGCCGCTGGTGGAAGCGACGTTGCGCGACCATGACATAAAGGCGATCATGCACTTCGCCGGCTCTGTCGTCGTGCCGGAATCTGTCGAGAACCCGCTCAAATATTATCACAACAACAGCGCCAAGACCCGCGACCTGATCGAGAGCGCGGTGCGGGTGGGCGTGCCGCATTTCATCTTCTCGTCCACTGCCGCCACCTATGGCACGCCGGATGTAGAGGCTGTGCGGGAGGATACGCCGCAGCGGCCGATCAATCCCTATGGCATGTCGAAGCTGATGACCGAATATATGCTGCGCGATGTGGCGGCGGCGCATCCGATGAACTTCTGTGCGCTGCGCTATTTCAACGTCGCGGGCGCCGATCCGCAGGGTCGGACCGGCCAGTCGACCGCCGGCGCGACCCACCTGATCAAGGTCGCGGTCGAAGCCGCGCTGGGCAAGCGGGAAAGCG
>JAVBXL010000179.1 GCA_030824575.1 bacterium | reverse complement strand
GAAAACTCACAAGTCGGCCATGCGCCAACTTGCTCTGCGGACGCAGGAAGGGCGCGAGGCGGGTTACGAAACGACCCGCGTGAAAAGGGAAGCCTCAAGCTTGGCGCAGACTCTCATTGGCCGGTCCGTGGTCCTCACCTGACCATTAAGGTCAATTGGGATTGCGGACGATCACGCTGCCAATCGCTAGGGGGCCGAAACGACCCGTCTGCTGCGCTGCAACGCATATGGCGAAGTTGCAGGCAAATAGCAAGCGGCCGCGGATATGAACCGCGGCCGCCGTTTAAGGGTTACAGGAAATGGCGTCAGAGCGCCACTTCGGCATGTTTGCCCTTCATTTCGTCGCGAACATCGCCGCCGAACAGCATCTTAAAGACGCCCTTGATCGACATGTCCGAACGCCAGATTTCCGCCATGCCCAGATCGAAGCGCAGCATCAGCAGATTGGGATCGTTGCGACCGCCCAGATACCAGGCCTCGACTTCCTTCGACCAATAGCGATCGATGACGGCCGGATCGGTTTCGGGCGCGAGCGTCCCTTCTATGCAGGCGAAGAGATTGTGATCCTTCGCCGCATATTGCGCCATTGCCGGGCCGCCGGGGGCAAGCCGATTGTCGCGCGAGGTGTAGAACCAGAAACAATGATTGGCGTTCGGATCAAGCTGCGCCGTCATTGGGGCGCTATGTTCCGCGCTATTTTGCAGGCCCAGCATCAAGAACGGGCTGCTGGACAGTTCGGCCCAGAAACGCTCTCGAATATCGTTGGTGTCGCTCATCATCCTGTCTCCTTGTTGCGTTGCCTGTTTCAATCGCCAGGATCGATCGAAGTTCCCGAAGCGCTTGATCTTGGCTGCGGCAATCGCCACATGAAGGCCATGCTGATCGAAACCGAACTGACGCCCAACCCGGCGACCATCAAATTCCTGCCCGGACGCGAAGTCATGGGCACCGGTACGCGCGATTTCGCGACGCCGGAGGAGGCGGAAGCATCGCCGCTGGCGGATGCCCTGTTTGGTCTGGGCGATGTGACCGGCGTGTTCTTCGGCGGGCATTTCATCTCCGTGACGATCGCGCCGGGATCGGAATGGTCCGATGTGAAGCCCGATGTACTGGCGACGTTGCTGGAACATTTTTCCGCTAACATGCCGTTGTTCACGCCTGGCTCGGCCGCCGGGATCAGCGTGCCGTCCGACGCAGACAGTTTCACCGACGCCCCGGAAGATGCCGAAATCGTCGAGCAGATCCGCGAACTCATCGATACGCGGGTGCGGCCGGCGGTGGCCAATGACGGCGGCGACATCATCTATCGCGGCTTCGACAAAGGCACCGTCTATCTCAAGATGCAGGGGGCCTGTTCGGGTTGCCCTTCCTCGACCGCCACGCTCAAGAACGGCATCGAGCAGTTGCTGAAACATTATGTGCCCGAAGTGACCGAGGTCCGCGCGGTCTGAAGCCTGCCTGCGACATTTGGCAAATCCCCAAGGATCGACTAACCGCAAGACGAATCCGCAAAGCATGGATGCTTGGGGCGGATGCTTGAGGGGGTTTGCTTGCGTCTTCTGGTGATCGACACCGCCACACAGGCCCTGTCCGTCGCGCTGCTGGAGGACGGGGCGCCCATCGGCCGGTTCCACGAAGTCGTCGGACGCGGCCATGCCGAGGCGCTGCTGCCCGCGATCGCCGCCTTGCCCGATGGGGGACGCGCTGACGCGATCGTGGTGGATGTTGGACCGGGCAGCTTTACCGGGGTGCGGATCGGCATTGCCGCCGCCCGCGCGCTGGCCCTGGCCTGGAATATCCCGCTGCATGGTTATAGCGCGCCATCGCTGATCGCGGCGACGGCGGCGCAGGAACATGACCGCGGCCCGATCGCCGTCACCATCACCGGCGGCCATGGCGAACTGTTCTGGCAATGCTTCACCGCCGACGGGATGACCGCCACGAGCGCTATCGCCTCCACGCCGATCGCGCAATTGGCGCAATTGCTCGACGCGCCGATCCTGTATGGCACCGGCGCCGAAGCGCTGGTGACCGCCCGTGGCGGCGGCGCAGCGATCACCCTCTATCCAGACGCAGCCGACTATCCGCTGATCGCCGGGCTTGCGGCTCTGCCCCCCAGCCCGATCTATGGTCGTGGTGCCGACGCGATGACCATGGCCGAGCGCGCTGCGTCATGATCCCCGACCTGCATATGAGCGTCTATGACGAGGGTGAACGCAACGCGCTGGGCGATGCGATGGACGTCATGGCCCGCGCGTTCGATCCCGTGTTCGGCGAGGCCTGGACGTTGCCGCAACTGGCGGGCGTGATGATGATGCCGGGCACCTGGCTGACGATCGCCCGCCTGGACGCCGCGCCGTTGGGCTTCGCGCTGGTGCGGTCGGTGCTGGACGAGTGCGAATTGCTGTTGCTGGCGGTCGATCCGATCTGGCGCGGGCGGGGCATCGGCGAGACATTGTTACGCCACAGCCTGCGCACAGCGCGCCAGCGCGGCATCACTTCCATGAACCTGGAAGTGCGGGCCACGAATAAGGCGGTCAAACTATACGAGAAAACCGGGTTCGAATATGTACATCGCCGCCCCGGTTACTATCGCGGTAATGATGGTCAACTTCACGATGCGCTGAGCTTTCGCATCGATATGCTGGCATGAACCACTAGGGTCTTGCGAAATCGTCCGCTAAGGTCTAGCGACCATATACCGCTCCTGAAACGAAATCCTCGGGCGGGTCGCACAACAATATAGCCTTGTAGGAAACAGGAAAATGGAAATCGAATCGGCCCAGAGCGAGTTGCTCATTACTTTGACCTCGGACATTGTGGCTGCCCATGTTTCGAACAACAGCGTCGCTGTCTCTGACGTGTCTACGCTGATCCAGAATGTTCATGCTGCGCTGTCGGGCCTGAGCCAGCCTGCGCCGGTGCCTGAAGTCAAGCCGGAGCCGGCCGTTTCGGTCCGTTCGTCGATCAAGCCGGACTATATTATCTGCCTGGAAGACGGCAAGAAGCTCAAGATGCTCAAGCGCCACCTGATGACCCATTATCAGATGACGCCGGACGACTATCGCGCCAAGTGGGGCCTGCCCGCCGATTATCCGATGGTCGCCCCGAATTATGCCGAACAGCGCCGCAACCTGGCGAAGAAGATCGGCCTGGGCACCAAGCGTCGCCGGACAGCTCCCCCGCGCGCCAAGTAATTCATCTGGCTGATCCGTCAGCCTTATCGAAAAGCCGTCAAGGAAAGGGGTGCGTCGCAGACGCGCCCCTTTCCTGCATATGGAAAAGTCGCTAGGCTTGATCCAACCTGTCGCACCCAGCCATTAAGCGAGCCTGCATGAACCGCAAAATCGACGTCGAAGCCCTGTGCCATGAGAAGGGACTGCGGATCACCGAGCAGCGCCGCGTGATTGCGCAGGTGTTGAGCGACGCCACCGACCATCCCGATGTCGAGGAATTGCATCGCCGTTCCGCAGCGATCGATCCGGGCATTTCGATCGCCACGGTGTACCGCACGGTGCGCCTGTTCGAGGAAGCAGGCATCCTGGACCGGCATGATTTCGGTGACGGTCGCGCCCGGTATGAAGCGGCGCCAGAATCGCATCACGATCATCTGATTGATGTCGAGACGGGCAATGTCATCGAATTTGTTGACCCGGAATTGGAGCAATTGCAGAAGCTGATCGCCGAAAAGCTGGGCTTCCGCCTGGTCGATCATCGCATGGAATTGTACGGCGTCGCGCTCGAACGGAAGAACTGACCGATTGCGCGGACTACGCCGGACGATCCGCATTGCGGCATTGATCGCCAGCCTGCTCTTCTGCCTGATCCCGCACCTGCTCTGGAGCCTTGCGCGCCGCCCTTCGCCCTGGCCACGACGCTTCCTGGCGCTGGCCGCGCGGTCGGTCGGCGCGCGGGTGCGGATCGACGGGCGGCCTTATGATGGCGACATGTTCCTGCTCGCCAATCATGTCAGCTGGATCGACATATTGGCGCTGGCCGACGCGACCGGCGCGGCGTTTGTCGCGCATGACGGCATCGCCCGCTGGCCGGTGATAGGATGGCTGGCGGCGCAAAATAATACATTGTTCGTCGCGCGCGAGCGGCGCGGCGCGCTGTCGGGGCAGATCGACGCGCTGCGCGCTGCCATGCTGGGGCATCAGCCGGTGGCGCTCTTTCCCGAAGGCACGACGAGCGACGGCAGCGGTCTTCTGCCGTTCAAGCCTGCCTTGCTGGCCGTATTGATGCCGCCCCCGCGCGCGGTGATGATCCAGCCGGTGCATATCGATTATGGCGCGGCGACGGCTGAGATCGCCTGGCATGGCGAGGAGCCGGCCGGGGCCAATGCCATGCGCATATTGGGACGCAAGGGGACGTTGTCGGTCACGCTGCGATTCCTGGAGCCGTTCGATCCCGCCGGATGCGCCGACCGGAAGGTTATCGCGACGATGGCGCGAGAGCGGATCGCGCAGAGCATCGTCCAAAATGCGCAGAAGCATCAGCGCCCTTCCGCTTCGCCCCTGCCCCCTGTATAGCCGGGGCGATGAATCGTAACGATACCCCTCCCAAGCTTGCGAAGACTGCCCCGGCGACTTTCCACGTCAAATCCTTCGGCTGCCAGATGAACGTCTATGATGGCGAGCGCATGGCCGAAATGCTGGGCACGCGCGGCATGACCGCGGCGGCGGAAGGGACCGACGCCGACCTCGTCATCCTCAATACCTGCCACATCCGCGAAAAGGCGGTGGACAAGGTTTATTCCGATATCGGCCGCATGGTGCGCGAGGATGGTAGCCGCCCGATGATCGCCGTCGCCGGGTGCGTCGCGCAGGCAGAAGGCGGCGAAATCCAGCGGCGCGCGCGCACCGTCGACATCGTCGTCGGCCCGCAGGCCTATCATCGCCTGCCCGACCTGATCGACAAGGTCGGGCGCGGTGAGGAAGCGATCAACACCGACATGCCGCTGGCGTCTAAATTCGGTGCGCTGCCCGCTCGCACCAAGCAGGCCCGGCCGACGGCCTTCCTGACGATCATGGAAGGGTGCGACAAATTCTGCACCTATTGCGTGGTCCCCTATACGCGCGGCGCGGAAATCAGCCGGTCGTGGGACGCCATATTGGACGAGGCCAAGGCACTGGTCGATGGCGGGGTGCGGGAAATCACGCTGTTGGGCCAGAATGTGAACGCCTGGACCGGGGAAGATGACAAGGGCGCGATGCAGGGCATGGACGGGTTGGTCCGCGCCTTGGCGAAGATCGGCGACCTCAAGCGCATCCGATACACCACCAGCCATCCCAACGACATGAGTGACGGCCTGATCGCCGCGCATGGCGAGGTGGAGAAACTGATGCCCTTCCTGCATCTGCCGGTGCAGTCGGGCAATGATCGTATCCTCAAGGCGATGAACCGCAGCCATAGTGTGGACAGCTATCTGCGAATCATCGATCGCGTGCGGACGGTGCGGCCGGATATTGCGGTATCAGGCGACTTCATCGTCGGTTTCCCCGGTGAAACCGACGCGGATTTCGAGGACACGTTGAAGATCGTGGATCAGGTGCGTTACGCCCAATGCTACAGCTTCAAATATAGCCCCCGCCCCGGCACGCCTGCTGCCGACATGGATCATCAGATTCCCGCGGCCGTGATGGACGAGCGGCTGGCCCGGCTCCAGGCGGCGATTAACCGGCATCAGGTGGATTTCAATGCCGCCACGATCGGGCGCAGCACCGACATTCTTCTGGAGCGCAAGGGCCGCTATCCCGGCCAGTTGATCGGCAAGACGCCCTGGCTCCAGTCCGTCCATGTCACCGTGCCCGACCTTTCCATCGGTGACATGGTCGAAGTCGATATCATTAGCGCCGGCCCGAATAGTCTGGCCGGCGAACCCAGCAGGAGGCAGGCCGCTTGAACCAAAAAACCGTCGTTCCGGCATATGCAGGAACCCCTCTCCGCCCGTGTCCACCAGGATCGAACAGCGGAAGATGGATACTCGCCCTCGCGAGCATGACGGATGGGAAAAGGGGCTGACCATGGGCAAGAAACCGAACCAACATCATCGTGAGCCCGTCGCCGAAAAAGCGCGGCTGGAAGTCACCTTCGAAAAGCCGCATCTGCTCGGCACATTATTTGGCCAATATGACCGCAACCTGGTGGCGATCGAAAATCGGCTGGGCGTGTACATCGCCGCGCGGGGCAACAAGTTGCAGATCGAGGGCGAGGCGCAGGCCGCCGCCCGCGCCCGCGACGTAATGACCGGCCTCTACAACCGTATCGTCGCGGGGCAGGAAATCGATACAGGCGCGGTCGAGGCGGTGATCGCCATGTCGTCCGAACCGACGCTGGACGGCATCATCCGCACCGACGTCGCCGAACCGCCCAAGGTGATGATCCGCACGCGCAAGAAAACGATCGTCCCGCGCTCCGCGACGCAGGTCACCTATATGGAGGCGCTCAATCGCAACGACATCATCTTCGCGCTTGGTCCGGCAGGCACCGGCAAGACCTATCTGGCGGTCGCGCAGGCGGTCAGCCAGCTCATCACCGGTAGCGTCGACCGGCTGATTCTGTCCCGCCCCGCGGTGGAAGCGGGCGAGAAGCTGGGCTTCCTGCCCGGCGACATGAAGGAGAAGGTCGATCCCTATCTCCGCCCGATCTACGACGCGCTGCACGACACGTTGCCCGCCGAACAGGTCGAACGGCGGATCGCAAGCGGCGAGATCGAGATCGCGCCGCTGGCCTTCATGCGCGGGCGGACGCTCGCCAACGCCTTTATCGTGCTGGACGAGGCGCAGAACACCACCATCGCGCAGATGAAGATGTTCCTGACCCGCTTCGGCGAGGGCAGCCGCATGGTCATCTGCGGCGATCCCAAGCAGGTCGACCTGCCGCAGCCGGGCACGTCGGGCCTGGCCGATGCGGTTGCGCGGTTGCAGGGCGTGGAGGGGATCGCGATGGTGCCGTTCGGCATTGCCGATGTCGTGCGGCATCCGGTGGTCGGGCGCATCGTGGAAGCCTATGAGGGGCCGGATGCATAGTTCTAAAATAATGCTGTTCGGTTCGAGCCTGTCGAGAACGGGCTCTCGACAGGCTCGAACCGAAAGGTGGAGTTGTACGCAATGATTGAAGTCGCCGTCCTGCATGAGGAGGGCTGGCCCGGTGTCGATTGGGACTATCTGACCCAACGCGCTGTGACCGCCGCCATCGCGCACAGCCCCTATGCTGCCTTCGCGACCGACGAGGCATTGTATGAAATAGCGGTCAAGCTGACCAGCGACGACGAGGTCTACAGCCTCAATCGCGCCTATCGCGACAAGGACAAGCCGACCAACGTCCTGTCCTTCCCGATGGTGCAGGACGACCTGCTCCAGGCAACCGGCAACACCGACGATGGCGAAGTGCTGCTGGGCGATATCGTGTTGGCTGAGGGGGTATGCGCCGCAGAAGCGGCGGAAAAAGGGATATCGGTCGCCGATCATGCCACGCATCTGATCGTTCACGGGACTTTTCATTTGCTTGGATATGACCATATGGACGACAATGAGGCCGAAGCGATGGAAGCGCTGGAGATTGCAGCGCTCCTAAGCATGGGCCTTGCCGATCCCTATGGGGATCGCGACGGCGTTTGATGGTTGCGTTTTCCGAGTCAGCAGTCGTTCGGCCTGCTTTGAAAACGCTCTGACAGGGGACTAAGTAGAATTATGGCAGACGGCAGTCCGAAGGACGGCACCGCTTCGAAAGAAGGGGACAGTAGCAACGAGGGCGGATTATGGAGCGGCATCAAGTCGCTCCTGTTCGGCGAGGGTGAGGAAACCAGTCTCCGCAAGGAGTTGGAAGAAGCGCTCGACGAATATGACGAGGATGAACAGGACGAGAATAGCGCAGCGCCGGCCAAGGGCGACCTGTCGGCGATCGAGCGCCAGATGGTGCGCAACCTCCTTCATTTTTCCGAACATACCGTCGATGACGTCGCCGTACCGCGCGCAGACATTGTCGCGATCGAAGAAAAGGCGAGCTTTGCCGAATTGGCCGATCTGTTTGCCGAGGCAGGGCATAGCCGTGTGCCGGTCTATCGCGGGACACTCGATACGATCGTCGGCATGATCCACATTCGCGACGCCTTCGCGATCCTGGCCGGCAAGTCGCCGGTGCCGGAAACGCTGGAACCGCTGATCCGCCAGCCGCTCTATGTGCCCGAAAGCATGGGCGCGCTTGATCTGCTCGCCGAAATGCGCGCCAAGCGCACCCATCTCGCCATCGTGCTGGATGAATATTCCGGCACGGAAGGGTTGCTGACCTTCGAAGATCTGGTCGAGGAAATCGTCGGCGACGTCGAGGACGAGCATGACGATGCGCCCGAAGCGATGCTGGTGCCGCTGGACGGCGGCCTGTGGGAAGCCGATGCGCGTGCCGAACTGGACGATGTCGCAGAGGAGATTGACGAGAAGCTGGGCGACGTAGAGGAGGATGTCGATACGCTGGGCGGCCTCGCCTTTGTTCTGGCCGGGCGCGTGCCGGAACCGGGCGAGATACTGGACCATGGTCCTAGTGGATGGAAGCTGGAGATAGTCGCGAGCGATGGCCGGCGTGTAACCCGGTTGCGACTGCATCCGCCGGTCGGGCGAGAGGAAGCGGAGGCGTAAAAACCCTCCCCTTCCTCGCCATCTTCCAGCAATAAAGGATTACGGTCGCGAAATGTTAAGCTGCGCCGCATAGGGTGCGGCCATGCGGAACGAGCGGAGCAGATTTACCGGCACGGCCAACATGCTGTTTGCGGCGCCGTGGACGGTGATCGAAACGCTGCTCCTCACGGCTGTCTGCATCGCCACGCTCTTCTTCGCCATCGTCACCCCGCCTTTTCAGGCGCCGGACGAAAATCAGCATTATATGAAGGCGTTGGCGCTGACGCAGGGCGTCGTCTTGACGCAGCAGCGCGGCGAAGCGATCGGTGCAGAACTGCCGCGCGCGGCGCTTGATATCCATGACGTGGATTTTCCGACCGATGTGCCGCCGACGCTGCGACGCTTCGACAGGGCGCAAATCGCCGACAGCGCAGCCGCCGATGCCGGTCGTCCAGGCACGGCCTTCGCCGACTTCCCCAACGTCGCCAGCTATGCGCCCAGCCTTTATGCGCCGGGTGCGGTGGGGCTGACGCTGGGGCGAGGCCTGGACCTGCCCTGGATCGACACCTTTTATCTTGGGCGGCTGGTCAATGCGTTGACCGGGCTGGCGCTGTTGATCGCGGCGCTGCGCCTGCTGCCGTTCGGCAGAAACGCCTTGCTCGCCACCGCCTTGCTGCCGACATTCGCCTATCAAACAGGATCGCTGTCGCCCGATGCGGTCATCAATGGTCTTGGTTTTCTGGGCTTGGCGCTGGCGCTGCGCACCGCGTTCATGGGGGCGTCACCCGCGCGATCGGTAGCGTCGCTGATGACGGGACCGCTGCTGGCGCTGTGCAAGGGCGTCTATCTGCCGATCATGGCGGCAGGCCTGTGCTGGCCGCAGGATCGCCGTGACATGCGCGCGGGCGTGATCCTGGGCGCGATGGTGCTGGGTGCGATCGTCTTTGTCGGCTGGATGCACTATTCGGGCGGGAGCCAGGCGCTCTATCATATCCAGTCGCGCAAGACGGGCGAGACGATGATGACCGCGCCGCTGCGCGATCAGCTTGCCATCCTGCTGCATGACCCGGTCGGTTATGTCCGCATCCTCGTCAGCAGCGTGGTCGAGCGCGCGCCAGTCTATGCGCTGCAAATCGTTGGGCGTTTCGGATGGAACGCCATCCTGTTGCCGTTGCTCGCCTATCCGTTGGGGCTGCTGATGCTGGGTGCGGGCGTCGCCAGTGGCAGCGGTGCGCGCTTCGGCTTTGGCCAGCGGCTGTGGTGGCTGGCGGTGGCAGCGGGCGTTGCGCTGCTGATCGAAACGGCCATGTATCTGACGGGGACGCCGCTGGGCGCGGACTATATTCAGGGGACGCAAGGGCGTTACTTGCTGCCGCTGCTACCGCTGGTGCTGATCGCCCTGTCACCCGACAGCGCGATACGCGGCGCGCAACGGATCTTCGCCGCCGCCGCGATGGTGCTATTGCTGATTGCCGCCGCGACGGTGTTCGACAGCTTCTGGGTGCATGGCTTCATCACCAGCGACGGGATGCCGCCGCACGAAAGCATCGCCCGCGCGTTGTCGCTCCCCTCCCCGCGCTGGTAGCCATAGGCGGCACAGAGCGAGCCAGCCCAGCCCTTCGATCCAGCCGGCGGTTACGTCGCTGGGCCAATGGACGCCGAGCCAGACGCGGCTGACGCCGATCAGGGCGATGATGGCAGCGGCGACGGCATAGCCGGCGCGCGATCCCGCCAGTATCGCAATCGCGCCGAAGAACATCATGTTGCCCGCCGCATGGCCGCTGGGAAAACTATAGGTGTGGACGATGTCGAGATGAGGGAGCAGGTCGGGCCGCGGCGCGGCAAAAATCTGCTTCAGACCAAGATTGAGCAGCGTTCCGCCTGCGATCGTCAAGGCGAGCCATCGCGCCGCGCGCCAACGCCCGAACCATAATAAGGGCAGCAGCGCCGCAGCCAGCAACGCCATACGCCCAGCCGTTCCGCCGACCGCCGATGCGAGCCGCATGACCATGGTGACAGGGCCGCCTATCACCGTTTCCCGCGCCTGCCCGGCCGCGGTCATCAGCCCGACGTTCAGGCCGTCGAGCCATCCAGCCTGTTGCATCAGCGCGATCGCCAGGACGCAAAAAAGCGCGAGAGCCAAAGCCCCCGCGCTTTTCAGCATCGATGTGCGCCGATCAGATATGGAGCGCTCGGCCATAAGCCGCCAGCACGCTTTCATGCATCGATTCCGAGATGGTGGGATGCGGGAAGACGGTATGCATCAGTTCCGCCTCGGTCGTCTCCAGCGTTTTGCCGATGGTGAAGCCCTGGATCATCTCGGTCACTTCCGCGCCGATCATGTGTGCGCCCAGCAATTCGCCGGTCTTGGCGTCGAAGACCGTCTTGGTGAAGCCCTCCGCCTCACCCAGTGCGATCGCCTTGCCATTGCCGATGAAGGGGAACATGCCGACCTTCACCTCGTAACCGGCTTCCTTCGCCTTGGCTTCGGTCAGGCCGACGCTGGCGATCTGCGGGTGGCAATAGGTGCAGCCAGGAATGTTGCGCACGTCCATGGCGTGGGGATGCTTGCCCGCGATGGCTTCGGCCACGATCACGCCTTCATGGCTGGCTTTATGCGCCAACCATGGTGGGGCGGTCACGTCGCCGATCGCCCAGATGCCATCGACATTGGTCTTGCAGGTCGGGTCGGTGACGATATGGCCGCGCTCGGCCTTGATGCCCAGCTCTTCCAGACCGATATTCTCGGTATTGGGGACGATGCCAACGGCGACGATGACATGGCTGTATTCGCCATGCACCACCTTGCCGTCCTTGCCCTTGATCGCGGCCTTCACCCCGTTCGCGCCGACGTCCAGCGTTTCGACGCCTGCGCCGGTCATGATGGTCATGCCCTGCTTCTTGAGCGCCTTTTCAAGGAAAGCGGAGACATCGGCATCCTCGACCGGGACGACGCGGTCCATCATCTCGACTACGGTCACGTCCGCGCCCATGTCGTTATAGAAGCTGGCAAATTCGATGCCGATCGCCCCTGATCCGATGACCAGCAGCTTGGTCGGCATTTCCGCCGGGGTCATGGCATGGCGATAGGTCCACACCCGCTTGCCGTCCGCCTTGGCAAAGGGCAGGTCGCGGGCGCGTGCGCCGGTGGCGACGATGATGTTCTTGGCGGTCAGTTCTTCGGTCTTGCCATCCTTGGTGACGGACAGCTTGCCTTTGCCCAGCAACTTGCCGTCGCCCATATGGACGGCGATCTTGTTCTTCTTCATCAGATGCGTGACGCCCTGATTAAGCTGCTTGGCGACGCCGCGCGAACGCTTCACCACGGCTTCGATGTCGGCGGTGATGTTGTCGGCGGCGAGACCATAATCCTTGGCATGCTGCATGTAATGGAAGATTTCGGCCGACCGCAGCAGCGCCTTGGTCGGGATGCAGCCCCAGTTGAGGCATATGCCGCCCAGATTTTCGCGCTCGACGATTGCGGTCTTGAGGCCCAACTGGGCGGAACGGATCGCGGCGACATAGCCGCCGGGGCCGGAGCCCAGAACGATGACATCGTAATTCTCAGCCATTGTCATTCTCGCTTACTTGTCTTGATTGTTTGACTCGCCCGGCAGGGGCGGCACGGAACGGGGCTGACGATCCTCTCCGATCGCCACGAAGCTGAAGGTCGCATGGGTCACGCGATAGGACCGGTCGTCATGCCGGGCGCGACGCCACGCTTCTACATAGATCTTCATCGACGTGCGCCCGACGGATTTGAGCGTTGCAAAAACCGAAACCTCGTCGCCGACCACAACCGGGCGGAGGAAGGTCATCCCCTCCACCGCGATGGTCACGGCGCGGCCATGGCTGTGCCGGGCGGCGACCGATCCGGCCGCCGAGTCCATCACACTCATCAACCAGCCGCCGAAAATATCCCCATAAGGATTGGTGTCGGTCGGCATGGCGATGACCCGGACCGCCGGGCTGATATCCGGCGGGGTTTCGTCAGCATAGGGCATCAGGCCAGCATACCGATGGGGTTTTCAACCAGTTCGCGGAACGCCTTCATCAGGCGCGCGCCGTCTGCGCCATCGATCGCGCGATGGTCGAAGCTGCCGGTCGCCGACATGACGGTCGCAATCTGGAGCGAGTCATCCACCACGAAGGGCCGCTTTTCACCAGCACCGATCGCCATGATCATCGCCTGGGGCGGGTTGATGACGGCTTCGAACTGCTTGATGCCGAACATGCCCATGTTGGACAGCGATGCGGTGCCGCCCTGATACTCCTCGGGCTTCAACTTGCCGTCCTTGGCGCGGCTGGCCAGATCCTTCATCGCGTTGGAAATGGCGGCGACGCCTTTGCCGCCCGCGTCGGTGATGATCGGGGTGATGAGGCCGCCGGGGATCGACACAGCAACACTGATGTCGGCGCGCTGGAATTGCAGCATCTGGTCGCCGGCGAACTGCACATTACATTCGGGCACCTCCACCAGCGCGACGCCCAGCGCCTTGATGAGCAGGTCGTTGACCGACAGTTTCACGTTGCGGCTGGACAGACCGGCGTTGAGTTCGCCGCGCAGCTTGAGCAGCTTGTCGAGCTGGATATCGACAGTCAGGTAGATGTGCGGCACCTGCTGCTTGGATTCGGTCAGGCGGCGCGCGATCGTTTTGCGCATACCGCTCAGTTTGACAACTTCGTGCGGGATGCCGAAATCCTGCGCGGCGGCAGCGACAGGTGCGGGAGCAATAGGCGCGGCGGCGGTAGCGACAGGCGCAGCGGCGCCGGGCTGTGCGCCTTCGATATCGGCCTTGACGATGCGGCCGTTGGTGCCGGTGCCGGTGATGCTGGCCAGATCGACGCCCTTGGCCTGCGCCAGGCGGCGCGCAAGCGGGCTGGCCTTCACGCGATCGTCCGATGCAATCGCAGGCTTGGGCGCGGCGGCCTCAGCCCTAGGCGCGGGTGCGGCGTCCGCCTTGGGGGCGGCTGCGGCTTCGGCCTTGGCGGGAACGGGGTCGGCCTTGGGCGCGGGCGCGGCGTCCGCCTTGGCGCCGCCAGCGGCGACGGTCGCGGCATCTTCGCCCTCTTCGGCGATGATGGCGATCACGGTGCCGACCTTCACGCCTTCGGACCCTTCGGCGATCAGGATCTTGGCGATCACGCCCTCATCGACCGCTTCGAATTCCATCGTCGCCTTGTCAGTCTCGATCTCCGCCAGCAGATCGCCGGACAATACCGTATCGCCCTCCTTGACCAGCCATTTGGCCAGCGTCCCTTCCTCCATGGTCGGGGACAATGCGGGCATCTGGATCGTCTTGCTCATGCTTTCGGGCCTCTTCTTGGCTTTACGGCTTTGGTCATTTTGATGCCCGTTTTCACCCATTCGCCGGATCGGTCAAGCGACGCCTTGCCAGAGAGGCTTTTATCCATCACATTTCACCCTTATGGTTAGTTGGGCGCTTTTACCGATAGCCCGCTCCATTAATTGCATGCGAGGGGCGATAAGAAGTGCGGACATATCTGGTCGTCGTGGACGAATCGCCAGAAGCGGAAACCGCGTTGCGCTTCGCGGCGCGGCGCGCAGCCAAGACCGGCGGCGCGGTCCGCATCCTGGCGTTGATCCCGCCGGCCGAGTTCGTGCAATGGGGCGGCGTCCAGGCCACGATGGAGGACGAGGCGCTGCAACGCGCCGAGGCGCTGGTGACCAGCGCAGCCGGCACGCTGACCGATGAATCGGGCATCCGTCCCAGCATCACCGTGCGCCAGGGCGACGCCGTGACCGTGGTGCGCGGCACATTGGACGAGATGGACGATGTCGCCGCGTTGGTGCTGGGCGCTGCGGCGAGCGGCAATCCGGGGAAACTGGTGACGCATTTTGCAGGCGCGGACGCGGGCAAGCTGCCCTGCCCGCTCATGATTATTCCGGGCGGGCTGGATAGCGAGGCGATCGACCGGTTGAGTTGATCGTCGATATTACCGCTTATGCTTGCCGCGTTTTGCGCCCTGGTGGCGGATATTCATCGGCCGCCCGCG
This sequence comes from bacterium, assembly GCA_030824575.1. Taxonomy (GTDB): domain Bacteria; phylum Pseudomonadota; class Alphaproteobacteria; order Sphingomonadales; family Sphingomonadaceae; genus Sphingobium. Next base: position 19,926 of record JAVBXL010000179.1, on the reverse strand, counting down.
ATGGGTGCCGGGACGCGTGCGGTCGCGCTTCATCGGGCCGCCGCGGGGCGCGGGACTATCAGGCAGTTCGAAACGCAGCGATCCGTTGATGGGATCGGCCTCCGCCAGCCTTAGTTCCAGCCGCTGTCCGACGGTGTAGCGATCGCCACTATCGGCCCCCTGCAACGCCTTGCCCGCTTCGTCATAGTGGAAATATTCGCCGCCCATGGTGGAAACAGGCACCAGGCCGTCACCCCCCAGTCCGTCGACCGTGGCGAAGAAGCCGAAATTCTGGACGCCGGTGATGCGCGCCTTCACGATTTCGCCGACATGGGCGGACAGGAAGGCGGCGACATAACGGTCAACCGTGTCGCGCTCCGCCTCCATCGCGCGGCGTTCATGGCCGGAAATGAGTTCGCCGACCCGGCCCATATTCTCATAATCATCCTGGCTGAGCGCAGTGCGGTCGGGGATCGTCCCGCCCTTTGGTACGGGCAGTTCCAGGCTGTGTGCGCCGACCAGGGCGCGATGCACCAGCAGGTCGGCATAGCGGCGGATAGGTGAGGTAAAATGCGCGTAGCTGCCCAGCGCCAGCCCGAAATGGCCCATATTCTGCGGCGCATAATAGGCCTGGGTCTGGCTGCGCAGAATCTGGACCATGATCTGCTCCTTCTCCTCCGCCTCGGCGATTTTGCGGATCAGGGCGTTGAAGGTGGAGGGACGGATCACCTGGCCTAGCGCGAAATCCATATCGAAGGTGGCGAGATAGTCCTTGAGTGCGACCAGTTTTTCGCGGCTGGGCGCTTCATGGACGCGGTACATGACCGGCGCCTTCTTGGCCTCCAGCGCCTTGGCCGCCGCGACGTTCGCCGCGATCATATAATCTTCGATCAGCATATGGGCGTCGAGCCGTTCGCGCACGGCGACGCTGATGATCTTGCCATGCTCGTCCAGCACCACGCGCCGTTCGGGCAGGTCGAGCGCCAGCGGATCGCGCGCCTCCCGCGCCTTGCGCAGCAACGCCCAGCAGGCCCAGAGGGGTTTCAGGGCGACGTCCAGTAGCTCGTCCGCCTGCTTGCGCGAGGGCGTGGGGGCAGCGTCTACCTCCGTGCCGTCAATCGCCGCCTGCGCATCTTCATAGGCCAGCACTGCCGCGACGCGGATCACCGCGCGAGTGAAGCGCCAGGCGGTGACCTTGCCCTGAGCGTTGATGGTGAGGTGGCAGGCCATCGCCGCCCGGTCCTGCCCGGCACGGAGCGAGCACATGTCGGACGACAGGTCGTGGGGCAGCATGGGCACGACCTGGTCGGGGAAATAGACGCTGTTGCCGCGCTTGCGCGCTTCCTTGTCCAGCGCGCTGCCGGGGCGAACATAATAGCTGACGTCGGCGATGGCGACGATCGCCTTATAGCCGCCGGCATTGACTTCATCGTCATCCGGGGTCGCCCAGACCGCATCGTCATGGTCGCGTGCATCGGAAGGGTCGATCGCTACGATCGGCAGGTGGCGCAGATCCTCACGCTTGTCCTCATGCAGCGGCAGGGCGGATGCAGTGATCGCCTCCTCCTCCACCCGTTCCGGGAAGACATGGGGGATACCGTGCTTATGGATCGCGATCAGGCTGAAGCTGCGCGGGGCGAAGGGATCGCCGAGAATCTCGGTGACGCGCGCAGCGATGCGCGGCGGGCGGCCATGGGGTTCGGCGAGCACCAGATCGCCCGGTTTGGCGTTGCCGACGTCGCTGATCGGCGTGTCCTTTCGGATGCGTTTGTCGACCGGGCGCAGCCATAGCTTGCCGTCGGCCATCACCTCCACCACGCCCAGCAATTCCTCCTCGGCCTTGGCGAGCTTCTTCATGACGTGGGCGACATAGCCACGTCCGGCTTCCTCGGTGCGTGCGAGGATGCGGTCGCCGATAGTCAGCGCACCGCGTTTTCCGCGCTCCAGCACGCGCAGGCGGGGGGCAGGCTGGCCTTCGGCTTCCCACCGTTCGGGGGTGGCGATCAGGGTCGTGTCATCGACATCGATGATGCGCAGCACCGTAACCTTCGGCACGCCGCCCATCTTGTGGAAAGCGCGGGCGGGCCCAAGGTCGAGCAGCCCTTCGTCAGCCATATCCTTCAGCAACGCCTTGAGCGCGATCTTTTCCTGCCCCTTGAGGCCGAACGCCTTGGCGATCTCGCGCTTTCCGGCCGGCTGGTCGGAACTGCTGATGAAGTCCACAATCTCGTCGCGGGTCGGGAAGCCGGCCGGCCGGACCTTGGTACGGGCTGGCGTGCGGGCCGGGGCGGATGTTTTGTTCTTGGGGGTCGATGCCATGGACCAGCTATAGGCAGGCGGCGCGAGCGATGCCAGTGCTATGGCGCAGCATGGGAGCGTAGTCAGCGAGCGTAGTCAGCGCTGCCGCGTCAAGCCGCCAGCTTGCGCGCCCTCTCACGCCAGGCTTCCGCCAGCAGCGGCATGTCCGCGAGAGCGCGGACCGCGTCAGGATCGCGTTTGTGGCCGCCGGCGATCAGCAGTTGGAATATCCGTGCGATGCTCCAGTCGGGCAGAGGGCGTTCCAGCAATTCCATGCGGGTGCCGGATTCCGCTTCCCCCTGCCGGACGACGCGGAAATAGAGACCGCTGCGGCCGGTCTTGACGATGGTCGCCATCACGTCGCGCGCGCCGAAGCGATGGTCGAGCTTCCAGCAGGGCTGGCGGCCGTGACTGACTTCCACAATCGCGCTGCCGAGCGAGAAACGATCGCCCAGACAGATGTCCGCTTCAGTCATTCCCCGCGACGCGATATTCTCGCCAAAGGCACCAGGCGCATCGAGCAAAGGCTGGTCGGGCTTGCGTGCCCGCCACCAGTCATAATGATCCTGCGGATAGAGGTGGATCGCCTTGTCCCAGCCACCATGATGGATGGGGTCGGCGACGGCATCGCGTTCGAACCCGTCCCAGGAGATGCGCACCGGGCCGGCGACAGGTTGCTTGGCGATGGCGCTATAATCGGCGTCGCGAAAGGGTGCGGGCGTGCCGACAAGCAACGCGTCGATGGTCATGAAGGGCGTCGTCATATCGACCATCATGCCATGATCGCAGGCCCGATGCGATGGCCGGTTGAAGATAAGAGGCGTTAGCTGTTGCTCAGTTCCGAACGCAGTTTGAGCACTTCGCCCCCGCTGTCGGATCGGATGAGATAGGCCGGATCGCGTGGCGAGCCGTTGCGGCGGATCAGCGAACCTTCGATAGTGCGCTCGACATGCCGGTCGAACCGTTCCGCGATCCGCCCCCGGCCGACGCCCTGTCCCCAGTTCCACTTGACCCGCGATCCTTTTCGGAAAGTCTCGATCATGGGGCATCCTCTCCATTTGTGGGCGCATGCCGCGCCGGCCGGTTTCTTCACGAACAATTGGCATAATTCCCAGTGACTTGACTGGTTCCATCGGACATTGGCAACACCGTAAATTTATCTGGCAACGGCACTATTCCGCCGATTGTCCGCGGTTTCGCAACGGCCCGTTATGGTCTAAGGGGCGGCGATGGATGCTACCGGCCTGCGCGTTGCCCTGTTCAGCGGCAATTATAATTATGTGCGCGATGGTGCGAACCAGGCGCTCAATCGCTTCGTGACCTATTTGCTGCGGCAAGGGGCGGCGGTGCGCGTCTATTCGCCGACCACCGCGACGCCCGCTTTCGATCCGGCCGGCGACCTGGTCAGCACCCCATCATTTCCGGTGCCGGGACGCACGGAATATCGCGTTCCCTATCGCATGTCCGCGCAGGTTCGCCGTGATTTAAAGGCGTTCGCCCCCAATGTCGTGCATCTGTCGAGCCCCGACCCGCTGGGCCATCGGGCGCTCAGCTGGGCGCGGGCGCGCGGGCTGCCGACCGTCGCATCGGTGCATACGCGGTTCGAAACCTATCCACGCTATTATGGGCTGGCGTTTCTGGAGCCGCTGATCGAATCGATCCTGCGCCGCTTCTATCGCCGCTGCGACGCCATCGTCGCGCCGTCCGAATCGATGGCGCAGTTGCTGCGCGACCAGCGGATGAACTATGATGTCGGCATATGGACCCGCGGCATCGACCGGGAGATTTTCCATCCCGGCCGCCGCGACCTGGACTGGCGACGCTCGCTGGGCATCGCGGACGATGCGCCCGCAATCGGCTTCATCGGCCGACTGGTGATGGAAAAGGGGCTGGACGTCTTTTCCGACGCGATCGACCAGCTCGCCGCGCGACAGGTGCAGCATAAGGTGCTGGTGGTAGGCGAAGGCCCGGCCCGCGAATGGTTCCAGAACCGCCTGCCCGATGCTGTTTTCACCGGGTTCCAGAAGGGACAGGATCTGGGCCGGGCGGTCGCCAGCATGGATGTGCTGTTCAACCCGTCGGTTACCGAGACGTTCGGCAACGTCACGCTGGAAGCGATGGCTTGCGGCCTGCCCACCGTCGCGGCGCGCGCGACCGGCAGCGAGAGCCTGGTCACCGACGGCGTCACCGGGCGGTTGATCCGCCCCGGCGCGATCGGCGCCTTCGCCGATGCGTTGCAAGCCTATTGCATCGATGACGGCGCGCGGCAGGCCGCGGGCGCAGCGGCGCAGCAACGGGCGGAGCGTAATGGCTGGGATCAGGTCAACCAGGCGCTGGTCGACACCTACCTGCGCGTCATCCGCCAGCGCGCCCAGGGGCTGGCCCCGCGATCCAGCCCGGTTCCATAATCTGTCCCACACCCTATATCGGTAGCAATGGCCGACCTTTTCGCTCCCGATGATCTGCCCGTCGACGGAACGGCGGATACCGCTCCGCTCGCCGACCGGCTGCGTCCGCGCACGCTGGCCGATGTAGTCGGGCAAGAACATCTGACCGGGCCGGATGGCGCGATCGGCCGGATGGTGGCGGCGGGGCGGCTGTCTTCGATCATCCTATGGGGGCCGCCCGGCACGGGCAAGACGACGACGGCGCGGCTGCTGGCCGATGCAGTGGGCATGCGCTTTGCCCCGATATCAGCGGTGTTTTCGGGCGTCGCCGACCTCAAGAAGCTGTTCGCAAGCGCCAAGGACCATGCCCGGCGCGGCGAAAAGACATTATTGTTCGTGGACGAGATCCACCGGTTCAATCGGGCGCAGCAGGACGGCTTCCTGCCCTTTGTCGAGGATGGCACAGTTACGCTGGTCGGGGCGACGACCGAAAATCCCAGTTTCGAGCTGAACGCGGCGTTGCTGTCGCGGGCGCAGGTGCTGATCCTGCGGCGGTTGGATGCGGCCGCTCTGGAGCAGCTGCTCGACCGGGCCGAAGCACTCACCGGGCGGCCGGTGCCGATCGACGCCGCCGCGCGCGAGGCTCTGGTGGCCAGCGCGGATGGCGACGGGCGCTTTTTGCTGAACCAGGTCGAGACGCTCTATTCGATCGACCTGCCGCAGCCGCTAGATGCGGCGGGCCTGTCCGCCCTGCTCCACCGCCGCGTGGCCGTATATGACAAGGATCGGGAGGGGCATTATAACCTCATCTCCGCGCTGCATAAATCGCTGCGCGGATCGGACCCGCAGGCGGCGCTCTATTATCTGGCGCGGATGCTGACGGCGGGGGAAGAGCCGCTTTATGTGCTCCGGCGGTTGGTGCGGTTCGCGACCGAGGATATCGGCCTCGCTGATCCGCAAGCGGTGGTGCAGTGCCTGGCCGCCAAGGACGCCTATGATTTTCTGGGATCGCCCGAAGGCGAACTGGCGATCGTGCAGGCCTGCCTCTATTGCTCGACCGCGCCCAAATCCAACGCGGCCTATGCGGCGATGAAGGCGTCGTTCAAGTCCGCGCGCGACACCGGATCGCTGATGCCGCCGATGAATATCGTCAATGCCCCCACCAAGCTGATGAAGCAGGTCGGCTACGGCAAGGGCTATCAATATGACCATGACGCAAGCGAGGGCTTTTCCGGAGCGAACTATTGGCCCGAGGAGATGACGCCGCAGACTTTCTACGCGCCGACCGATCGCGGGTTCGAAGCGCGGATCGCAGAGCGGATCGCCCATTGGGACCGGTTGCGGACGGAGCGCGCGGGCGGGTGACGCGGTTTGCGCGGTTCGTCGCGATCGATTGGTCGGGTGCCAAGGGCGCGCGACACAAGGGGATTGCGGTGGCGCTGTGCGAGGCGGGCGATACCGTTCCGCAGTTGGTGGCAGTGCCGGGTGGCGTCTGGTCACGGCAGGCGGTGGCCAACTGGCTGGTCGATGCCGGGCGGCAGGCCCCTACCCTGTTCGGCTTCGACTTCAGTTTTGCGCCGCCCTTCGTGGCGCGCGGCGGCTATCTGCCCGGCGATCCGGTGCCGGAAGATGGCCCTGCTTTCTGGGCCTATGTCGATGCGATTTGCGAGGACGCGGACCTGGGTGCGGCCAGCTTGCTGGAGGTCGTGCATCGTCGCCATTTCTATTTCGGCAAGGCCGATGGGGTGAAGGCGGCGTTCATGCATAATCGTGTGTGCGAGGCGCAGTATAAGGCCGGCGGTGGAGGCAAGCCTTCGACCGTCTATGACGCGATCGGCGCCGCGCAGGTTGCCAAGGCCAGTTTTGCGGGCATGCGGATGCTGCATCATCTGCGCTGCAAGCTCCTGGTCTGGCCGTTCGATCCATTGCCTGATGCAGGGTCTGTAGTGGTGGAAATCTATACCAGCATCGCCGCGCGCGCCGCCGGACGGCCCAAGGGGCGCAGCAAGATGCGCGATGCCGCGGCGCTGAACGATGCCTTGGCGGCGCTGGGATCGACGGCGCATCATGGCGCGATGCCGGACGACCATGGCGCGGACGCCATTGTCACCGCCGCCTGGATGCGTCGCGCGGCGGCTGAGCCGGCCTTATGGACGCCCACCATGCTGACGGCGCAGATTGCGCGTACTGAGGGCTGGACGTTTGGCGTCATCTGATAGTAAGGGCATGCCGTCGCAAAGGCGCGCCGGCTTAGCTCAGTTGGTAGAGCACCTGATTTGTAATCAGGGGGCCACGGGTTCGAATCCTGTAGCCGGCACCATTTTTACCCTGTTTTGCGTGCCATCTGGCCACTGTCGCCCCCAAACGCAAAATGGGGGCCGGCATTGCTGCCGGTCCCCATTTCCGTCGGGTCATGCGATCCGCGTCCCTTGCGGGATGCGATCATCGGCCCGGCGTATCCTGTGCGTCGTCCTCGGGCGAGGGCGGCCATACAGGCTTTGCTCCGGGTTCTAGGCCAAGGGCCGCCTTCCCGTTGCTGGCTGCTTGTTTCCGATGCCCGACGTTCACTTTCGCGCGTACCCGGCAATGGTCCCAAACACCCCGTCCGTCTGCCCGACGCCATCCTTGCGAATCTTGCCTGCTAGCGAACTATCCAAACGGCATAAATCTCTGATTTATCAGTGATTTTGGATCTGGATCGCTCCGTTTCCGCCGTCTCAATGCAAGGATGGTCTCACCATCGGCGAGTCGCTCCAAGCGAAATCGGCCGGATTTGTGACGGCGCGGATCGCAAAGCTGTGGATAAGTGTGGATAAGTTTCAGCCCGGCGGCGACCAGTCCGGCGGCGCGAGGGAAAAGCCCGCAAAATCAAAGCCTGGCGTGACGGTGCAACTGACCAGCGTCCATCCGCCCTGCGGCGTTGAGGCCTGCCAATGATGGGCCGGCACCCAGCCTTGCGGCATCTGGCCATCCAATATGTCCGGCCCCAGCAGCAGATCGCGGGCCGGCTCGCCCGGCGCGGCGATGGACAGGATTAATGGCGCGCCGGCATGCCAGAACCAATGTTCGTCGGCGTCGACACGGTGCCAATGGGACCGCTCATGCGCTTCCAAAAGGAACAATATCGCGGTGCCGCCAGCGCGCTGCCCAGGGGCAGAATCGGCGCGCCATGTCTCCCGATACCAGCCGCCTTCGGGATGCGCGGCAAGGCCAAGCCGATCGATCAGCGCCCGCCCATCCCGCTCGTCGTCCGCCCGCATCTGTTCACCTCAAATTATATTGCCGTAGAAACAGTCGCTTAGATTGTTGCCTGACGTTCATGCAACCTCGATCAAGGTCAACGTGTTGAAGCGACAAATCACGCTATCGGAGGAGATACTTATGCGTAAAGCCCTACTCGCCCTGGCCGCCTTTTCGCTGGCCATTCCCATGTCGATGGCAGTGCCCACCGATGGTGCGCAGGCGCGCAAAAATTATCGGTACAAGGAATGGCGCGGCCGTGATGGCCGGACCTATTGCCGCAAGTCCAATGGCACGACCGGCCTGATCGTCGGCGGCGTGGGCGGCGCTCTGGTCGGCCGGGCGATCGATACCCGCGGCGATCGTGCGACCGGTACGATCCTGGGCGCAGCCGGTGGCGCTTTGCTTGGCAAGTCGATCGACAGCAAGCGCAGCTGCCGCTGAGGCGCGGGGCCGGCTGGAAACGGCCGGCTCCTCCCACCTCCCTGGCAGTTCAACAAAAAAAAGGGACAGCATCCCGTCGGATGCCGTCCCTGAATTTTGCTCAGCCTGATGGCTTATTCCGAAGCGGCGCCGCGCGCGTCTTCCACCTTGAAGGCGACCTGCTGGCCACCCGATACGCCCGAAACCTTGCCATTCTTGACGGCCAGGTTGAACGCGACAGCATCGGGGAAGCGACGGCCGGAAATGACCTTGCCGGTCTTGGTGTCCTTCACCTGATACACGTAGGTATAGCCTTCGTGAGTGAAGCGCTGCTTGCCGGCTTCTTCAGCCTGGGCAGGGGCGGCGACGGCAACGATGGCGCTCAGGGCGCCGGTGACAATGAACTTCGACAGCATTCGCATGGGTAAACTCCTTGTGAATGCCGATCAAACACCTCTTGTTTTTTCTTGTTCTGTTGAGGGCGCTTCTATGTTGCAGCGCGGCAAAGCCACAATCGCAAAAAACGGCGCGCCAGTTGCATCATGTGCAACCGCGTCATGCCCCGCAGATCAAGCCTTTGACATTACGACGATATGATCGAATTGCGCCTTGGTCAGCGGTGCCACAGACAGGCGAGATTGGCGCAGCATCACCATGTCGGAGAGGGCCGAATCGCCCTTCATCGCCTTGAGTGATACCGGTTTGGCGAGTTTCTCATGCGGCGCGACATGAACCGCGATCCATTTGCCGCTGTCATCTGTGCTGTCGGGCGCGGCTTCTTCAACGATGGTCATGATGCCGACCGCCTCCAGCCCGATATTGCTGTGGTAAAAGAATGCGCGATCGCCCTTGCGCATCGCCTTCATATGGCTTTGCGCCGCATGGTTGCGCACCCCGTCCCATTCGGCCTTCCCCTTTTTGACCAGGTCGTCATAGGAAAAGACATCGGGTTCCGATTTCATCAGCCAATAGTTCATCCTGCCTCCTTGCAACAGCGTCCCGGCGCGATCAAGGATGGCGTCATGCGCGGGCCGCCCCATATGCAGGGCATGGCCCCGACAAATGATATTTGGAGATAAGACGTGTCGCAAGCGGTACTGGAGCAGGTGCCTGTCCTGTCCATGGCGGATATGAGTAAGGCGGATTTCGCCGAGGCGTTCGGCCGATCCTTCCAGCAATTCGGTTTCGCCATGGTGAAGGACCATGGCATGGACCCGGCGCTGGTCGATGATGGATGGGCGCTGGCGCGGCGCTTCTTCGCGCTGCCCGAAGACGTAAAGCAGCGCTACAACGCCAAGGTAAATGGCGGGCAACGGGGTTATACCGCGTTCGGCACCGAAATCGCCAAGGGCGCGAGCGAGAACGACCTGAAGGAATTCTGGCATGTCGGCCGCGACCTGCCCGAAGGCGATCCGCTGGCGCAGACGATGCCGCCCAATGTCTGGCCGGCCGAAATGACGGCGTTCGAGCCGGTCTTCGCCAAACTCTACCGCGAGTTCGACCGGGTGGGCGCGGAATTGCTGTCGGCGATCGCGCTCTATCTCGGCCTGCCCGAACGCTGGTTCGACGGCCCGATCGACAATGGCAATTCGATCCTGCGGCTGCTCCATTATCCGCCGGTATCGGCGCAGGCACCGGGCATCCGTGCGGGCGCGCATGAGGATATCAACCTCATCACCCTCCTGCTAGGCGCGGAAGAAGGCGGGCTGGAGTTGAAGGATCGCAGCGGCAACTGGCTGCCGGTCGTGCCGCCGCCGGGCGCGCTGGCGATCAATGTGGGCGACATGTTGCAACGGTTGACCAACCATCTGCTACCGTCGACCAGCCATCGCGTGGTCAATCCGCCGCCGGAGCGGCGCGGCCATTCGCGCTATTCCATGCCTTTCTTCCTACACTTGCGGCCCGACTTCATGATCGACGCGCTGCCGCAATGTGTGAGCGAGGATAATCCACGGCGCGATCCGCCGATCAGCGCGCATGAGTATCTGACCGAGCGTCTGGTTGAGATCGGGCTGATTAAGAAGGGCTGAATTGCCTGCTCCCGCCTGCGCGGGCGCAGGCCGTTTCATTGCCCAGCGAGACTTATTTCCGGCCGCGGCCCAGGGTGATGCCGATTTCCTCGCCGCGTTCGGACAAAGCGAGCTTTACGATCTTTACCTCGACATGGCTGACCTTGTCGTCCTGGAGGAAGATGGTGTCGATGATATGGTCGGCCACCCCTTCGATCAGGGTGAAATGCACCCCTTCAGGCAGCGCGGTCGAGGCGGCGTGTTTCAGGTCCATATAGTTTTTGGACTGGCTGAGCGCCGTGTCCGGCTCATAATGGTCGGCGATTCGCAGACGCGCGCGGATGGAGATGCGCAGCGGCTGGGGGAGATGCGTCTCCTCCGAATAGATGCCGGTCAGCACGTCTACATGGAGGTTGTTGACCTCCAGCGTCAGAAAATCGTCAAATCCAATATGCATAATTCGCCAACTTCAGGCCCATTCCGTGCCGTGCGGGTGGGCCAATTTGCTCTTTCATTTTGCAAAGCGAGCGCTAAAGCCCCGCTTCCGGCGCTGCCCCATGCGCCATTGATGGCGGATCGGCAAGACGTGTCTCACATTCTCCCCTTGGACAGCCAGCCCGATGCGGCGATCGAGCGGTTGCTCGATGCGGCGTTCGGCATCGACCGGCATGGACGCACCGCCTATCGCATCCGCGAGGGGATGCCCTGGCTGCCCGCCCTCTCCTTCGCCACCGTCGATGCCGATGGCGGGCTGATCGGGTCGCTACAAAGCTGGCCGGTCGCGTTGCGCCAAGCCGATGGCAGGCAGATGCCGCTCATCATGGTAGGTCCGGTCGCGGTCGACCCGGCGCATCAATTTGGCGGCCATGGCCGGGCGATGATGGACGCGGTGGTCGCCACGGCGCGCGCTCAGGGCAGCGAGCCGCTGATGATGATCGGCGATCCTGAATATTATGGCCGCTTCTGGGGCTTTACCGCGGATGGCACGGCCGGCTGGGACGCGCCCGGCCCGTTCGAGCCGCGCCGGTTGCTGGCGCTGTCGGTAGATGGCCGTCCGATCGGCGGCGACGGGATGCTCGGACCCAGAATCGCCGTCGCCGCCTGATTTGCCCTTTGCCTTCGGGCAAGAGGCTTCCTATCTCCGCCCCATGCCCATGGAGCCCCTGCCCGACCTGTCCACCCTCTCGCTTGCCGACATTGCCCGGCTGGCCGCCGAAAAGCGTTTGCCGCCGGTCGAGAAATGGAATCCCGATCATTGCGGCGACAGCGAGATGCGGATCGCGCGCGACGGCACCTGGTTCCACCAGGGGTCGCCGATCGGCCGGGAGACGATGGTGCGCCTCTTCTCCTCCATATTGCGGCGCGAGCCGGATGGTAGCCATGTGCTGGTAACGCCGGTCGAGAAGTTGGACATCGCTGTGGAGGATGCCCCCTTCGTTGCGGTCGAACTGAAGAGCGAGGGCGCAGGCCGGGACCGCACGCTCGCCTTCCGAATCAAAAATGGCGATATCGTGACCGCTGGACCTGCCCATGCCCTGATCCTGCGCGAGACGCCGGACGGCCCGCATCCCTATCTGCATGTGCGCGGCGGGATGGAGGCGCTGGTTGCGCGCAGCGTATATTATGAATTGATGAACCTGGCGCTGGAGGAAGGTGCCGATCGGATCGGCCTTTGGAGCGAGGGCGCTTTCTTCCCGCTGGACGGCACGGCATGACGCTGGCGCAGCGGCTGCGCGCCGCGCTGGACGAGGGGCACAGGCGGGACGATCTGGCGCCCAGCGACATGCGCGATCCACGGATCGACGGCGAGATTGCGCTGGCACCCGCGGCCGTGCTGGTGGCGATCACCGACCGGCCGGAACCGGGCCTGATCCTGACCGAGCGATCGTCGCGCCTGCGCAAACATGCGGGGCAAATCGCCTTTCCCGGTGGCCGGGTGGATGACAGCGATGCCGACGAAATCGCCGGCGCGTTGCGCGAGGCGCAGGAGGAAATCGCCCTGCCGCCCGAGCGGGTGCAGGTGATCGGGACATCGGATCGCTATCATACCTTCACCGGGTTCGACATCATCCCGGTGCTGGGCGTCATTCCGCCGGACCTGCCGCTGCGCGCGCAGGAAAGCGAGGTCGCCGACTGGTTCGAACTGCCGCTCGCCTATGCGCTCGACCCCGCGCGGCGGGTGCGCCATGCCGTCGAATTTGAAGGCAAGCCGCGGCATTATTACGAGATATATTGGGAAGGCCGCCGCATCTGGGGCATTACCGCCGCCATTCTCGCCAATCTTTCGCGCAGACTGGGCCATGACCATGAAACTGCCTGATGCGCCATGGCGGCATCGCCCTGGGCTGGACGGCCTGTTCGCCGCGCTGGATACAGCGCAGGGCAAGGCGCGCTTCGTTGGCGGCGCGGTGCGCGACGGGCTGCTCGGCCTACCGGTCAACGATATCGACATCGCCACCACGCTGGACCCGCATGACGTCGTCGCTCGACTGAAGCGCGCTGGGATCAAGGCAGTGCCGACCGGGATAGACCATGGCACCATCACCGCCGTCCTGCCCGACGGACCGGTCGAGATCACTACGTTGCGACGCGACGTCAGTACCGACGGGCGACGCGCGACCATCGCCTATACCGACGACTGGCAAGAGGATGCAGCGCGGCGCGACTTCACCATCAACGCGCTTTATGCCGATCCGCTGACCGGCGCGATCAGCGACTATTTCGACGGCATCCCCGATCTGGAGGCGCGGCGGCTGCGCTTCATCGGCGATGCGTCGGCGCGGATCGCAGAAGATCATCTACGCATATTGCGCTATTTCCGCTTCCTGGCGCGCTATGGCGACAACGAGTTGGACAGTAATGCGTATGATGCGTGCGTCACCGCGGCCAACAGCCTGATGGCGCTGTCGCGCGAGCGGATCGCGGACGAATTGCTGAAATTACTGGGTGTCGCTTCGCCGATCCATGCTCTGCGGCTGATGGTTCAAGGCGGCATATTGCGCCCGGTGCTGCCGGAAGTGGATGATGCCGGGATTGAGCGTATGGATCGGCTGATGGCGCGCGAGGCGGAGGCCGGCATCGGCGCGTCCGCGTTGCGGCGCCTGGCTGTTCTGTTGCCGGCCGACGCGGCACTGGCCGATGCGGTCGGTGCGCGGTTGAAGTTGTCGAACAAGGCGCGCAAGCGGCTGGTGGTAGCGCTGGAGCCGGCGGCGGGGATCGAAAGTCCGCGCGCGCTCGCCCATCGGATCGGCGTCGAAGGCGCAATCGATCGACTGCTGCTTGATCCGGACAAGCCGCTGGCGACGCTCGAACAGTTGCGGGACTGGACCCCGCCTGCCCTGCCGATCGGCGGCGGGGCGCTGATTGCGCGCGGCCTGACGCCCGGCCCGGATGTGGCCAAGGCGTTGCGTGCGGTGCAGGATCAATGGGTGGCGGAAGATTTCCCCGACTCGAACCGCGTCGCGGGAATCGCGGATCAGATCGTCTCGAAATTCCAGCGCGCGCGCCAATAGTCGAAGGCTTCCGCTTCGGGCATCGGCTTGGCGAAATGATAGCCCTGCCCCTGCCAACAACCCATCTGCTGCAAAGCAAGAGCAAGCGCCTGCGTCTCGATCCCTTCGGCCGTCACCTTGAGATTTAGCGATTCAGCGAGTGACAGGATCGTGCGGACGATCACCGCCTTGTCATGATCCTCCAACATCGTGGATACGAAGCTGCGGTCGATCTTCAATATGTCGATCGGCAGGCTGTGCAGGCTGGCGAGGTTGGAGAAGCCGGTGCCGAAATCGTCCATCGCGATCGGCATCTGCAATCCCTTGAGGGCGACGAGCAGCTTTCGCGCCTTGTCAGGGTCCGCGATGATCGCGCTTTCGGTGAGTTCCGCCGTTAGCCGATGGCCGCTGATCCCGGCATAGCGCAAGGCTTCCTCGAACATGGAGGCGACGTCGTCGCGCGCCATCTGGATCGGCGAGAGGTTGACGTTAACGCCTACGGGTAGCGGCTGGCCGAATTTTGCATCCCAGCGCGACAGAGCCTGGGCCGCCTCATAGGCCGCCCAGCGGCCCAGCGGCGTGATGAGCCCGCTTTCCTCCGCCACAGCGATGAACTCCACCGGGGGCACATGGCCCAATTCCTCATCATTCCAGCGGGCCAGCGCTTCAAAGCCGGTAATCTCGCCCGTCTGGAGATGAATGAGCGGCTGATAGGCGAGCGTCAGCCCGCCCTGCGCCAAAGCCTCCCGCAGGCGACTTTCGATCGAAAAGCGCCGCTGCGCTTCCTTGAGCACGCCATTGCGGTAAATTTCCACCTTGCCGCTGCGCTTGGCGATCTTCACCGCGGCCTGCGCCTTGCGCACGACGTCATCGGGATCATCGTCCAGGTTGAGCGAGAGCGCGCAGCCGATCGCGCAATCGACGCGGATTTGCAGATCGCTCAGCCGGATCGGCGAACTGAGCGATTCCTTGATCCGCTGAACGATGTGAAGAGCGTCTGACAAACCATTATTAAGGCGAGCAAAAATAGCGAAGTCATTGCCGCCGATACGGGCCAGCACATCGCCTTGGCGCAAGCTGGATTTCAGACGTTTGGCCACGGTGATCAGCAACTCGTCGCCCGCCATTGGGCCAAGCGATTCGTTGACCCGGCTGAAGCGGCTGAGATCGATCGCGATGATGCCGAACTGCGCATTGTCCGGCCAAACCGAGTTTGTAAGACGGTCGTCAATCTCCTCGCCAAAACCTGTGCGATTGGGTAGCGCAGTCAGGCCGTCCGACAGCAGTTCCCGACGGAGATTCTTTTCGATCGTCCGCTCACCGGTCCGATCGGTGGCGGTGAACAGATAATGTTCCGGACGACCGTCGACCGCTGGCAGGCGGCCGATGGTGCACATGAAATATTCCGGCCCCAGCTTGCCGTCGCGGCGCAATTCGAAACTGTCCGAATCGCGTTCAGACCGGATGAAGCTGAGGACACGGTCACGCCAGGCCGCCGCCATCTTCGCAGCGGCATCGGTCCGTTCGGATTGCGCCTGAAAGGCGGCGGCGAAGCGCACATTCCCGCTAACCAGCGCTATTTCGTTATTTTCGTATGAGAATATGGCTGCAAGCTGCGGCAGGGCCGATAGCCAGTCCGGCATGCTGATGCCCGACGCCAGATGTGCGTCATCGCCCCCCGGCAGGGGGGTGGCGCTGGCCTGTTTGACCGGTAAATTGCGCACCGACGTCGATTCCATACCCCCGCTGTATCCAGAAGGAGTAAATTTTCGGGAAACGCTAACAACCGAATGAGACGAACTTAGACTAAAGGCGAAATCGCTGAAATCAGAAGCGATTATCGCGCGGGAAACCGGTCGGCGGCATACGCCCGGCCGCGCCGCGCGCGACCTTCCACGGCAACATGTCGCTTTCCGTCCGGGTGCGCCCCGACTCGCCGCCCATGGTCCAGCTAAGCCCGTCGGACAGGCGGAAGGCGATCGCGTCGGACAGGCCGCCGTCGCGATAGCGTTGCATCTGCACGCCCTGCCCGCGGGTCATTTTCGGCATTTCCGTCAGGGGGAAGACGAGCAGTTTGCGGTTCTCGCCGATTATGGCGATGCTGTCCGCCTCTGCCGGGATCGGGCGGATGATGCTCAGCTTCGCACCGGCGCGGACGTTGACCACCTGCTTGCCCTTGCGGGTTTCGGCAATCAGTTCGGCCGTCGCCGCGATGAAACCCCGTCCGTCGGATGAGGCCAGAAGCAGGTCCGTACCAGCACGCGCCGGCATGAAGGCAACGATCGCGCCTTCATTGTCCATATCGACCAGAGAGCGCACCGGATCTCCAAAGCCCCGGCCGCCCGGCAATTTGTCCGACGCCAGCGTATAGATGCGCCCGGTCGAGGTCGCCAGCAGCAACTTGTCAGTGGTGTAAGCGTGGAACGCATAATGCGGGCCGTCGCCTTCCTTGAACTTCAGCGTGTCGGCGGCCGCAAGGTCGCGATGGCCGCTCATCGCCCTGATCCACCCGCGTTCGGATAGGATCACGGTGATGGGTTCGCGCTCAATCATCGCTTCCAGCGGGATTTCCCGCGCCAGGGCCGCTTCCTCTACCAGGGTGCGGCGGCGGCCAAGGTTGGTTTCCGGGCCATAGCGCTTGCGCAACGCGGCGAGGTCGCGCTTCAGGCGGGTGCGCTGGCGAGCCGGGCTTTCGACCAGCTTCTCCAGTTCCTCCTTTTCCTTGACCAGTTCGGCATGTTCGCGCCGCAATTCCATCTCCTCCAGCTTGCGCAGGGAGCGCAGCCGCATGTTGAGGATGGCCTCGACCTGGCGGTCGTTGAGCGCGAATTCGTCCATCATCACCGCCTTGGGCTCATCCTCGGTACGGATGATCTCAATCACCCGGTCGAGGTTGAGATAGGCGATGATATAGCCGTCGAGCAGTTCCAGCCGGCCGGCGATCTTTTCCAGCCGATGCTGGGCACGGCGGACCAGCACGTCGATCTGGTGCTTGAGCCATTCGATCAGCAACGGTCGCAGGCCCAGCACGCGCGGGGTGCGGCTGGCGTCGAGGACGTTGAGGTTCAGCGGGAAACGGTTTTCCAGATCGGTCAACCGGAACAGGCTGTCCATGAGCATCTGCGGATCGACGGTGCGCGCGCGCGGTTCGATGACGATGCGGATTTCGGTATCGCTCTCGTCGCGAACGTCAGCCAGGATCGGCAGCTTGCGGTCGTTGATGAGCGCGGCGATCTGTTCGATCAGCTTGGATTTTTGCACCTGATAAGGAATTTCGGTGACGACCGCGATCCAGGTGCCGCGTCCGCCCTCTTCCTTGTGCCAGCGCGCGCGCGTGCGGAAGGCGCCGCGTCCGGTGACATAGGCTTCGGAAATGATCGCCGCATTATCGACCAGCACGCCGCCGGTCGGAAAATCCGGCCCCTTCACCACCTGCATCAAGGCCGCATGATCGGTTTCTGGATCGTCGATCAGCAGTCCGGCCGCGTCGATCAGTTCGGTGACATTATGCGGCGGGATGCTGGTCGCCATGCCGACCGCGATGCCGGTGGCACCATTGGCGAGCAAATTGGGGAACAGGCCGGGAAAAACCTCCGGCTCCTCATCCTCGCCATTATAGGTGGGGCGATAATCGACCGTGCCTTCGTCCAGGCCCGCCATCAGATCGGCGGCGGCCTGGGTCAGGCGCGCTTCGGTATAGCGCATGGCCGCGGCGTTATCGCCATCGATATTGCCGAAATTGCCCTGCCCATCGACCAGCGGCGTGCGCAGCGAAAATTCCTGCGCCAGCCGCACCATCGCGTCATAGACCGACTGGTCGCCATGGGGGTGATATTTGCCGATCACGTCGCCCACGACGCGGGCGCATTTCTTGTAACTGGTGGTGTTGCGCGCCGGGTTGGCGACCAGCACGTCAGGGGATGCGCCGCCCGGCTCCATCTTGAGCAGGCGCATCGCCCAGAGCAGGCGGCGATGCACCGGTTTCAGCCCATCGCGCAGGTCGGGCAGCGAGCGGGCGGTGATGGTGGATAGCGCATAGACGAGGTAGCGTTGCGAGAGCGCTTCGTCGAAAGGGTGGTCCCTGATGGCGTCGAACGGGTCGCTAAAATCGGTCATCGCAGGTCGGATAGCAGGACGGGCACGAAACGGAAACGGATTTGGTCAGAAGCCGGTCAGAAGCATGTCGAGGGCCTTGGAAATGTCATAATCCTGATCCCGAAGAGACAGGACAATGTTGCCGAGTGACCGCGCAGGCACCGCGCCGGAAAATTGCGTCATCATGACCAATCGCTGCCCGTCGACGTCAAATTGCGGATTGAGGCGCGCCATCGGCGTTCCGACGTCATCGAGCGGGACCAAGGGCACCGCGAAGCGGGTCGTCAGATGGTCCAGCAAATCAGATTGGCAATCCAGAACATAAGCGCCATCAGGCAGGCGATGCACGCAGAAACGCGCCATTAGAATTGCCGGTATTTTTCAAGCGGCAATCCATGTTTTTCAACATAGGCGTTGGAGGCGGCGATGCCGGCGGCATTGTCTTCTTTCCAGCGCCGTCCCCGCTCCGCCGCAATTTCGCTGCGCAATGCTTCTTCACAAGCGCGCGACAGGTTTATGCCGAGTTCTTTCGCATCGGTCACCAGATCAACATCCAGCGACAGGTTCGTAGCCTTGCGCTTAGCGATCCGCTCAAGCCTGGTCATCACAAACTCCTGCATCCATCATGCGCACAAATATACGCATGACGCATCAACGCGGCAAGTATCGTCCGTCGGGATCTGCGGCGATCTCGGCGGCGAATGCCGCCGAGATCCAGTCGCGAAACGCCTTCACCTTGGGCGTGTTGCGGGCGTGGGGCGGATAGACCACCCAATAGCTGGCGATTTCCCGAACATAGGAGGGCACCGCTTCGACCAGCAGGCCGGATTCGATCTCCATCTTCCACAGGAAATGATTGAGGATGGCGACGCTCTGGCCGCCGATCGCGGCGCGGCCCTCCATGACCTGGCTGTCGAGCGCAATGCCAGGCGGGCCATCGGCGGGATCGGCCTCCACCGCCATCGCCGCAAACCATTCATGCCACCACATGTCGTCGGGCGACAGGCGCGGCAGGGCATGGAGCGCCTGCGCATCGGCGATGGGACCGTGCCGGTCCAGCCAGGCCGGGCTGCACATCGGCACGAGGCGGTTGTGGGTCAGCAACGTCGCCTCCAGCCCCGGCCATTGTCCCTTCCCGCCACGGATCGCCAGGTCCACGCCGTCGCGCGCGAGATCGACGACGCCGTCTTCCGCCTGGATGCGCACGGCCAATTGCGGATGGCGCATCTGGAAGGCACCGATCTTGGGCGCGAGCCAAAGGTGCGCGAAACTGTTGGTGCAACTGATCGTCAGCACGGCCGAATGATCCTGTGTCAGCGCGGCGAAGCCCTGGCGCATCTGGTCGAAGGCGCGGGTCAGGACGGGCGCGATGTCGCGCCCCTTGTCGGTCAGTACGACCTTTCGCCCGATGCGCTGGAACAGGCTGAGGCCCAGCCGCTCCTCCAACAGCTTCACCTGATAGCTGACAGCGGCCTGGGTCATGCCCAGTTCCTGCGCGGCGGCGGTGAAATTTTCGCGGCGGGCCGCCGCCTCGAACACGCGGATGGCGGACAGGGGCGGCAGGATCGACATAGGCTCATCAATAAGCTGAGCTTATCTAAGACGTCCAGCCTTTTGTTGGCGACCGTAGCGGCAATCGGGCAGAGGCAACGGCGCGGACGGTCTTTCCGATCCGCCTCCCGCTTCAGGAAAAGGACCGCATCATGCGTGACGAATATGACGACCGGTTGCGGCATGACGGCCGCGCGCAGATCAACAGCGGCATCGACCGGTTGCTGGCTAGGATCATGCAGGCGTTCCGCGTTCTGCACATAATCCATTGGTCCGCACCCTGGGCGATCCATGAGCGCCGATGCCGTCACTGAGCCAGCCGGCGGCAAAATCGACCGGCGGCGGCAAATCGGGGGTTGCGGTTTCGGGCGGGAACGCCACTTTGCGCCCGTGTCCGAATCCGCATTTGCCCCCCTTCCCGCCCTTCCGCCTCCCCCAACCGCGTTGCTGAAC
>JAVBXL010000068.1 GCA_030824575.1 bacterium | reverse complement strand
ACCGCTGGGGGCGTGGGCGTGGTCGGGGTTGCTGTCCCATTCGATATGGTAGAGGTCGAAGCGGCGGTCGCGCAAGTTGCGGACGGTGCCTTCGGCGCGCGCCCAACTAAGGTCGGCCAGGTTCACGTCCGCCATCGTCAGCGTTTCCACATTCTCCGTCGATTCCGCGGCGATGCCGTCCCGCGCGAAGGGCAGGTCGCAGGGGGTCAGGATGGCGCTTTGGGCATATTGGATGTCCATATTGTCGACGTTCGGCAGGTTGCCGACATTGCCGGACATGACGACATAGCATTGGTTCTCGATCGCTCTCGCCTGTGCGCAATAGCGCACGCGCATGTAGCCCAGCCGCGAGTCGGTGCAGAAGGGGACGAAGATGATGCGCGCGCCCTGATCGACCAGGCGGCGGGCGAGTTCGGGAAATTCGCTGTCATAGCAGATGAGGACGCCGATCGGGCCGCAGTCGGTCTGGATCACATCGAGGGAATCGCCGCCCTTGATGTTCCACCAAAAGGCTTCGTTCGGGGTCGGGTGGATTTTTTCCTGCGTGTGAACGGACCCATCGCGCAGCGCGACATAGGCGATATTCTGGATGTCGCCATCGTCGGCGCGGGTCGGGTGCGATCCGCCGATGATGTTGATATTATATTCCAGCGCCATCCGCGTCAGTTCCTTGGTCAGGCGCGGGGTGTAGTTGGTCAGCTTGTCGATCGCTTCCATTGGCGACAGCTTCTTGGCCTCGAACGAGAGCAGCGGCAGGGTGAACAATTCGGGAAAGACGATGAAGTCGGAGCGATAATCGGCCGCCACATCAACGAAATATTCGATGTTGCGGATGAATTCGTCGAAATCCTGCACGGCGCGGGCCTGGAGCTGGCAGGTGGCGAGGCGGACGCTTTCGACGCCGCGGGGCACGCGCATTTCAGGCGCTTCGTCCGGGTCGACATAGGGGTTGCGCCAGACGAGATGGGCGGCGTGGCCGTCCGATTGCTTGTCCTCGGGCAGGTAGTTTTCGAGGACACCGAGCGGTTCGAACTGGTTCTTGAGCTGGAAGCTCACCACCTGGTCGCGGATCTTGCCTTGTACGACCTTGTCCAGATAATCCTTGGGGCCCTCTACCTTGCGCTTGGTGCGCAGATAGCCGGGCATCCTTCCGGCGATGACGACGCCATGCAGATCAAGCTGTTCGGCCAGTTCCTTACGCTCGTCGTAGAGGCGCTGGCCGATACGCAATCCCCGCATGCTGGGATCGACCGCCATTTCATAGCCATAGAGCCATTCGCCCGCCGCGCTGTGGCGGGTGCCGAACCCATTGGCGGTGATCTCCTCCCAGTCATGATGGGCGAAGGCCATGCCCTTGCTGACCCGCATGGTGGCGCAATAGCCCACGACCTTATTGTCGTAGAGCGCGACGAAGCAGCCATCGGGGAAATTGTTGATCTGACCCCGGACCGTGGCGGGCGCGTAATTGGGCATGCCGGGATAGACGCGGGCGATGAGCCGGATAATCGCGCGCACGTCGGTCGGGACGGCCGTGCGGACCTCCAGGCGTTTCTTGGTTCCTGTGGACATATGGCGTCTCCTGCTATTGTGCCCGGAATAGATCACAACCGTCGTGCGGTTCCCTTCCGACCCGGCGGCTAGATATGGAAAAGGCGGCGCCGGGTGTCCGGCGCCGCCTCGTTCCGTTTCCGTACTGAAAGCCTGAAGGGGCGGTTCAGTTCCAGACTTTTAGGCCCAGCTGGCCATTTCCTTTTCCAGATTGACGCGGATCTGTTCAAAGAACTGTTCCGTGGTCATCCAGGCCTGATCGGGGCCGATCAGCAGCGCCAGATCCTTGGTCATGGCGCCATCTTCGACGGTCTTGATGCAGACGCGCTCCAGCGTTTCGGCGAATTTGGTGACTTCGGGGGTGTCATCGAACTTGCCGCGGAAGGCGAGGCCCTGAGTCCAGGCGAAGATCGAGGCGATCGGGTTGGTCGAGGTCGCCTTGCCCTGCTGATGCTGGCGATAGTGGCGGGTGACGGTGCCGTGGGCGGCTTCCGCCTCGACCGTCTTGCCGTCGGGCGAGAGCAGAACCGAGGTCATCAGGCCGAGCGAACCAAAGCCCTGCGCGACGGTGTCCGACTGGACGTCGCCGTCGTAATTCTTGCAGGCCCAGACGAACTTGCCGCTCCACTTGAGCGCAGAGGCGACCATGTCGTCGATCAGGCGATGCTCATAGACGATGCCCGCCGCCTTGAACTTGTCGGCGAATTCGGCGTCGAACACCTGCTGGAACAGATCCTTGAAGCGGCCGTCATAGGCTTTGAGGATGGTGTTCTTGGTCGACAGGTAGAGCGGCCATTTGCGGTCGAGCGCATAGTTCATGCTCGCCTTGGCGAAATCGATGATCGAATGATCCAGATTATACATGCCCATGGCGACGCCGGCCGACGGGAAGTCGAACACTTCCTTGTCGATCTTCTGGCCATCTTCGCCGTCCCACACCAGGCGCAGCTTGCCGGGGCCGGGGACCAGGAAGTCGGTCGCCTTATACTGGTCGCCGAACGCATGGCGGCCAACGACGATCGGGTCGGTCCATCCGGGCACCAGACGGGGCACGTTCTTGATGACGATCGGTTCGCGGAACACGACGCCGCCCAGGATGTTGCGGATGGTGCCGTTGGGCGACTTCCACATCTGCTTGAGGTTAAATTCCTCCACCCGCTGTTCGTCGGGGGTGATGGTGGCGCATTTCACGCCGACGCCATATTGCTTGATCGCGTTGGCGGAATCGATCGTGATCTGGTCGTTCGTCTCGTCACGCTTCTGGACGGACAGGTCGTAATATTTCAGGTCGATGTCGAGATAGGGGAGGATCAGGCGCTCGCGAATCCATTCCCAGATGATCCGGGTCATTTCGTCGCCGTCAATTTCAACGACGGGGTTTTTCACCTTGATCTTGGCCATAGCGCCTGTTTGCCTTCTTGCTGCTGGGTGGAATATGGGGACGCACTAGGCAAAGCGGCGGCAATGTTCAACCGTGGAGGGCCAGTTATCTGCCCAGTTATCTGCCGTGCGGGGAGCCTTGGCCGGGATCGGTCGTTGTCACGGCATTAGTCTCTCCCTAAAGACGGTGACCATGGACAATGATGAGATCACGATTGCCGCAGGCGGCAATGTCAAATGGCGCTTTCCTTCGGTTCACCCGGAGGGCATGAAATTCGGCCTGATCGCGGTCGCGATCACCGGCGTCCTGTTCCTGCTGGGATGGGAGATTGTGGGCTGGCTGATGCTGATCGTGACGATCTGGGTCTTTACCTTTTTCCGCGATCCGGTGCGCGCCGTGCCGCAGGACGAGGGCGCGATCATCGCGCCGGCCGATGGCCTCATCACGCTGATCCAGCGGGTGCCGCCGCCGCGCGAGATGGCGGGGCCGAATGGCCTTGGCGACCAGCCGATGATCCGGGTGTCGATTTTCATGAGCGTGTTCGACGTCCATATCAATCGCACGCCCATTGGCGGGACGATCAAGTCGGTCGTCTATATTTCGGGCAAGTTCCTGAACGCGGACCTGGACAAGGCGAGCGAGGATAATGAGCGCCAGCACATATTGGTCGAGCGCCATGACGGCGTACGCATCGGCTTCACCCAGATTGCGGGCCTGGTCGCGCGGCGGATCGTGCCGTTCGTCAAGCCCGGCGACATGGTCGCAGCGGGGCAGCGCATCGGCCTCATTCGCTTTGGCAGCCGCGTCGACGTCTATCTGCCCGCCGGCACCGCGCCGCGCGTGATCCTGGGCCAGCGCACGGTCGCGGGCGAGACGATATTGGGCCAGATGGGCGACGCGCGGGTTATCGCGGGCATCCAGCAGTGAGTCGCCAGCGGCGCGCCATACCGCGCGGGTTGCGCCGGGGCATCACCCTGCGGATGCTGGCACCCAATGCGGTCACGGCGATGGCGCTGTGCTTCGGTCTGACCGGCGTGCGGTACGGCATTTCGGGCGAGTGGGAGCGGGCGGTGCTGTCCATCCTGTTTGCCGGCGTGCTCGACGGTCTGGACGGGCGGATCGCGCGGATGTTGCGCGGTGAGAGCCGGTTCGGCGCGGAACTGGATTCGCTGTCCGATTCGATCGCGTTCGGCGTGGCGCCGGCGCTGATCCTCTATCTCTGGTCGCTCTACGCCATGCCGAAATTCGGCTGGATATTCGCGTTGGCTCATGCGCTGTCCTGCGCGTTGCGGCTGGCGCGGTTCAATGCGGCGATCGATGCCGACGAGCAGCCGCACAAGTCGGCGGGCTTCCTGACCGGCGTGCCGGCCCCGGCAGGCGCAGGGCTGGCCTTCGTGCCGCTCTATCTGTGGCTGGTGACGGGCGAGGATATTTTCCGGGCCTGGTATGTGGTTGCGCCCTGGACCGCCTTCATCGCCTTCCTGATGATATCCAACATCGCGACCTACACCTGGTCGGCGCTACGGCTGCGCAAGCGCATCCGGCTGGAAGTCATCGCTTTCGCCGGATTGCTGGCGGCGCTGCTGGTGACGGACCCGTGGCTGACGCTGCTGTTGATCTGCGCAATCTATGTCGCGCTGATCCCGTTCGGGATCATGTCTTACGCCAAAGTGCGTCGGCATAGGGAAAGCGCCAAGGTCGTTTCGCCTGTGACTTAAAGGACGGGTGAGATGCTCAAATATCGCTGCATCATGCGCGGCGTTATATCCTTCGATACGCCATTTCGACTTCGCTCAATGGCTACTCAGGACGAACGGATATAAGTTGAGCAGGCCTTAACGGATACGAAAGGCACAGCCCCAACGGGTTTAGCGCCGGTGGTTGGAAGCGCGTCTGGTTGTTCAGGCGGCGAGGGCGTTGCCCGGCAGGGCCGACGCCGTCCGGCGAAGCGGCTGCGCGGCGCGGGGGCGACGGATGCGCAGATGATAGACCGGCGGATTGTGCGGGATAGGCTCGAACTGAAGCGCAGCCACCATCTTGTCGTGATAATGGGCGAACATCCAGACGATGGTCCCGATCGCGAACAGGAAGGCGGCGGAGAACAGGGTCGCTGCAATTATAGTGAACATCGTCGATCACTTTCCATCTTGCCATTTGCACGGCATGTCTCATGATGACGGATTGAACGGCCGTTAACCGTATTTGTTCCGCCTGTTCACTTTATGTTCTTATTCGGGAACGCCGTCAACCCTTGCAATTGCTTTTTTCCGCGTCTAAAGGCGCGACCATTCCACATGGGAATCACCATATCCGGTGCCGGAGACGCCTTTCAGGCTGTTCCCCGTGTTCCTGATTCCCAGAGGTCAAACCGGAAGGAGAATAATTATGGCGGCACCTGTCGTCACCATGCACCAATTGATCGAGGCTGGCGCCCATTTCGGCCACCAGACCCATCGCTGGAATCCGCGCATGAAGCCGTATATCTTCGGCGAGCGCAACGGCATCCACATCCTTGACCTGTCGCAGACCGTGCCGCTGTTCGGCCGTGCGCTCGACTTCGTGTCGGGCACCGTCGCCGCTGGCGGCAAGGTGCTGTTCGTGGGCACCAAGCGCCAGGCGCAGGACCCGATCGCGGACGCCGCGCGCAAGTCCGGCCAGCATTTCGTCAACCATCGCTGGCTGGGCGGCATGCTCACCAACTGGAAGACGATTTCGGGTTCGATCAAGCGCCTGAAGACCCTTGAAGAGAAGCTGTCGGGCGATACCCACGGCTTCACCAAGAAGGAAGTGCTCCAGATGACTCGCGAGCGCGAGAAGCTGGAAGCGTCGCTGGGCGGCATCCGCGACATGAACGGCATCCCCGATGTCATGTTCGTGATCGACGCCAACAAGGAAGAGCTGGCGATCAAGGAAGCCAACACGCTGGGTATCCCGGTCGTTGCGATCCTCGATTCGAACGTCTCGCCCGACGGCATCGCTTTCCCCGTTCCCGCCAACGATGACGCCAGCCGCGCCATTCGCCTCTATTGCGACGCCATCGCCGCCGCCGCCACCAAGGGCAACCGTGGTGCGCAGCAGGCTTCGGGCGTCGATCTGGGTGCCATGGACGAGCCGATCGCTGAAGAAGTCGTCGCCGAAGCCTAAGCGCGTCGCACGACTGTAGGAATGACAGGCTAGGGCGCGCTCTTCGGAGACGCGCCCTAACGCCTATCTAAGACCTTATCCTTTGAAACACTGAACTTAGGAGCCGAAACATGGCCGAGATTACCGCTGCCGCCGTCAAGGAACTGCGCGACCGTTCGGGCGCGGGCATGATGGATTGCAAGAAGGCGCTGACCGAAGCCGGTGGCGACATCGAAGCGGCAACCGACTGGCTGCGCGCCAAGGGCCTGGCCGCCGCGCAGAAGAAGTCGAGCCGCACCGCCGCTGAAGGCCTGGTCGGCGTCGCCGTTGCCGGCACCAAGGGCGTTGCCGTCGAAGTGAACAGCGAAACCGACTTCGTCGCCAAGAACGACCAGTTTCAGGACTTCGTCCGCACCGTTTCGGCGATCGCGCTGGAAACCGGCGCGATCGATGCCGAGACGCTGGCCAATTCGGCCTATCCGTCGGGCGGCACCGTCGCTGAAAAGCTGGTCGCCAACATCGCCACCATCGGCGAGAACCAGAATGTGCGCCGCGTCGCGCAGGTCGAAGTGACCCAGGGCGTCGTTGTCCCCTACGTCCACAACGCCGCGGCGCCGGGCCTGGGCAAGATCGGCGTTCTCGTCGCGCTGGAAGGCGATGCGCCTGCCGACGTGCTGGAGCCGCTGGGCAAGCAGTTGGCCATGCACATCGCGGCGGCTTTCCCGCTGGCGCTGTCGGCCGCCGACATCGATCCGGCGCTGCTGGAGCGTGAACGCGCGATCGCTGCTGAAAAGGCCGCCGAATCGGGCAAGCCTGCCGAGATCGTCGCCAAGATGGTCGACGGCGCGGTCGCCAAGTTCGCCAAGGAGCAGGCCCTGCTGTCGCAGCTGTTCGTGATGGACAACAAGACCCCGGTCGCCGACGTCGTCGCCAAGGCGGCCAAGGATGCCGGCAAGTCGATCACGCTGAAGAGCTATGTCCGCTTCCAGCTGGGCGAAGGCATCGAGAAGGAAGTCAGCGACTTCGCGGCGGAAGTCGCGGCGGCCGCCGGCGTCTGATCGCGAGACAGACCATGGGTTAGGGGAAGGGGCGTCCTGCGGGGCGCCCTTTTTCGTTTATGGGCCGGATTATCGCAGGGTGGCGAGATAGGCGATCAACCGTTGCCGCCGGACCGGATCGGCCAGCCCGGCAAAGGGCATCCGGCTGCCCTTGACCATGGCCTGCGGGCCGGCCAGCCATGTGTCGAGCGTCCGCGCGTTCCATGTGACGCCCGACGCCTTGAGCGCGTCGCTATAGGCGTAGCCGGGCAGGGTGGCGGCCTTTCGTCCCATGACGCCGCGCAGGTTGGGACCAAAACTGGATTTTCCGGGCTGCGTCGCATGGCAGGCGGCGCAGATGGCGAAATCGGCCGGTGGCTGGGCGAAGGCCGGCTGCGTGACGCCCATCAGGACGATGCAAAGGGGCAGGGCGCCAGGATAGCGAAACGTCATGATCGGGAGTCCGTAATAGAAGGTGTGGGGCGGCGACCGGACCAGAGGCCCGGCCGCCGCCCCGCCAGAGGCTTAGAGCGTGATGACATTGAGGTGACCCACCCCGTTCGTACTGAGTAGGGGCTGATCGAAGTCGAAGACCCGTATCGAAGCATCATGCGCAGCGCGCGATCCTTCGATACGCCATTTCGACTTCGCTCAATGGCTACTCAGGACGAACGGATCAGAGTAAGGTCGTCACACTTAGAAGCGGTCTGCGTCCATCACCTTGACCCAGGCGGCGACGAAATCGTCGACGAACTTCTGCTGGGCGTCGTTGGCGGCATAGACTTCGGCCACGGCGCGCAGTTCGGAGTTCGAGCCGAAGACCAGATCGACGGGGGTTGCCGTCCACCGGGCCGCGCCCGATGCGCGATCCTTGCCCTCATACAGGGCGGGGTTCGCCGCCGACTTCGCCCAAACCGTATCCATCGACAGGAGGTTGACGAAGAAGTCGTTGCTGAGCGTGCCGGGGCGGCTGGTGAAGATGCCCGCGGTCGAGGCACCCGCATTGGCGCCCAATGCGCGCATCCCGCCCACCAGCACGGTCATTTCCGGCACGGTGAGGTTCAGCGCATCCGCCTTGTCCACCAGCGCTTCGGCCGGTCCCACTTCCGCTTTCGCCGTGTAGAAGTTGCGGAAGCCGTCCGCCTTGGGTTCCAGATAGGCGAAGGAGGCGACGTCGGTCTGGGCCTGCGCCGCATCGACCCGGCCAGGGGTGAAGGGCACGCGCACCGCATGGCCCGCGCGGGTGGCCGCCTGTTCGATCGCGGCATTGCCGGACAGAATGATGAGGTCGGCCATCGACACCTGCTTGCCCGACTTGGCAAAGTCCTTCTGCACCGCCGTCAGTTTGGTGAGCACCTTGGCCAGCTCTGCCGGATTGTTGACCGCCCAGCTGCGTTGCGGATCGAGGCGGAGACGCGCGCCATTCGCGCCGCCGCGCATGTCGGTGCTGCGGAAGGTCGCAGCAGAGGCCCAGGCGGTCCGCACCAGTTCGGCCGTCGTCAGGCCCGACGCCAGCACCATTGTCTTGAGCTTTGCCTGGTCCGCATCATTGATCGGCGCGATCGCGGATTTGGGCAACGGGTCTTGCCAGCTATAGGTTTCAACCGGGATGTCCTTGCCCAGATAGCGGCCCTGTGGCCCCAGATCGCGATGGGTCAGCTTGAACCAGGCACGGGCGAACGCCTTGCCGAACAGGTCGGGATTTTTCTGCCAGCTTTCCAGCACCTTGCGGAAGCCGGGGTCTTCCTTCAGCGCGATGTCCGTGGTGAACATGATCGGCGCGTGGCGCTTGTCCTTGAGATGCGCGTCGGGCACCAGGGCGGCGGCGTTGGGATCAGTCGGAATCCACTGGGTCGCGCCAGCCGGGCTTTTGGTCTTGACCCAGTCGAAGTTCAGCAGATTGTCGATATATTGGGTGGTGAACAGCGTGGGCGTCGCCGACCAGGCTCCTTCTAGCCCCGAAGACAGCGTGTCTTCCGCATTGCCCTTGCCGCATTTATTATGCCAGCCCAGCCCCTGATTTTCGACGCCGAGCGCGGCGGGTTCCTTGCCGAGGCAGTCTTCGGGCTTGCGCGCGCCATGGGCTTTGCCGAAGGTGTGGCCGCCCGCGATCAGCGCCAGCGTTTCTTCGTCATCCATCGCCATCTGGCCGAAGGCGCGGCGGATGTCGGCGGCAGCGCCGATGGGGTCATGATTGCCGCCCGGTCCTTCAGGATTGACGTAGATGAGGCCCATGGTGGTGGCCGCCAGCGACCGCTTGAGCGACCCGTCCGGGTTGGAGCGGTCGGTGCCCATCATCTTCGTTTCCGGTCCCCAGAACACGACGTCCGGTTGCCAGGCGTCGATGCGGCCGCCCGCAAAGCCGACGGTCTTGAAGCCCATATCCTCTAGCGCGACATTGCCCGACAGGACCATCAGGTCGCCCCAGCTGAGTTTGCGGCCATATTTCTGCTTGATCGGCCACACCAGGCGGCGCGCCTTGTCCAGGCTGACATTGTCGGGCCAGCTGTTGAGCGGTTCGAACCGCTGTTCGCCGCCATCCGACCCGCCACGCCCGTCGCCCACGCGATAGGTGCCCGCGCTGTGCCAGGCCATGCGGATGAAGAAGGGACCATAATGGCCATAGTCGGCCGGCCACCAGGGCTGCGACGTGGTCAGCACCTTGCGGATGTCCGCCTTTACCGCGTCGAGATCGAGCGAGGCGAATTCCCTGGCATAGTCATAGTCTGCGCCATAGGGGTTGGATTGCGCCTCATGCTGGCGCAGGGCGGTCAGATCCAGCACATTGGGCCACCAGCGCGGCGACGTGGTCGCGGCCGGTTCGGTGGGCAAAGCGGGTTCCTGCGCCAGTGCCGGGGTCAGGGCGGCGGCGCAGAGCAGCGCAAATATGGATGTGGAAGTCCGTCGCATGTCGTCATCTCCCTGTTCATGCAGGCGTGGGTGCCGTTAGAGGCGGATAGAGACGGTCGGGAAAGACGGACAATTGATTGATCAGGTCACAATGATTGAATGCTGCGATCAATCGGAACGGCCACGCAATGAGCATGTCCGGCCCATGTCCGGGCGATTGCGCCTTTTGCGCGCAAGGCGGCGCATCGGCGCAAACGCCGCTTGGCATTGCGGTTGCGCGCGACTAAGGTCCGCGCCGCTTTCCGCCACTCGCAAAAGGATATCAGACCGCTCATGACCCGGCCCGCCTATAAGCGTATCCTGTTGAAATTGTCCGGCGAAGTGCTGATGGGACAGGGGCAGTTCGGCATCGAGCCGGAAACCGTGGCGCGCGTTGCAGGCGAGATCGCGGCGGCCAAGGATGCCGGTTTCGAGATTTGCGTCGTCGTGGGCGGC
Source organism: bacterium (assembly GCA_030824575.1). Lineage (GTDB taxonomy): Bacteria > Pseudomonadota > Alphaproteobacteria > Sphingomonadales > Sphingomonadaceae > Sphingobium. Next base: position 24,160 of record JAVBXL010000068.1, on the reverse strand, counting down.
GGGAACATCTTCCGCGGTCTGGCGGGCGCTGCGGCGGGCTTCGACCGGGCAAGCGCCGACTATATGGGGATGCTGGCCACCGTCATGAACGCCCTGGCCGTGCAGAACGGTCTGGAGAAGTTGGGTTACGACACCCGCGTCCAGTCGGCGATCCCGATGGCGTCGGTGTGCGAACCCTATATCCGCCGCAAGGCCGAGCGGCATATGGAGAAGGGGCGGATCGTGATCTTTGCGGCCGGCACCGGCAGCCCCTATTTCACCACCGACACGACCGCGGCGCTGCGCGCGGCTGAAATGAACTGCGACGCGCTGTTCAAGGGCACCAGCGTCGATGGCGTATATAATGCCGATCCCAAGAAGGTCGCCGATGCGGTGCGCTATGACAGCATCAGTTTCGACCAGGTCTTGAACGATAACCTCAAGGTGATGGACGCCAGCGCCATCGCCCTGTGCCGCGAAAATGACATTCCCATCGTCGTGTTCAACATCCGCGAAACCGGTAATCTGGCCACCGTGCTGGCCGGGCAGGGTGTCGCGACGATCGTCCAGAATCAGGAGAGCTAAGCATGGCCCAATATGACAAATCCGACCTTGAGCGCCGTATGGCCGGTGCGATCGAAGCGCTGCGTGGCGACCTTACCGGGTTGCGCACTGGGCGCGCCAACGTCCAGTTGCTCGATCCGGTGATGGTCACCGTCTATGGCGCGAACATGCCGCTCAATCAGGTGGCGACCGTGTCCGCGCCCGAACCGCGCATGTTGTCGGTGCAGGTGTGGGACAAGATGAATGTCGGCCCGTGCGACAAGGCGATACGATCGGCGGGCCTGGGCCTGAACCCCATCACCGACGGGCAGACGCTGCGCCTGCCGATCCCCGACCTGACCGAGGAGCGTCGCAAGGAACTGGCCAAGCTGGCCAGCAAATATGCCGAAGGCGCGCGCATCGCGGTGCGCAATGTCCGCCGCGACGGCATGGACAGCCTGAAGGCCGACGAGAAGAAGGGCGAAATCAGCGAGGACGAGCGCAAACGCCTGGAAACCGAGGTCCAGAAGATGACCGATTCCACGATAGCGGATATCGATGCGCTGGCGACGTCGAAGGAAAAGGAAATCCTCGGCCAGTAAGCCGGGGCTTTCCTTTCGCGGCCAAAGCACGCATGTCTTCCTGATGGCCACACAAGCCAAGCCCGATCTGACCAGCGTCGCGCCTGTCCATGGCGCGCGCCATGTCGCGATTATCATGGACGGCAATGGCCGCTGGGCCAAGAAACGGCTGCTGCCGCGCGTCGCCGGGCATCGCGCTGGCGTGGAAGCGGTGCGCAAGGTGGCGCGGGCCGCGCAGGAACTGGGGCTGGAATGCCTGACGCTCTACGCCTTTTCCTCCGAAAACTGGAAGCGGCCGGCGAGCGAGGTCGCGGACCTGATGGGCCTGCTGCGCCATTTCATCCAGTCCGATATCGACGAGATGCATACCAATGGCGTGCGGTTGCGGGTGATCGGCAATTATCGCGCGCTGGAACCGTCGCTGGTGACGCTGATCGAAAGCGCGATGGCGCGGACGGCGGGCAATAGCGGGCCGATCGTCGCGATCGCGCTGAATTATGGCGCGCAGGACGAGATGGTGCAGGCGGTGCAGGCGCTGGCGGCGCGGGCGGCCGCGGGCGAGATTGCGGCCGATGCGATCGGCGCGGGCGATATCGACCGGGCGCTGTATACCGCCGACCTGCCGCCGCTGGACCTGATGATCCGCACGTCGGGCGAGCAGCGGCTCAGCAATTTCATGCTGTGGCAGGCGGCCTATGCCGAGCTGTATTTCACCGACATGCTGTGGCCCGATTTCGACGGCCGGGCATTGGAACAGGCGCTGGACGCTTTCCGATTGAGGGACCGCCGGTTCGGCGGATTGTGATCGACATGAGTAGCGAATTGCGGACCCGCAGCATCGTGGGCGTCGCGCTGATCGCGGTGGCGCTGGGCGCGCTGCTGTCGGGCGGCCTGATCTTCTGGACGCTGCTGGTGGTGGCGGGCGTGCTGATGCAGGGCGAATGGGGCGACCTGACCGGGGCGACCCCGGAGCAGCGCAAGGCGGCGATGTTCGCCGTGTCGATCCCGCTAGCGCTGCTATGCCCCTATGCGGCTGGGATCGATTGGCCGGTGCTGATTGCGGGGGCTGCCGCCTTCTTCTTCGTGCTGTTCACCAGCCGCAGCCTGAAGCTGGCGCTGGGCATCCCCTATGTCTGCCTGCCGATCGTGGCCTTGCTGTTCCTGCGGGAGCAGGTGCCCTATGCCTATGGGCTGTTGCTGGCGTTCTGGGCGCTGGGGCTGGTGTGGGCGACGGACATTGGCGCTTATTTCGCGGGGCGTTCGATCGGCGGGCCGAAGCTGGCGCCGCGGGTCAGCCCGTCCAAGACATGGGCGGGGCTGGCAGGCGGCGTGCTGGCGGCGCTGGTGCTGGGGTTCCTGCTACATCGTTTCGGCGGCTTGCCGATCCAGTTGGCGGCGGCGAGCGGCGTTCTGGCGGTGGCGGCGCAGCTGGGCGATTTACTGGAAAGCCACATGAAACGCCGGGCGGGGGTGAAGGATAGCGGCACGCTGCTGCCCGGCCATGGCGGGGTGATGGACCGGCTGGACGGGGTGGCGACCGCCGCGCCGCTGGCCGCGTTGCTATATATCTTATTGGTGCAGGGCGGATGAAGCGGGTTTCGATCTTTGGCGCGACCGGATCGGTCGGCCTGTCCACGCTGGACCTGATCCGGCGCGCGCCGGACGATTATAAGGTCGTGGCGCTGACCGCGAACAGCGATGTGGACAGTTTGGCGGCGCTGGCGCGTGAGACGGGCGCGGCGGTAGCCGTGATCGGGCAGGCGCGCCTGCATGGGGCGCTCAAGGACGCGCTGGCCGGGTCGGGCATCGAAGCGGCGGCGGGCGAGGAGGCGCTGGTCGAGGCGGCGGCGATGGACGCGGACTGGACCATGGCGGCGATTATGGGCTGCGCGGGCCTGCGGCCGACCATGGCGGCATTGAAGGCCGGGCGCACAGTGGCGCTGGCCAACAAGGAGTCGCTCGTGTCGGCGGGCGGGCTGATGATGGAGGCCGCGACCGCGTCCGGCGCCACATTGCTGCCGGTGGATAGCGAGCATAATGCGATTTTCCAGTGCCTTGCGGGTAGCAGCTTGGACGATGTGGCAAGGATAACCCTGACCGCGAGTGGCGGGCCGTTCCGCACCCGCAGCCGGGCGGAGATGGCCGACATCACCCCGGCGCAGGCGGTTGCGCATCCCAATTGGTCGATGGGGGCCAAGATCAGCGTCGACAGCGCGACGATGATGAACAAGGGGCTGGAACTGATCGAGGCGGCGCATCTGTTTCCGGTCGGCCTCGACCGGATCGAGATTCTCGTCCACCCGCAATCGGTGATTCATTCGATGGTCGAATATCGCGATCGGTCGACTTTGGCGCAGTTGGGATCGCCCGACATGCGGATTCCGATCGCCCATGCGCTGGCCTGGCCGCAGCGGATGGCGACGCCTTGCCAGCCGCTGGACCTCACACGCATTGGCAGGCTCGATTTCGAAGCCCCTGATGCGGAACGCTTTCCGGCGCTGCGTCTGGCGCGGCAAGCGGCGGAAGCGGGCGGGGCGACGCCGGCGATATTGAACGCAGCCAACGAAGTGGCGGTCGCCGCTTTCCTGGCCGGGCAGATCGGCTTCCTTGATATCGCCATGATTGTAGAGGAAGTGTTGAACCGTTATAGCGCGGCGACGCCTGCCGTTATCGATGATGTGCTGGCGGCTGACGGCCGGGCGCGCATCGAGGCGGGCCAAGTGATGGAAAGATTGACGGCTTGATCCATAATCCCGGTTTCCTGCTGACCGCGCTCGCCTTTGTGGCGGTCATCGGACCGCTCGTCTTCGTCCATGAGCTGGGCCATTATCTGGTCGGGCGCTGGTGCGGGGTGAAGGCGGAAGCGTTCTCCATCGGCTTCGGGCCGGAATTGTTCGCCTGGGTCGATTCCCGCGGCACCCGCTGGCGCGTCGCGGCGCTGCCGCTGGGTGGCTATGTCCGTTTCAAGGGCGACATGAACGCGGCGAGCATGACCGATCCGGCCTGGCTGGAAATGTCGGCCAAGGACCGGGCGGAAAGCTTTCCCGCCAAGCCGTTATGGCAGCGCGCCGCGATCGTCGCGGCCGGGCCTGCGATCAATTTCCTGTTTGCGATCCTGATCCTGGCGACCTTTGCCTTCGTGCATGGCGAAAGCCGGACGCCGGCGGTAGCGGGTATGGTACAGCCGGGCAGCGCGGCGGCGGCCGCGGGCATCAAAGCGGGCGACCGGATCGTGTCGCTGGGTGGCCGCGAGATGGCGACCTTCGACGATATCCGCCTCTATGCCCAGATCCGTCCGGGCGAAGCGGTGGCGATGGTGATCGAGCGCGATGGCAAGACATTTGCCCGCGACGGCAAGATCGGCAGCGTCACCGAGGATGACGGGTTCGGCAATAAGTTCCAGATCGGACGGCTGGGCCTGGCGCCCGGCGATCCGGTGGTCGAGCCGGTGAGCCTTTGGCGCGCGCCTGTCGTCGCCGTCGAGCGCACCGGGCAGATCGTGCGGACCATGGTCGAGACGATGGGCCAGATTTTCACTGGCGGCCGTTCGGTCAAGGAACTGGGCGGGCCGTTGAAGATCGCGCAAGTGTCGGGACAGGCCGCGACGCTGGGCATTGATAGCTTCATCTTCCTCGTCGCGCTCATCTCGATTAACTTGGGGTTCATCAATCTCTTGCCAATTCCCATGCTGGATGGCGGGCATCTGCTCTTTTACGGGATCGAGGCGGTGCAGCGTCGGCCGGTCAGCGTGGCTGCGCAGGAATGGGCCTATCGGTCCGGTCTGGCGGTGCTGATGGCGATGATGCTGCTGGTGACTTTCAACGATTTGTCGTCTTTCGGGCTTTGGAAGAGCCTGTCCGGCTTGATCGGTTGACGCGCATCGGGCAGGGAAGCCCGGTTTGGCGTCGTCTGTGTCGGCGGAAACATTGTATCGGAATTTTGAGGTGAAGCGGGTGACAGCGATGAAGATCAGCAACAGGCAGCGCCCGATCGTGGCAGCCTTGTTGGCGACCACGATGATCGCGGGCCTCTCGGCACCGGTCATGGCGCAACAGGCTCCTGCGCCCGCAGCGCCTCTGGCCGCGCCAGCCGCGTCGGTGGCGGCGCCCATCGGCACGATCCGCGCGATCACCGTCACCGGCACCCAGCGGCTGGAGCCGGACACGATTCTGTCCTACACCAAGCTGCGCATCGGCCAGCCCTATAGCCAGGAGAGCCTGGATCAGGGCCTGCGCGACCTGTACGAAACGGAATTGTTCGCCGACGTCCAGATCCGCAATGACAATGGCGCGCTCACCGTCGAGGTGAAGGAAAACCCGGTCATCAACCGTATCGTCCTTGAAGGTAATAAGCGCCTGAAGGAAGACAAGATCCGGCCGGAAATCAAACTGGCCCCGCGCCAGATTTATACCCGGTCCAAGGTGCGCGCCGACGTGGCCCGCATCGTCGAGCTGTATCGCCGCCAGGGCCGTTTCGCCGCGACGATCGAGCCGAAGATGGTCCAGCTGGACCAGAACCGCGTCGACATCGTGTTCGAGATTTCGGAAGGGCCGAAATCCAAGGTCCGCCAGATCAACATCATCGGCAACGACAAGTTCAAGGACGGCGAACTGCGCACCCAGATGGTGACCAAGCAGTCGCGCTGGTTCCGCCTGTTTTCTTCCGGAACCAGCTATGATCCCGATCGCCTGGCCTATGACCAGCAGAAGCTGCGCCAATTCTACCTGACCGAAGGCTATGCCGATTTCCGGGTGATTTCCGCGGTGGCGGAACTGACGCCGGACAAGCAGGACTTCATCATCACTTATGTCGTGGAAGAAGGCGACCGCTACAAATTCGGCGATGTGAAGGTCGAATCCGACATTCGCGACCTGTCGGGCGAGTCGCTGACCAAGCGCCTGCCGATGAAGAAGGGCGACTGGTACAACGCCAAGCAGGTCGAGGACACGGTCGATACGCTGAGCGAGACGGCCGGCCTGTTCGGATACGCCTTCGCCGACGTGTCGCCCGATTTCAACCGCGAGAAGGAATCGCTGACGATGGGGATTAATTTCCGCATCGCCAATGCGCCGCGCGTCTATGTCGAGCGGGTGGACATCAACGGCAATACGCTGACGCAGGACAAGGTCGTGCGCCGCGAGTTCCGCCTGGCCGAAGGCGACGCCTTCAACAGCTTCCTGGTCAAGCGCTCCAAGGACCGGATCAACTCGCTCGGCTTCTTTCAGGAGAAGCTGGACGTCGAGCAGAAGCCCGGCTCCGCGCCCGACCGCATCATCCTGGAAACGAACGTGCAGGAAAAGTCGACCGGCGAATTGTCGCTGTCGGCCGGTTTCTCGTCGCTGGAACGCTTCATCGTGTCGGCGTCGATCACGCAGCGCAACTTCCGCGGCAAGGGCCAGGAATTGCGCACGTCGGTCAATTATTCAGCCTATAGCAAGTCGGTCGAGGTCGGGTTCACCGAACCCTATTTCATGGACAAGAATATCGCGCTGGGCGGCGACATCTATCGCCGCGACATGAACAGCTTTCGCTATCTGTCCAACAACGACCGCGACACCACCTACGAGCAGACGACCACCGGCTTCCAGATCCGGGCGGGCGTGCCGATCACCGAATATATGTCGCTGGCGCTGCGCTACAGCCTCAATTTCGACGATGTGACGTTGGATAAAGACACATATTATTCGGACACGGACGGTGACGGGGATACCGAGTGCGACCCGCTGATTGCAGGCCGTTATCTGTGCGACGCGATCGGCAAACGGACGACGTCGTCGCTCGGCTATTCGCTGATCTACGACACGCGCGACAACCGCATCCGCGCGACCCGCGGCCAGAATGTCACGCTGAGCCAGGATTTCGCGGGTCTGGGCGGCAGCGTGAAATATGTCCGCACCCGTTTGTCGGCGTCCAAATATGTGCCCTTGGGCAGCGGCTTCATCTTCTCGCTGACCGGTGAAGGCGGCTATATTCACAGCCTGGAAGGCGCCCGCCGCGATTCGACCGGTCAGGAAGTTGACAGGATCCGTCTGACCGATCGCTTTTTCCTGGGCGAACCGCAGTTCCGCGGCTTCGACATTCGCGGCGTGGGGCCGCGGGTGAAGCGCTATTATCTCCAAGCGCAGACCGTGGACGGCACGACCACTTATGTTCGCGACAGCAGCAACAACAATGTTTCTGATGATGCGTTGGGCGGCAAGATTTACTATCTGGCCCGTGCCGAAATTGAAATTCCGTTGGGTTCCGGCGCGCGGGAAATGGGCTTGCGTCCTTCGATCTTCATGGATGCCGGCGCTGTGGCAGGTTTGAAAAATCCTGGCCTAGTCAACGGCGACGGCAAATTTGCAGGCTATTGCACCGTTACGACCGGCACGGGCACAAGTGCGACGTCGTCTCAGGTTCGCGCGCCTTCGGTCGGTAATTGCAGCACGCCTGCCGCCGGATCGACCGCCACCTATGCCGGCGGCGCGTTCGAAGAAGAATATCTCGGCGACACGCTCAAGCCGCGTCTGTCCGTGGGCTTTGGCGTCAACTGGAACTCGCCCTTCGGCCCGTTCCGTATCGATATCGCCAAGGCCCTGCTGAAAGAACCAGGGGACGACAACAAGCTCATTACCTTCAACGTAGGGACTCAATTCTGATGAAGACCATTTTCAAGGCCGCGGCGCTCGTTTTCGCGCCCATGACCGCCATCGCACTGACTGCCGTTCCGGCCGTCGCCCAGACCAAGCAGGGCCTGGCCGTGGTCGATCTGGAGGAAGCCGTCGCCAAGAGTACGGCCTTCACCACCGCGATCAGCCAGATGCAGACCACCTACAAGCCGCAGATCGACGCGCTGAACACACGCCGCACCGCGATCGAGACGGACCTGAAGACCAAGGGCGACGCGCTGCAGGCGGCGCTGAAGGCGGCGGCGAACAAGCCGACCCCGGCGATCGAAACCCAGTATCAGCAATATCAGCAGGCGCAGCAGGCCGGCCAGGCCGAATTGCAGCGCATGAGCCAGCCGATCAGCCTGGCCCGCGCCTATGTCGAGGAACAGATCGTTGCCAAGCTGGACGACGCGCTGAAGGCCGCGACCGCCAAGACCAAGTCGGAAATCGTGTTCAAGAAGGCGGCGACCGAAAGCTTCGGCGCGACGGCCGACATCACGCCGGCGGTCACCACCGAACTGAACGCCCTGGTCCCCAGCGCGTCGATCACCCCGCCGGCCGGCTGGCAGCCCGGTGGCCGTCAGGGCCAGGCGGCTCCCGCTCCGGCGACCCCGGCGCAGGCGCCCAAGTCGCGCTGATAGACAATGACGGGAGAGGTTGAAACGACCGCGCGTGGCCCGATGGACGTCCGTCGGGTCATGGCCGCGCTGCCGCATCGCTATCCGATGCTGCTGATCGATCGTGTGGTGACGCTGGTGCCGAACCAGTCGATCCACGCGATCAAGGCGGTGTCGGTGAACGAGCCGTTTTTCCAGGGGCACTTCCCCACCCGGCCGATCATGCCGGGCGTGCTAATCGTGGAAGCGATGGCGCAGGCGGCAGGCGTGCTGGCGGTGGAATCGATGAACCTGGCCGATTCGGGCAAGCTCGTCTATTTCATGAGCATCGACGGCGCGAAGTTCCGCACCCCGGTCGAGCCGGGCTGCCTGCTCGACCTGCATGTCGAGGTGACGCAGAACCGTGGTGCGATCTGCAAGTTCAGCGGCAAGGCGCTGATCGAGGGCAAGTTGGCCGCGGAAGCCAATTTCGTCGCCATGATCAGCGATCCGCCCAAGGATTGAGATAACGAGCAGTTTATCGAACCATTCGTCCTGAGTAGCCACTGAGCCTGTCGAAGTGGCCTATCGAAGGATCATGCGCAGCGCTTGATGCTTCGATACGGGGCTTCGACAAGCTCAGCCCCTATTCAGCACGAACGGAGTTTGGCCGTTAGTGTCTTGCCAAGGCGCGCCGAACCCGCTAACGGCGCGCCTTCGCTATTTTACCGCATCCACAGCCGGTCGGAACCGGCACATTACGGAGCATATGCCATGAAGGCCGATACCCACCCCGCCTACCACATGATCAACGTCCAGATGACCGACGGCACGATTTTCCAGACGCGCTCCACCTGGGGCAAGGAAGGCGACACGCTGGCGCTGGACATCGATCCCAAGTCGCATCCGGCCTGGACCGGCGGTAACCGCCAGCTGGACACCGGCGGCCAGGTGGCGCGCTTCAACAAGCGTTTCGGCGGTCTGACGCTGAAGAAGTAATCGGCCTTTCATGGTTGAACGAAAGGGCGCCTGCGAGGCGCCCTTTTTTGTGCCTGACGCCGGTCGGTGAAGCGGAGGCAAAAAAAGGCCTCCAGCTAAAAGCTGGAGGCCGAGGTTCAGGGGAGGAGTCAGCGGCGACAGAAGGGGGATCTGTAGGGGTGCCGCTGACAAGGACGGTAGTGGGCGTCGAATGATGCAGGGGAATGTCAGCCTTGTTACCGAGGGCGGTTTGGGTGAAATTTTTGGGGCCATCCGTCTTCCTTCTCCCGCAGGCGGGAGAAGGATATGGAGCCTGGGCGGCGTAGCTGGCTAGGCGCAGTTGGATCAGGGTAAGCGGACCGAAGGGTCGCGCCATTGAGCAAGAAGGACCCTCACCCAACCCTCTCCGGCGAAAAGCGGGAGAGGGCTAAGAATCTTCGTCTCAGGCTGCCGCGCGGTCCGCATCCAGAAACGCCGCCACATCGTCCAGCGCCACATCTTTCGACAGGAAGGTCTGGCCGATGCCGCGGGCGAGGAGGAAGGGGAGGGTCCCGGCGGCCATTTTCTTGTCGTGCAGCATATGGCCCACCAGTTCCGCGCCGTCCGCCTGCACATGGGCGGTGGCAAGGTCGTGGGGGAGGCCGACGGCCTTGAGGTGCGCGGTGACGCGGTCGGCGTCCGCCTGCGCGCAGAGGCCAAGACGCGCGGAGTAGCGGAAGGCGAGCGCCATGCCGGCGGCAACGCCTTCGCCATGGAGCAATGTGTCGGAAAAGCCGGTGTCGGCCTCCAGCGCATGACCGAACGTGTGCCCCAGGTTCAGGAGGGCGCGGCGGCCCGACGTTTCGCGCTCGTCATCGGCGACGATCGCGGCCTTGGCCTGGACGCTGCGTTGAATCGCGATGGTGCGGGCGTCCGGGTCGCCGGCCAGCAGCGCCTGCGCGTTGGCGTGGCACCATTCAAAGAAGTCGGGATCGTCGATCAGGCCATATTTGACGACTTCGGCATAGCCGGCGCGGGTTTCGCGCGGCGGCAGGCTGTCGAGGGTCGAAGGATCGATCAGGACGAGGGCGGGCTGGTAGAAGCTGCCGATCAGGTTCTTGCCGGCCTTCGCATTGATCGCGGTCTTGCCGCCGACCGACGAATCGACCTGGGCCAGCAGGGTGGTGGGCACCTGAACGAAATGGCAACCGCGCTTGAGGATGGAGGCGGCAAAGCCGACCAGGTCGCCGATGACGCCGCCGCCCAGCGCGACGATATGGTCGCCGCGTTCGATCTCCAGCGCGAGCAGCGCGTCGAGCAATTGTTCGAGATGACGCCAGCTCTTGGTCTGTTCGCCCGGTGGCAGGATGATCGGTTCGATAGCGATGTGCGCGGCGCGCAGGCTGGCGTGCAGGCGCGGCAACTGGGTCGATGCGACATTGGCGTCGGTTACCACGACCAGCCGCCCCTTGCGGGCATAGGGGGCGAGGCTATCGCCGACGCGGTCGAGCGCCCCCTGTTCGATGAGGATATCGTAGCTGCGCGCCCCCAGCGCGACGCGGACTAATGCCATGCGGTCAATTGCTCCATGATGCGTTCGACGGCGACTTCATGCGGGGCGGCGATGCTCTTCACATGAATGGGCGCGAGCGCGTAGACGGGATTGCGGATCGCGGCCAGCTCCGTCAGCACGACGCGCGGGTCGCGATTTTTGAGCAGCGGGCGGCTTTCGCGGCGGGCGACGCGATCGACCAATATGTCGATGTCGGCGTCCAGCCAGATGGCGGTGGCGGCTTCCAATATCAGGCGGCGCGTCTCATCCTGCATGAAGGCGCCGCCGCCGGTCGCAATCACCTTGGGCGCGCCATCCATCAGCCGGGCGATGACGCGGCGTTCGCCGTCGCGGAAATGGGATTCGCCATAGCGTTCGAAAATCTCCGCCACGGACATGCCGGCGGCCTTCTCTATCTCCTCGTCCGCATCGACGAAGCTGAGGCCCAGACGCGCGGCAAGGCGGCGGCCAACCGTGGATTTGCCCACGCCCATCATGCCCACCAGGACGATGGGACCGCGCCGGGCCTGGCTCTGCGGGATTTTGCTGTTTCGCTGCATGGCTTGCGGGGCTATACAGCCACCCGTCACAGAGGCAAATCGCATCTTTCTTTGTCGCCCGGCCTTCAACGCCCGGCCAGCCATAGCCAAGGACTTATGAAGAATAATCGCAACTTCAGCAGTTTTGAGGGCGGTTCGCGTCGCCGCGGCTCCAGCCTGCCGATCATCCCCATCGCCCTGGCCGTGCTGGTCATCGCCCTGTTGGCCTTTTTCTGGTCGCGCGGCGGCGAACAGCCGCAGCAGCGCGTCGAGAAGGTCATCCCCGCCGAGAAGCTGGGCCAGTAAGGCGGATGCGCTGGCCGCGCGGTAACATGAAGTGGGCGGTGGGCAGCTTCGCGCTGGCCCTGGCGTTGCCGGTCGTCGCGCAGCAGGCACCCGAATCGCTGTTGCCGCCCGGTTTCGGCGATGCGCCCGAAGCGCCCGCGCCGCCGCCGGTGCGGCCCACGCCCGGTGCGCCCAACACGACCGGCGCGCCCGCCGCGCCGATGGTGCAGCCGCTCAATCCGGGCACGCCGCCCGACCTGTCGCTGGTGGACGCGGCGCAGAACGCGGCCGAGGCCGAACTGACGCCCGAAGAACTGGCGGCGCAGAAGGCGAAATATGACCTGCCCGACACGGCGCGCCGTTCGCTGGACCGGATCGGACCGCTGACGCCGCAGACACGCGGGTTCGAGCCGGACGCATTCGGCGGCGAATCGGGCAAATATCTCGCCGCGCTGATGAAGGAGACGCACGCGCCGATCGTGTCGCGCTGGGCCTCCATCCTGCTGCGCCGGACATTGTTGAGCGCGGTCGATACGCCTCGCGATATCGATGGGGCGGATTGGGCGGCGGAGCGCGCCTGGCTGTTGCTGCGCATGGGCGAGGCGGACAATGCCCGGCTGATGGTGCAGAGCGTCGATCCCGACCGTTATTCCCCGCGCCTCTATGCGATCGCGATGCAAACCTATCTAGCGACGGCCGATCCGGCGGGCCTGTGCCCGCTGTCGGCCGGGGCTCTGCGGTTCAGCAAGGAACCGGGCTGGGACATGACGCGGGCGATCTGCCCGGCGCTGTCGGGCGATCAGGGCACGTCGAGCGGCGCGCTCAATCAGGCGCAGCGGCGCGGGGTCGTGCGCGGCATCGATTATCGGCTGGCCGAAAAGGTGGTAGGCACCGGGTTCAATGCGCGCCGGTCTGTGAAGATCGAATGGGATGGCGTCGATAGGCTGACGGCGTGGCGATTCGGGCTGGCGACGGCTTTGAATGTCGAAATTCCCGATGCGTTATGGGGCACGGTCGGATCGCATGTCCGCGCGTGGGAAGCGCGCGCGCCTGCGTTGAGTGCGGTCAAGCGGCGGCCGGGCGTGGAGATCGCCGCGCGGCTGGGCGTGTTGTCCAGCGCGGCGCTGGTCGGATTCTATGGTCAGATGGGCACCGAGGGCGATGCGCCGGGCGATCTGGCGGACCGGATCGAGACGCTGCGCACCGCTCATGCCGGATCGACCGTGGGCGACCGGATCGGCGCGATGCGGACATGGTGGCGCGAGGGCGGCAAGCCCGATTATCTGGGCCTGATCGCGACGGCGCGGGCGGCCGCGGCGTTGCCGGTGGCGCAGGCCGACGCGCAAGATGCGGCCAATCTGGTCGCGGCGATGCTGGCAGCGGGATACGACCGCAATGCCGCGCGCTGGGCGCGGGCGATCGGGCAACTGGACGGCGCGGGTGCGTCACAATTCTGGGCCTTGCTGGCGGTCGGCGCGCCGAGCCCGGTGGTGGATATCAATAGCAGCCGGGTGTCGAGCTATGTCGGGGACGCCGGGGCGGAGAAGGGGCGGATGCTGATCGCGGCGCTGGCCGGCCTGTCGCGCCTGTCGGCCGATGACGCCGCGTCGCTGGCGCAGGATAACGGCTTTGCGCTGGGTGCCAACAGCCGCTGGGCGCGTGCGATCGGCGCGGCGGCGCAGCGGGGCGAGAAAGGCACGGTGGCTCTGCTGGCTGCCGTGGGTATGCAGGGGAATGACTGGAGCCGATTGCCGGCCGGGCATCTCTATCATGTCGTGGCGGCGCTGCATCGCGTGGGGCTGGACCCCGAAGCGCGGATGATCGCGGCCGAGGCGATCAGTCGCAGCTAGATGGGACAGGATGACGCCATCCTGGTCGACCGCTTTTTGGAGATGATGGCGGCGGAGCGGGGCGCGTCGCGCAACACGTTGCTCGCCTATCGCGCCGATTTGAGCGGAGCGGGCGATCTGCTGGGTGGGCTGGCCGGGGCGGACAAGGACGGGCTGGGCACGCTGGCGGCGGCCTGGGCCGATCTGGCGGCGTCGTCCGTGGCGCGCAAAGTGTCGGCGCTGCGGGCCTTCTACGCCTTTCTGGAGGAGGAAGGGCTGCGTGCCGATAATCCCTCTGCTGCGCTGCCGCGGCCAACGACGCGTCGGTCACTGCCCAAGATATTGTCGGTGGCGGAGGTCGATCGTTTTTTCGCGTATATCGCCGAACGGCTGGACGTCGAGCATCCTGCGGCGGCGGACCTGCGGCTCGCGGCGCTGATCGAGCTGCTCTATGGCTCGGGGCTGCGCGCGACGGAATTGATGTCGCTGCCGCGCCGGGCGCTGGCGGCCGACCGGCCCTTCCTGATCCTGAAGGGCAAGGGCGCGCGCGAGCGGCTGGTGCCGATTTCCGACCGTGCGCGGGCCGCCGTCTCCGCCTGGTTACCGCATGTGCCGGCGGACAGCGCGTGGCTGTTCCCGTCGGGCAAGAGCCATTTGAGCCGCATCCGCCTGTATCAACTGGTCAAGGCGCTGGCAGGCGCAGCGGGAATCGCGCCGCAGCGGGTCAGCCCCCATGTGCTGCGCCATGCCTTCGCCACGCATTTGCTGGAGGGCGGGGCGGATTTGCGCGCGTTGCAGATGATGCTGGGCCATGCCGATATCGGCACCACGCAAATCTATACTCATGTCGACAGCCGGCGGCTGGTCGAACTGGTCAACAGCCGCCATCCGCTGGCGGGGATGAGCCCCAAGATCGCGCATCCCCGCGTTGACGGCGACGCGCCATCGCCTTAACGCACGCGTCATGGTAAGTTTTCTGGAATTCGAAAAGCCGATCGCGGAACTGGAAGCGCGGATCGTCGATCTGCGCGCCACCGCCAGCGTGGGTGACATCAACATCGACGGCGAGATCGCGACGCTGGAAAGCCGCGCGACCAAGCTGTTGTCGGACACTTATGCCAAGTTGACGCCCTGGCAGAAGACGCAGGTGGCGCGGCACGCCGAACGCCCGCACTTCAAGGACTATGTCGCGGGCATGTTCGACAATTTCATGCCGCTGGCGGGCGACCGCGCCTTTGCCGACGATCAGGCGATCATTGGCGGCTTTGCCACGCTGGGCGAGCGCAAGGTCATGGTGATCGGCCATGAAAAGGGCGACGATACCGCCAGCCGCGTGCGCCATAATTTCGGTATGGCCAAGCCCGAAGGCTATCGCAAGGCGATCCGCCTGATGGAACTGGCCGATCGTTTCGGCCTGCCGGTCGTGAGCCTCGTCGATACGTCGGGCGCTTTTCCCGGCGTGCAGGCGGAGGAACGTGGCCAGGCCGAAGCGATCGCCCGCTCGACCGAAGCCTGCCTTAAGCTGGGTGTGCCGATGGTTGCGGCCGTGGTGGGCGAAGGTGGCTCCGGCGGCGCGATCGCGCTGGCGGCGGCCAACCGCGTGCTGATGTTCGAACATGCGATCTATTCGGTGATCTCGCCCGAAGGCTGCGCATCGATCCTGTGGCGCACCGCCGACAAGGCGAGCGACGCGGCGACGGCGATGCAGGTGACGGCGCAGCATCTGAAAGGGCTGGGCGTGATCGATCGAATCGTGCCGGAGCCGGTGGGCGGCGCGCATCGCGATCCCGTGGCGGCGATCGCCAATCTGGCCGCGGCGATCGAGGCGGAACTGGCGTCGCTCGACGGGCTGGGCGCGGACGCGCTGCGCACCGATCGCGCCGACAAATTCCTGGCCATCGGGGCCTGATACGGCGTCGCTGATGGGGTGATGGCGCGCTTAGTCGCTCGCTTTTACGGGAACGCCCCGTCATGATTGTTCGTTACGTGGGGGTAACGGCAATGGGTGAGGATATATGAACTGGAAGATGAAGCTGGGCTGCGCCAGCGGCGTGCTGATGATCGTGGCGAGCGCGCCCGCGGTGATCGGGCAGCAACAGGCGATTCGCACCGTGTCGTCGATCAGTCCGCAGGACAAAGCGAGCGGGGCCAAGCAGCATCCTGAATTGCTCAAGGAATTTGGCGGTCCCTATGTGGGGCCACAGGCCAAATATGTGGAGGGCGTCGGGCGTCGCATCGCGGTACAATCCGGCCTGTCCAACGCACAGGGCGACTTCACCGTCACCTTGCTCAATTCGCCGGTGAACAACGCCTTCGCCATCCCCGGCGGCTATGTCTATGTGACCCGGCAGCTAATGGCGCTGATGAACGACGAGGCCGAACTGGCCGGCGTGCTGGGTCATGAGGTCGGCCATGTCGCGGCCCAGCATGGCCAGCGGCGACAGAAGGCGGCGACGCGCAACGCGATTGGCGGGGCGCTGCTGGGCGCGCTGGCAGGGGCGTTCCTGGGCGATTCGGGCTTTGCGGGGCTGATCCAGAAGGGGATTGGCACGGGCAGCCAGCTGCTGACGCTGAAATTTTCACGCAGCCAGGAATATGAGGCCGACGATCTGGGCATCCGTTACCTGGCGACGGGCGGTTATGACCCGCGTGCGCTGTCGGGGATGCTTGCGTCGCTGGCGGCGCAGAGCAGCCTGGACGCGCGGGTGGCGGGCAGCGCGCGGTCGATGCCGGAATGGGCGAGCACCCACCCCGATCCCGGTGCCCGCGTTCAGCGCGCCGCCAATGCCGCCGCCGCGACTCGCGCGACCAGCAAGGTGCGCAACCGCGACGCCTTCCTCAACGCGGTGGACGGCGTGCTCTATGGCGACGATCCCAAACAGGGGGTGATCGACGGCAATCGCTTTCGCCATCCCGACCTGCGGCTGAGCTTTGCCGCGCCCAGCGGCTTTGGCATGGAAAATGGCGCGGACGCGGTGTCGATTACCGGATCGGGGGGGCAGGCGCAGTTCGGCGCGGCACCCTATTCCGGCAATCTGGCCGCTTATATCGACAGCGTGTTCGCCAAACTGGGCGGGAATGACGGCGGCGTGCCCGCAGGCGAGGTTCGCCGGACGACGATCAATGGATTGCCGGCCGCTTATCGCACCGTCCGGGCGACGAGCCAGTCGAGCGAGGTCGATGCGACCGTCTTCGCTTATGATTTCGGCGGCGGGAAAGCCTATCATTTCCTGCTGCTGACGCCGGCGGGGCAGGGGCTTGGGCCTTTTACCGCGATGGTGCAGTCGGTGCAGCGGCTGAGCGCGCAGGAAGCGGCGGCGATCAAGCCGCGCCGTGTCGACGTCGTCACCGTCAAGGCAGGCGACACCGTGCAATCCATGGCCAAGCGCATGGCCTATTCGGATTATCAGATCGACCGGTTCCTGACGATGAACGCGCTAAGCGCCAATGCCCAGCTGCGGCCGGGGCAGCGGGTCAAGATCGTGACTTGGTAAGAGTTTGTCTCGAAATGCGCGAAAGAGCGCATTTCGGTTGCCGCACCAGCCCTCACCCCCACCCAACCTCCCACAGAGCGTATCCTGAATGGAAGGTCGGGTGGGGGTGAGGGCTGGTGCGGACGCGCCAAAAGCGCATTCTTACGCGCAAACGAAAAGGGGCGGCGGAATTGCTTCCGCCGCCCCTTAATTCGACAAGCGTCTGGGCTTACTTCAGGTTGCCCGAGACGTTGTTGAAGGTCGAACCCAGCTTGGTGCCCAGGCTGGTCATCGCGCCGATGGCGGCGACGGCGATCAGAGCGGCGATCAGGCCGTATTCGATCGCGGTGGCACCCTTTTCATTCTTCAGCATCTTACGGATGAACTGCATGTGACGTCTCCCTAGAAATGGATTTCAGCGTTTAACTACCCGGCCGCCCCGCATGGTTATTTGTGGTCAGCAAGGAACGGATTAGATCAGGTCGGTTGAGAAAGGCTTAATGTGATCGAACGGCTGTCAAATATTGATGGTTAATGCTTGGTTACTTCCGTCGCGACGTTGTTCCACATGCCGGTGGTCTTGTTTGCGACGTTATTGAGTGCAGCGATCATGGCGATTACGATCATCGCGATGATCAGCCCATATTCGACGGCCGTAGCGCCGCGCTCGCACCGGATCAGCCTCAATCGGGCCAGGATTTCGACAAGCGCGCGCATAAAATCCCCGTTTCGCTACAGACAGTCCCCGATGAACCTGTAAAGCAGCCACGGTTAACAAACCCCTCCCGACTGGACCGATATGCCCGCTTTTCCTCCCCTGTTGGTCGTTGCCGTTGCGTTGATCGATGCCGATGGCCGCGTGCTGTTGCAACAGCGCCCGCCCGGCAAGGCGATGGCGGGCCTGTGGGAGTTTCCCGGCGGCAAGGTGGAACCGGGCGAAACGCCCGAAGCGGCGCTGGTGCGCGAACTGGAAGAGGAACTGGGGATCGAGACGCATGGCAGTTGTCTGGCCCCCGCGACCTTCGCCAGCGAGGCGATGGGCGAGAAGCATCTGTTGATGCTGCTCTATGTCTGTCGCAAGTGGAAGGGCGTGCCGGAGGCGCGCCATGCGACGGCGCTCAAATGGCTGAAGCCGGCGCAGATGTACGCGCTGGATATGCCGCCGGCGGACCTGCCGTTGATCGGGTTGCTCGAAGCGCTGCTGTAACGCAAAAGGGGCGCCCATGCAGGACGCCCCTTTTTCAACTGGATCGAGTTGGCTTTATAAGTGCCCCGGCGCAGGCCGGGGTCCAGGGCGTCACGCGCTGCGCCAGAAAACCCTGGACCCCGGCCTGCGCCGGGGAACAGTCAGGAATCAGTCCTCTTTCGCCTTGCTCTGTAGCTGGACATAATTCTGGATGCCCATGCGTTCGATCATTTCGAACTGGGTTTCCAGCGTGTCGACATGCTCTTCCTCGCTTTCGAGGATATATTGGAACAGGTCGCGGCTGACGAAATCCTTGATCGATTCGCAATAGGCGATCGCTTCGCGCAGCACCGGCAGCGCCTCATATTCCAGTTCGAGGTCGGCCTTGAGGATTTCCTCGACCGTTTCGCCGATCTTCAGGCGACCAAGCAGCTGGAAATTGGGCAGGCCGTCGAGGAAGAGGATGCGTTCCGCCACCTTGTCCGCATGCTTCATCTCATCGATGGATTCTTCATATTCGAACTTGGCCAGCTTCTCGATGCCCCAATGTTTGAGCACGCGATAGTGGAGGAAATATTGGTTGATCGCGGTCAGCTCATTCTTGAGCACCTCGTTCAGATATTCGATGACTTTCAGATCGCCTTTCATGGCGCTTTACTCCGGCAATGGGGGACGCCGGATCGTATATCGTTTCGGGGACGCGCTGTTAAGTGCAAAACCCTTGGAAATCAGGGGTTTTTCGCCGCGCTATTGCGTGGAGATCGCGACTGCCGGTTGCGGCTGATTCGCAATGCTGTCAGGCAGAGGCGCGTTCCGCGGCGATGATGGTACGGGCGAAGGAGACGCACTGGCCGCATTTGGGGCGGCGGCCATATTGGGCATAGGCGCTGCAAGGCGTGTCCGCCCCGTTGCGCGCGGCTTCCCGCAAGTCCTTTTCACGAATCGCATTACAGACGCAGACGACCATCGAAGACACTCTCCTGTTGGAAACAGAGATAGCGTGTTTGATAATGGGTCGCAATAGTAATCTAGTCGCTCTTGCGAATCTTTTGCGGTTGGCCGCGTATCAGGCTGCGCCACAGCCATTCGGCCGGGCCGAGGGCGAATCGCGCCGCATAGGGTTTCGACCAGGCCAGCATCAGCATCCATCCGCCCAAAACGAACAGGGGCAGCGCCGCCGGGGGTACGTGCGCGAAGAGGCCAAGGCCCCAGCCGTAGAAGAGTGCGGTCATGACGAGGCTGGTGGCGAGATAGTTGCTGAGCGTCAGTCGCCCGGCGGCGGCCAGGCGATCGACCAGCCAGTGGGTGCGATGGCGGGCGAGCAGCCAGAGGATGAGCGCGGCCCAGCCGACCGTCAGCGGAATGCGGAAGGGGAGCGACCAGGCGAGCGCGACGCCATAGGCCGGTAGGGGCGCAAAGCCGCTCCATGCCACCCATAGCGCCATCGCGGCCATGGGTGGCACACCGATCATGAAACAATGGCGCGCGGTCTGGCGATATTGCGCCGCGTCCCAGCGGCCGGTGAGGAAGCCACCTTTGAGCATCGCCATGCCCAGCAGCATGAAGCCCAGGGTTTCGAAGGCGGTGAAGAGGAAGCCCCAGAGCCAGTCGCCCGGCAGACCGGCCAGTTTATGCTGGAGGATGGTGACGAAGCCGCTGCGATAGGTGGCGATTTCCGCCGATGTGCCGGGGCTGGCGGGATCGGCCAGGGCGGCCATGAAGGCGGCATAGCCATCGCGCAGGGTGGCGCCTGCGTCGGGGGCCGCGGCGGCATGGTGCCAGGCGTAGAGGCTGGCGATGAAGCTGGCGACCAGCAGGAACTGGAGCAAGAAGAAGAGCAGGGCGCGCTTGACGAGGGCGAAGGGTTCCAGGCCCACGAACAACAAAGCGAACAGGCTGACCAGCGCATAGACCCGCAAAATGTCGCCCCACCAGAGCAGGAAGAAATGCGCGCAGCCCAGGACGAACAGCCAGCCGGAGCGGATCATCTGCGCCCGGCGACCGTCGCGCCCCGCCATCTCCTCCCGGTCGATCAGCAGCAGCATGGACGCGCCGAACAGCAAGGCGAACAGGCCGCGCATCTTGCCGTCCACGAAGATCAGGCTGATCGCCCAGGCGGCGATGTCGGCGGCCGATGGCGGTCCCGCGACAGCCGGATTGAAATAGGCGTTTTGCGGCAGGGCGAAGGCAGTGATGTTCATCCACAATATGCCCAGCACCGCGCAACCGCGTAGCACGTCCATGGCGGGTATGCGGGCGGAAGCGGTCATGGGGCGGCGGTTCCTGTTCTATGCGGGCGGATGCGGGTCGATACTGGCCAAGCGGCCAAAGCTCTGCCATGCGCCTAGCCATGAACGACGTTCGCAAGCAACGGATAAGCGACGCCTTCGGCGCGGCGGCGGCGCATTATGACGGCCATGCCGGGCCGCAGCGGTTGGCCGCCAGCCTGGTCGCGGACCTCGCCCATCGCCAGAAGTCGGACGGCGTGGCGCGCATATTGGAGATCGGGTGCGGCACCGGATTTCTGACGCGCGACATCCAGGCGCGCTGGCCCGGCGCGGAATTGGTGGCGACCGACATATCGCCCGGCATGCTGGAGCAAGCGGCGTCGCACGGGCTGGTCGCGGGCCGGTTCATGACGATGGATGGCGAAGCGCCGCCGTTCGAGGGACCGTGGTTCGACCTGATCCTGTCCAGCCTGGCCTTCCAGTGGTTTGACGATCTGGGCGGGGCGATCGGGCGGCTGGCGGGATTGTTGCGGCCGGGCGGGAGCCTGATCTTCTCGACCATGGGGCAGGGCAGCTTCGCCCGCTGGCGCGCGGCGCATGCGGCGTGCGGGCTGGTGGCGGGGGTGCCCGACTATCCATCGCTGGGCGACCTGCGCGGGTTGATCGCGGGGTATGAGGACGCCTTCGCCTTTGACGAGGACTATGCGCTGGAGTGCGGCGGTGCGCGCGGACTGATCGCGCACCTCAAGGGGATTGGCGCGGTGGTGCCGAGCGAAGGGCGCAAGCCGCTGCCGCCGGGCGACCTGCGCCGGGTGATGGCGGCGTTTGAAGAGCGCGGCGGCGACGCTGGCTATCAGATACTGTTTGCGCGGGTGACGCGGGCGGGGTGAGATTGTGCGGCGAGGGGTGATGTGCGATCGGATCGTAATGACCGTTTCGCCTTGCACCATTCGCTCCGCGCGACCCGATGACGCCGCTGCCCTGTCCGCACTTAAATTGGCGGCCTTTCGGGAAACCTTTCTTGACGGGTTCGCCATTCCCTATCCTCCTGCGGATCTGGCGCTGTTCGAGGCGGCGGCTTATGGCCGGGACACCGTAGAGCGGGAATTGGCCGATCCTTCGCACGCGACCTGGGTTGCGCAAGCGGAAGACGAGCGACTGCTGGCCTATGCGCATGTCGGCCCGTGCAAATTGCCGCACCCCGAAGCGTCGGCGGCACAGGGCGAAATTTATCAGCTTTATGCGTTACGGGCGGCGCAAGGGATGGGGATCGGGCGCGCGTTGATGGACGTGGCGCTGGATTGGCTGGCCGCGACCATGGGAGGGCCGGTGTGGCTGGGCGTATGGTCGGGCAATGATCGCGCGCAGGCAGTCTATGCAAAGCGCGGGTTCATGAAGGTTGGGGATTATGGGTTCCGTGTCGGCGATTGGACCGATGCGGAATATATTTTTCGCCGGGAATAGGAAGGGGCGGGTATTCGTCCCGCCCCTTCGCGCGACATTAGAGTTTGCTGTCCATCAGGGCCGGGAAGAAACCTTCATGGGCGGTGCGCAGGGCGTCCAGCGCGACGCCGACGACGGTGTCGCCGCCGGTCGTGCCGATCTTGACCGCGCCTGCAATCTCGACGCCTGCGGGCGCGGCGACGACATAGCGGCCCTGATCTTCGCCAAAGGCGGCAGCGGTAGTCAGCGCGATGTCGAGCGTCGCGCCGATCTTGCCGGCCAGCGCCATTTCCGCGATCGTGACGAGCAGCCCGCCATCGCTGATGTCATGCACGGCGTTGACGGTGCCGTTGGCGACCAGCGCGCGCACGGTGTCGGCGCGGGCGCGTTCAGCGGCCAGATCGACCTTGGGCGCGTCGCCCGCCTCACGGCCGGCGATTTCGCGCAGCCAGATGGTCTGGCCCAGATGCGCGCCCTCTCCACCGATCAGCCAGATGGCGTCGCCTTCCTGCTTGAACGCCACGGTCGCCATCACATCGACGTCGGCCAGCAGGCCGATGCCGCCGATCGCCGGGGTCGGCAGGATCGCGCTGCCGCCGCCGGTCGCCTTCGATTCATTGTAGAGCGAGACGTTGCCCGAGACGATCGGGAAGTCGAGCGCGCGGCAGGCGTCGCCCATGCCGTCGAGGCAACCGGTCAGCTGCGCCATGATTTCGGGGCGCTGCGGGTTGGCGAAGTTGAGGCAGTTCGTCACCGCCAGCGGGGTCGCGCCGACGGCGGACAGGTTGCGATAGCACTCGGCGATCGCCTGCTTGCCGCCTTCATAGGGGTCGGCATAGCAATAGCGCGGGGTGCAATCGGTGCTGATCGCAATGCCCTTGTTCGATCCATGGACGCGCACGACGGCGGCGTCGCCGCCGGGGCGCTGGACGGTGTCGGCGCCGACCATATGGTCGTACTGCTCCCAGATCCAGCGACGGCTGGCGATGTCGGGGCTGCCCATCAGCGTGATGAGGTCCGCGCCGATGTCCGCGCTTTGCGCGATGTCGCCCAGCGGCTCGACCTGCGACCAGGTCTTATACGCGTCCTTCGGCATGGAGGGACGGTCGTAGAGCGGCGCGTCGTCGGCCAGCGGGGCGAGCGGGATGTCGCACACCGTCTCGCCCTTATGGATCAATACCATGCGGCCGGTGTCGGTGACATGGCCGATGACGGCGAAGTCGAGTTCCCACTTCTTGAAGATGGCTTCCGCAAAATCCTCGCGGCCGGGCTTCAGCACCATCAACATGCGCTCCTGCGATTCGGAGAGCATCATTTCATAGGTGGTCATGCCGGTTTCGCGCTGCGGCACATCGTCCATGTTGAGCTGGATGCCGACGCCGCCCTTCGACGCCATTTCGACGCTGGAGGAGGTGAGGCCGGCCGCGCCCATATCCTGAATGGCGACGATCGCGTCGGACGCCATGAGTTCCAGGCAGGCTTCGATCAGCAGCTTTTCGGTGAAGGGGTCGCCGACCTGCACGGTGGGGCGCTTGGCGTCGGCGTCGTCGCCGAAGTCCGCGCTCGCCATCGTGGCGCCGTGGATGCCGTCGCGGCCGGTTTTGGAGCCGACATAGACGATGCTGTTGCCCACGCCCGAAGCGGCGCTGTAGAAAATCTTGTCGGTGTCGGCGACGCCCACGGTCATGGCGTTGACCAGGATGTTGCCGTCATAGGCGGGGTGGAAATTCACCTCTCCGCCTACGGTCGGCACGCCGACGCAATTGCCATAGCCGCCGATGCCGCGCACCACGCCGCTGATCAGGTGGCGCATTTTGGGATGGTCGGGACGGCCGAACCGCAGCGCGTTCATGTTCGCGATGGGACGCGCGCCCATGGTGAACACGTCGCGCAAGATGCCGCCGACGCCCGTCGCCGCGCCCTGATAAGGTTCGATGTAGCTGGGGTGGTTGTGGCTCTCCATCTTGAAGATCGCCGCCTGCCCGTCACCAATGTCGACCACGCCGGCATTTTCGCCGGGGCCGCAAATGACCTGCGGGCCGGTGGTCGGCAGCTTCATCAGGTGGATTTTGGACGATTTATACGAGCAATGTTCCGACCACATGACCGAAAATATGCCGAGTTCCGTAAGGTTCGGCTCGCGGCCGAGGGCGCTCAGGACGCGGTCATATTCTTCCGGGCTGAGGCCATGTTCGGCGACGACTTCCGGGGTGATCTGGGGGGCGGTGCTGGACATGTGCGCGCCTTTAGCGGGGGCGTGGCGGAATCACAATGGCGGCGTACGTGGATTGGTGGCGAAGGGGCGAAGGGGCGAAG